>CAZGUU010000001.1:0-103221 GCA_964529315.1 uncultured Enterobacteriaceae bacterium
ACCTCCGGCACGCGCACGGCAGCGGCCACCCTCACGGTGAAGGCCTGCGCGCCGGCGAAGCCCTGGTCGTCGACGACCCGCACGGCGACCCGGTGATCGCCGAGCTGCGCCTGGCCGGGCGCCCAGCGCACGGCGCCGCTCGCGGCGTCGATGGTCATGCCGGCGGGCGCCTCGACCAGCGAGTAGACGAGGGGGTCGCCCTCGACGTCGACCGCGCGCACACCGTAGGCGTAGGGGAAGCCCACCGTGGCGCCGAGCGTCGGCTGCGAGACGATCTCGGGGGCGGTGTTGGGCGGTAGGATCTCGAGGAAGACCGTCGCCTCGTTCGACTCGTTCGCGCCGTCGCTCGCCCGGTAGGTGAAGCGATCGGCGCTCCCCGCCTCGTCGGGCGCAAAGGCGTTGCGGCGGAAGTCGTTCAGGCCGGCGAGCAGCCAGCTCGGCTGCTCGAAGGGTGGGATCGCGAGGTCGGTGCCGACGTTGGTGACGTGGTAGGTGTGCTGGTTCCACACCGGGCGCGTGCGCGTCCAGTCGTCGTGCGCGCCGCCGAAGACGTAGACGCCGCGGTGGGTGCTCGGGTTGGCGCCGAAGGAGCCGTGGTTGGCCACGGCGACGATCTCGGCGTGGCCGTCGGCGTCGACGTCGGCGACCACCGGGTACTCGTAGAGCGTCCCCGAGCCGAGCTCGGTGCGGAAGAGCTTCTGCCCGTCGCGCCCGCGGAAGACGTAGAGGTAGCGCTCGTCGGCGTAGACGACGTCGGCGCCGCCGTCGCCGTCGAGGTCGAAGGCCGTCGAGCCGGTCACACCCGAGGTGGCGTCGAGCACGGGCTCCGCCCACAGCAGGGTGCCGTCGCCGTCGAGGATGGTGTAGACGTGGCGCGCCGCGAACCCCACCTCGGGCTTGCCGTCGGAGTCGAAGTCAGCCACCGTCGGCGGCCCGCCGCGCGTCGTCGTGCGCGCGACGTACGACCAGATCACCTGGCCGTCGTGCTCGAGCAGGCGCACCACCGGATTGCCGTCGCGGTTGGGGGCGACCAGGACGATCTCGGGGTACGCATCGTCGTCGAAGTTGCCGACGGCGGTGAAGCCGTCGGGCAGGGCGTCGTTCTTCCAGCGGATCGCGCCGGCGGCGGTGTAGGCCGTGTTTCCGGCGAGGATCTCGGGCGCTCCGTCGAGGTCGAGGTCGACGGCGAAGGGAAGCTTGCCCAGAGTATGACCGCCCGAGCCGCCGCTCGGCGACACCCAGCGCGTCGTGCCGTCGGCAGCGAGCACGGTCACGCCGTCGTTCTCGCCGACGACGATCTCCGGCGAGCCGTCGCCATCGAGGTCGGCGAGCGCCGGGCCGCCGAGCTCACCACCGTTCTGCCCACGCAGGTTCGGCCCGGTCCACTTGTGCGTGCCGTCGTGCTCGAAGGCCAGCAGGTGGTTGGCATCGTCGGCGAGGATCAGGATCTCGGCGCGGCCGTCGCCGTCGATGTCGCCGATCGCCGGCTGAGAGGAGGCGAGCACGCGGTGGCTGGTGACAGTGAACGCCTCGCTTCCGTCGCGGCCATGGACCGCCCGCAGGTAGCCGGCCTTGTAGTTGGTGCCGCCGAGGTCGGAGCTCGCGTAGCTCGCAAAGACGATCTCCGGTGCGCCGTCGCCGTCGAGGTCCCCGACCACCGGCGCGGCGCTCACCTGGAGGTCATCGGGGCGCACGGCGGACGAGGTCCAAGCCCACTCCTCCCGCACGTCGAGCACCTCGGCGCTGCCGATGACCTCGAGCTCGGCGAAGCCCGGATGGCTCTCCCAGCTCACGCCGGTGAAGCGGACACGGTGGACGCCGGCGATCTCGCCGACGTCGAGCTCGACGTCGCCGGGATCGGGAAGCGCGACCTCGCCGCTGTCGTAGAGCACGCCGCCGCCGCGGTCGAAGAGCTGGAAGACCCCGGAGAGGAAGTCCATCCCCTCCTCGGGGTTGCGATTGCCCACCATCCGCAGCCGGCGCACCGTGACGTCGCGGCTCTCGAAGGCGAGCTCGTAGTAGACGGCCGGGCGGTCGGCGGCGAGCCATGACGTGCTCGTGTCACGGTCGAGCGCGCTGCCCTCGTCGGAGCTGCCGTAGGTTCCGCTGGTGACGATCTCGGGCGTGTCCCAGCGGGCCAGGTCGACGCCGATGTCGGTACGTCGGGACGGTGCGGCGGGCGTGTACTCGAACGCCCCGTCCGGCCGCAGGTCCAACGTGCCGTTGGCCGGCGCCTCGACCAGCGCCGCCGCGAGCGGGTCGCCTCGCGGGTCGCGGTCGTTCTCGAGCACACCCGCAGCGGGCACCGCCAGCGTCTCTCCGGCGCGCACCTCGTAGGTGTCGTCGGCGGCGAGCGGTGCCGCGTCGGCTGCCTGCACGGTGACGGTGAACGACTCGGTGGCGACCAAGCCGCCAGGATCGCTCACCTGCACCGTGCAGTCGTGGCGGCCGACCTGGCTCGCGCTCGGCGTCCAGGCGAGCTCGCCGCTGCTCGAGATCGTCATCCCCAGCGGTGCGGCGGGCAGAGAGAAGGTGAGCAGGTCGCCGGGATCCGGGTCGAAGGCCGTCGCCCGCAGGGCGAGCGAGTCGCCGACGGCGATCGTGACGTCCTCGAGCGGATCGATCCGCGGCGCCTGGCCGACGACCGGCGGCGCGGCAGCGGCCACCACCGTGACGCTGAAGCTCTCGGCGTCCGTCGCACCGGCTCGGTCGGTCGCGCTCGCGGTCACCGCGTGTCGGCCGAGGTCGGCTTCGGTCGGAAGCCACGCGACCTCACCGCTCTGCGGATCGACCGTCATCTCCGGCGGGAGCTCCGGCAGCCCGAACGACACCACGTCGCCCGGATCCCGGTCGAAGGCGAAGAGCCGCGTCGAGAACGCCTGCCCGACGACGATGCGCCGGTCACCAGGGGGGATCAGGTCGGGTGGGGTGTTCTCGGCCGGCGTCGGGGAGGCGCTCGGCGAGGGCGACGGGGAAGGCGAGGTCGTCGGCCATGGCGAGGGCGTCGGCGACGCGGAGGCCGTGGGCGATGGGCTCGGCGTGGGTGGAGCCCCGCCCGGCCCCTCGAGCGCACCCGCGTCGAAGGCCGCGACCCCGTCGCCGTCGCCGTCGCGCGGCCGTGCCGCCAGCCCCGCGAAGTCGGCCTCGAGGAGTGCCGCGGGAACGGCCGCGTACATGCCGCGCGGATCCACGCCGGCGTCGGTCGCCGCGGATCCCTGCGCAAGCGCGAAATCGTCGTCGTCCGTGTCGATTTTGCCGTCCGGCCCACTGTGGTCACCGAGCAGCGCATCGAGCCGATCGCACGCGGGGCTCGCCGCCACGCCCGGGCCCTCGAGACCCGTCGGCGTCAGGTTGGCGGCGTCCTGCACGTCGAGCATCGTGCCCACCAGCTCGCCGCCCCGATTGCCGCACAACACGTTGCCCAGCAGGCGCACCCGGCGCGGGTCCGGCGAGCTGCTGCGGCGCCGTCGCACGCCCACCCGGCTCGCCGTTGCCCCGGGCGCCTGGCCGTTGTGGACGATCACGTTGTTCACCAGCTCGGCGACCGAGGCTCGCGCGATCTGCACGCCGCTCCAGGCATTGCGCGCGATCGTGTTGCCGATCACGTAGTACGAGCCGCCCCGGCCATCGCGGAAGCGGATCCCGTTGCGCCCGTTGGCGTAGATGAGGTTGTTGGCGATCACGGTGTCGGGGTTGCCTCGCCCGACGTCGATCCCGCCGTTGCACTGGCGTGGCCCACCGCGCGCCAGCCGGTTGCGCTCGATGTGGATGCCCCGGCTCTCTGCGCTGCCGCCGCGCAGGCCGATGCCGCGTGCCCCGGCGCCGACGATGCTGAGGCCGCGCAGCGTGAGGTATCGCGAGCGCTCCACCTCCACCGCGAATCCGGACTCGCAGCCGTCGCGGCTCCCACGCAGGACGACGCTCCCGACGGCGGCCGAGGGATCGGCCTCGATGACGATCCGGTCGGCCTCGCTCGCACCGGCGTGCGCGTTCTTGCGCCGGATGCGCAGCTGCTCGACGTACTCGCCCGCCTGGATCTCGATCCGCTCCCCCGGACCAACGGCGTCGATCGCCGCCTGGATGGTGGCAAAGCACGGCGTCTTGCCGCGGCAGGCCGTCGCCGCCTGCGCCTCGACGTGCAGGGTGCCACCCGAGGAGCGCGGCGCACCGGCAGACGGCTCCGTGCTCGCGACGGCGCGCTGCCGGAAGTCGACCGGCGCACCCTGGGCGAGCAGCGTGAGGACGAGAACGCGCGCCGTGAAGCGCGCCAGCGCCGAGCGCTCCAGCCGCGCCACGCTGGCCTCGCCCCGGCGCCTCATGCCCGCCTCGCCCAGCCGCCATCGGCGAATTGCCGGCCGCCGTCGACTCGAGCCATGGCTGGGGATCTGCGGCCTCCGCGGCCGGAATCGCCCCGCACCGGGCAAGGGGTGGCGCGGGGCTCACCTGGCCGTTGCGGAACGAACCGCCGCTGCGAGGAGGCTCGGCGCATGCTCAAACGTCACTCCTGGGGATCTGGCGCGGATCGTGAGCGACGCGCCAGCCGACGCCTCGTGGCATGCGGTGAAGGCACGTGCGAGCCGCAGCAAGGCCCTTAGCCAGGCGGAGAATGCGCTGTCAATGCTCGTTTCTTCACATGTGGCAGACACTCCAGATGTCCGCCCCATGAGCACTCGAATGCTCGCTTCTTCACGGCTGCTGGAGGACCCCGCTAAAGGACCCTGTTGCCGCCGCCGAGTGTCACGGGGTAGCTTGGCTCCAGCGATGCGATCCAGGAGGTGAGCTCTCAGCCATGTGCGGCATCATGGGATACATCGGCGAGCAGGAGGCGAGCCAGATCCTGGTGGGCGGCCTGCGCCGCCTGGAGTACCGCGGCTACGACTCCGCAGGCCTGGCGACCTTGATCCATGGCCACATCGACGTCCGCCGCTGCGTCGGCAAGCTCGACAACCTGGACCGGCTGCTGCGCGAATCGCCGCTGAGCGGCACGATCGGCCTCGGGCACACGCGCTGGGCCACGCACGGCCGACCCTCGGAGGAGAACGCTCACCCGCACCGCGCCGGCAAGGTCGTGGTCATCCACAACGGGATCATCGAGAACTACCTCGAGCTCAAGGCCGAGCTCGAGGCACGCGGGCGAAGGTTCACCTCGGAGACCGACACCGAGGTGATCTCGCAGCTCATCGACGAGCATCTCTGCCAGGGGCTGGATCTGCTCGGCGCCAGCCGGGCGGCCGTGAAGCGGCTGCACGGCTCGTTCTCGATCGTCGTACTCTGCGAGGACGACAAGTCGCGGCTGCTCGCCGCCAAGACCGCGACGCCGATCGTCATCGGCCTGGGCCAGGGCGAGAACTTCGTCGCCTCCGACGTTCCGGCGATCCTCGACCACACGCGAGAGGTGCTCTTCCTCGAGGACGGCGAGATGGCCGAGGTCACCCGTAGCGGGGTGACGCTGACGACGTTCGACGGCGAACCCGTCGAGCGCAAGCCCAAGCACATCAGCTGGGACCCGATCACCGCACAGAAGGGCGGCTACAAGCACTTCCTGCTCAAGGAGATCCACGAGCAGCCCCAGGCGATGATCGACACCATGCTGGGGCGCATCCGCCAGGAGGAAGGCGACGTCGTCCTACCCGAGCTCGAGCCGCTGCGCGCCACCTGGCCGGGAATCCAGCGCATCTACCTGACCGCGTGCGGCACGGCCTGGCACTCCTGCTTGGTGGGCAAGTTCCTCCTCGAGGAGATGGCGCGCATCCCCGTCGAGGTGGACTACGCGAGCGAGCTACGCTACCGCCAGCCGCTGCTCGGGCCCGACACGCTGCTCGTCGCCGTCTCCCAGTCGGGCGAGACCGCCGACACGCTGGCGGCGGTCGAGGAGGCCCGCGCCTGCGGGGCCAAGGTGCTCTCGATCTGCAACGTGGTCGACGCCTCGATCCCGCGGCGCGCCGACTGCGTGCTCTACACGCACGCGGGCCCCGAGATCTCGGTCGCCAGCACCAAGGCCTTCACCACGCAGCTCACCGCCTTCTACCTGCTCGCCATCCACCTCGGCCGCATGCTCGGCCGGCTCGGCGAGGAGCGCGGGCGCGCGCTGGTCGCCGACCTGGTCAACTTGCCGAGTCTGGTCCAGGAGACCCTCGGGCGCGACAAGCAGCTCGAGAAGATCTCGAAGAAGTACGGCCACGCGACCGACTTCCTCTACCTCGGGCGCGGCATCAACTACCCGATCGCGCTCGAGGGGGCGCTCAAGCTCAAGGAGCTCTCCTACATCCACGCCGAGGGTTACCCCGCCGGCGAGATGAAGCACGGCCCGATCGCCTTGATCGACCAGCAGCTCCCGGTGGTCGTCCTGCTGCCGCGCGACCCGATGTACCCCAAGACGCTCTCCAACCTGAAAGAGGTCGAGGCGCGCGGCGGGCGGATCATCGCGGTCACGGACTCCCCCTCGCCCGAGCTCGAGGAGATCGCCTGGGAGACCATCGTCGTGCCACGGGTGACGCACGAGCTCGCGCCGATCCTGCTGTCGATTCCGCTGCAGCTCCTGGCCTACCACATCGCCGTCTACCGCGGCTCGGACGTCGACCAGCCGCGAAACCTCGCCAAGAGCGTGACGGTCGAGTAGCGGGCGTGGGCATCGCCCCCGGCGCGTGCGCCGCGCCAGGGCAACGGCGCAGGGGAGGCTGGCTGCGCTCGGCCGGGGAGCGAGATCTGCGAGGCTCCCCAGGGCACGGCTTGCGTGGCTTCGCCGCCGAGCGTTAAGTCGAAAGCCGTGTTCGGCTCGTTGCCCGAGTCCCAGATCGATCAGCCGGCTCGCCGCCGCTCCGTAGCGACCATCGAGGAGGCGATCGCCGACTACCGCGCCGGTCGCATGGTCATCGTCATGGACGACGAAGACCGTGAGAACGAAGGCGACCTGTGCATGGCAGCCGAGAAGATCACCGCGGAGGCGATCAACTTCATGGCCACCGAGGGCCGGGGTCTGATCTGCCTGCCTCTCTCGGCCACGAAGCTCAGCGAGCTCGGCCTGCCGATGATGGTTTCGGAGAACAATGCGCCGCTCGGCACGGCCTTCACCGTGTCGATCGACGCCCGTCGGGGGATCGGCGCCGGCATCTCGGCGAGCGACCGGGCGCGCACCATCCTGACCGCCGTGGCCGACGGCGCCACACCCAGCGACATCAAGACCCCTGGCCACGTCTTTCCGCTGCGCGCCCGCGACGGAGGCGTCCTGGTGCGCACCGGGCAGACCGAAGCGGCCGTCGACCTCGCCCGCCTGGCGGGCCTCAAGCCGGCCGGCGTGATCTGCGAGATCATGAAGAGCGACGGGACCATGGCCCGGCTGCCCGACCTCAAGCGCTTCGCCCAGCGGTTCGGCTTGAAGCTCGTCACCATCGCCGACCTGATCCAGTACCGGCTGCGGCACGACTCCCTGGTGCACCGGGTGGCCGAGGCGCGCATCGCGACGCGCTACGGAGGCGAGTTCCGCGCCTGCGTCTACCGCAGCGACGTCGACGGTGGCGAGCACCTGGCGCTGGTCAAGGGCGAGATTCGCCACGATGTCCCGACGCTCGTGCGGGCGCACGCCGAGTACCTGCCGGGGGACGTCTTCGCGTACGCCGAGCGGAACACGGGCGAGCTCCTGCACCGCGCGATGCAGATCATCGCCGACGAGGGACGGGGCATCGTTCTCTACTTGAAGCGCGAGCACGGCTCGGAGATGTTCGCGCCGCGTGGCGAATCCACGCAGCCAGGCCGCGACGACACCGACGCGAGCAAGCCGAGCACCATGTCCTCGGCGAGGCTCAAGGAGTTTCGCGAGTACGGCATCGGCGCGCAGATCCTGCGCGACCTCGGCGCGGGAAAGATTCGCCTGATCAGCAACTACCGCCGCCGGCTGGTGAGCCTGCCGGGATACGGCCTGGAGATCGTCGAGACCGTGCCGCTCGACGTCGATGCGTCCCCGGCAGCGCAGATGGCGGTCGACTCCGGCAAGCCTCGGCGCGCGAGATCCGCCCGGTCGAACACTCCCCGGCGCACCCCGCTCGCGAGCCGCCAGCGCTGAGAGCCCCGGGCGAGCCCCCGGGCGCCGCCGCACGAGCTGTGGTAGGGTCATAGGGCGCGATGCACCGGCGGAGCTCGTCCAACGAAAGCGGCCGACCCGGCCGTCCGGCGATCACGGGCAGATCCCCATCGACCGGCCGGCGGGGTATCCACCCGCGGGCTGCCGCTGCCCGCACGGCGGCCCGCCCACGGGACTCGACGGCGGCCCGCGGCCCGGCGCTGGTCGTCTGGGCTGCCTTGGCTGGCCTGCTGCTCTGCTGCAAGGGAGGTGCTGCGGCTGCGGGCGTCGTCCATCTCGGCGGCTCGATCGACCGCGCGGCCGACGGCCGGCTCATGGCATCGGCCCACGTGACGATCGCGCCCGGCTATCACATCAATGCGCACCGCCCCGCGGCCGACCACCTGATCCCCACCGAGCTGACGCTGACCGCGCCCGGAGCGCGATTTGCGCCGCCCGTCTACCCGGAGCCGATCGCACGAGAGTTCGCCTTCAGCCCCGGCGAGAAGCTCCTGGTCTACGACGGACGCATCGAGATCCGAGCGCCGGTCGAGGAGCCGCCTGCGGGGCCGGTTCTGGCAAAGCTCCGCTTCCAGGCCTGTGACGAGGAGCGCTGCTTGCCACCGGCCACCGTCGAGGCGACCTTTGGGCGGGCCGACGCTGCCGCCCCGCCCGGCGATGCCGCGGGGGGAGCGAGCGCGGGGAGCCAGGGCTCCTCCTGGCTCACCCGCTGGCTCGAGCAGGCGAGCCTTCCCGCGGCCATCGCGATGAGCTTGGTGCTCGGCCTGACGCTGAACCTCACGCCGTGCGTCTACCCGCTGATCTCCGTCACGGTGGCGTACTTCGGCAGCCAGGCGCGGCCGGGGGAGCGGCCGTGGCGCCACGCCGTCGCCTATGTGCTGGGCATCACGGCGAGCTTTGCGGTGCTGGGCTCGAGCGCGGCACTGTTCGGCGGCCTGATCGGCGCGCCGTTGCAGCATCCGGCGGTGCCGATCGCCGTGGCGGCGCTGCTCTTGGCGCTGGCCGGCTCGAGCTTCGGGCTCTTCGAGCTGCGCCCACCAGCCGCGCTCCTGCAGCGCTTGGGCGGCGCCTCGGTCGGCATCGGCGGCGCCCTGCTCATGGGGTTGACGATGGGTGTGGTCGCCGCGCCCTGCATCGGACCGGTGATCGTCGGTCTGCTGGTCTTCGTCGGTGCCAAGCGCGACCTGGCCCTCGGGCTTCTCCTGTTTCTTTCGCTCGGCCTGGGCATGGGGCTACCCTACCTGCTCCTGGCTTCGGCCGCGGGCTCCATCCGACGCCTGCCCCGTTCCGGTGAGTGGCTGCGCTGGGTGAATCGCCTGTTCGGCGTGATCCTCGTCGGCATGGCGCTCTACTTCCTGGCGCCGCTTCTCGGCCCACTCGCGCTGCGCGTCCTGGTGCCGGCGTACCTAGCCCTGGCCGGTCTCTACCTCGGCTTCCTCGAGCCCTCGGGCCGCGGGCTCAAGCGCTTCTCGGCTGCACGCCACATGCTGGGCCTCGGGCTGGTGGCCGCCGCCGGCTGGATCGCCTTGGTGGGTACCGAGCCCTCGGCCCAGGCGCGCGACCGGATCCGTTGGGAGCCGCTCTCCGTCGACTCCCTGGACCGGGCAATCGCCGCCCGGCGTCCGGCGATCGTCGAGTTCGCGGCCGATTGGTGCATGCCCTGCGTGGCCATGGCCCGGACCACGTTCGTCGATCCCGACGTGACGCGCGAAGCGGCGCGATTCGCCATGCTGCAGGCAGACGTGACCGAGAGCACACCGGCCAGCGAGGCGCTGCTCTCGCAGTTCCAGATCCTCGGCGTGCCGACGATCCTGTTCTACGGGCCTGCGGGAGAAGAGGTGGATCGGGTCGTGGGCTTCGTCGACGCCGAGCGCTTCTTGGGCATCATGCGCCGGGTGGCCGGAGGCGACGCAGAGCCACCCGCGAACGACCAGACCGAGCGCGCCGCAGGCGACCCCTCGCTATCCGGATTCGGGGAAGAGCGTCGGCAGGTAGTAGCCGCCGAAGGGGACGTACTCGCCACGAACCATGTAGGTGCACAGCGAGTGGATCTCGAGCCCGGCCGCAAGCAGATGCTCGACCAGGTCGGAGCACCTGGCCGGCACGAGGAGGCGCACGTCGGCTCTCGCCGGTAGGTCGGCGACGGCCGCCGCAAGCAAGGCGAGCTGCGCCTCGAGCGCTTGCGCGACCGCCGGCCCGAGCACGGCGATCCCGCCGCGCACCATGCGAGCCAGGCTCGCTCGAATCCCGTCGCGATCGACGACGTAGAGATCTCCCAGGCCGGCGAGGAGCTCGTAGTCGCGCGGCCGGTGGATGCCGAGCAGGCGGCGCTCGAGGTCGACGATTCCCGGGATGTCGTCTGCGGATGCCGTCCGGACCTCGCTGCACGGCGCAGGCGACACCATGCGACGCGGCCTCACGCTCCCGCGCAGCAGCGTCTCGCGTGCGACGAAGCCGGCTCGCGCGTAGACCCCGAACGAGGTCTCGTTGAACGCGTCCTGGATCAGCCGCAACGAGCGGACCCCAGCCGCATCGGCCAACCGGCACAGTTCGCGCATCAGCGCACGGCCGGCGCCCCGGCCCTGTCGAGCAGGCTCCACGGTGATCGGCCCCACCCCGGCCGTGGGTCCCCGTACGTGGAGGAAGCCGCTGCCCACGACCTTGCCGGCGAGGGCCACCACGAGGCAGTGGCTCGGGTCGAGCGTCAGGTAGCTCGCCGCAATCGACCTGCCCATGTCGGCGTCGCCGACCACGAGCCCGTAGCCGCGCCGCCGGTAGAGGTCGTTGAATGCTTCCTGAAAGATCTCGCCGACCCGGCGGACGTCGCGCTCCACCATGGGCCGGATTGCGAGGTCAGCCGCCGTGGCCATCGGCCTCGTCCGGTTGCACATCCGTACGTCGCCAGGGCAACACCTGCGCCGTATATCATCCTCGCGATTTGCGGGCTGCCCGGCCGGCCTTCGCCGGGCCTGCGAAGGCGCCAGGGTTGCTCGGGCCAACTTCGCATGCGTACCTCTCGGGGATGAAGGCGGCCGTTCTCGGCGCAGGCTCGTGGGGCACGGCACTGGCCATCCAGCTCGCTCGCGCCGGCCACGCCGTCACCCTCTGGGCACGCAGCTCGGGACACGTCCGCCAGATGTGCGAGGCGCGCGAGAACCAACGCTACCTGCCCGGGTTCCTGCTCCCCGCGCCGATCGCGCCGACCGACGACCTGGAGCGCGCCGTGCGCGCCGGAGCCGAGATCCTGGTGTGCGCGGTGCCGTCGCACGCGGTTCGCGAAACCATGGCTGCAGCGGCACCCTTCGCCGCACCCGAAGTGGTGATCGTGAGCGCGACCAAGGGCATCGAGGAAGGTACCTCGAGCCGCATGAGCGAGGTGATCGGGCAAGTGGCCGCGTGCGCGGAACGCGTCGCGGTGCTCTCCGGGCCGAGCTTCGCCAAGGAGGTGGCGGCCGAGATGCCCACGGCGGTGACGGTCGCCGCCCGCGACCCGAGAGTCGCGAACTTCGTCCAGCACCGCTTTGCCTCACCGATGTTCCGCGTCTACGCCTCGGGCGACGTGATCGGGGCGGAGATCGGCGGCACGGTGAAGAACGTCATCGCGATCGCCGCCGGGGTGAGCGACGGCCTCGGCCTCGGTCACAATACCCGGGCCGGCCTGATCACACGCGGCCTTGCGGAGGTGAACCGTTTGGCCGTCGAGCTCGGAGCGGACCCGATCACGGTGACCGGGCTGGCTGGTCTCGGGGACCTGGTCCTCACATGCACCGGCGAGCTGTCGCGCAACCGCACCGTCGGGTTGCGCCTCGGTCGAGGCGAGACGCTCTCCGAGATTCTCGCCTCGATGACCCAGGTGGCCGAGGGTGTGCGCAACACGCTCGCCGTCGACGAGCTCGCCCACGCGCAGGGCGTCGAGATGCCGATCACGGCGCAGATGCGACGTCTGCTGTTCGAGGGAAAGTCGCCCCGCGAGGCGATGGTCGACCTGATGACGCGACAGCTCAAACAAGAGTTCTAGCCAAGACTAGAGAGGAAGGGATCGATGGGCAGCAAGGGATCGTGCAAGGCAGAGGCCTGCGAGAAGGACGTCGTCGGCAAGGGGTATTGCCGGCGCCACTACCAGGCCTGGCGCCGCGGCGAGCTGGCCAAGGCCCGATACAAGACTTGCCGCAAGGTGGGCTGCCGCAAGCGCCAGGTGAAGGCGGCGCGCTGCGAGGAGCACCAGAAGATCAAGGCACTCGCTCCCGCCGCCCAGGGCTGAGGGCGTGAGCCATCACCCCTTGCCGTCGCTCGCCACGACCGGCTGACGACGCAGCCGTGCACGGCTGGCTGCGGCCCTCGGAGCGCCGCAGCCGCAGCGGCGGACCCGCGTGGCAGAAGCTCACGAGATCCATGCGTGGCCTACCCGGCAGCAGCAAGGATCCGTCGCGGCAGGGGCGGCATCCGCCGGCTCGGCGGATGCGGGCAGCCCCGGGGTGTCCGGGAAACCCGCTCACGGTCCGAGATCGCACCGCCAGGGGGGCCGCATCGCTGCGGCGGCCCGAGGGACCGACCGCAGTGAGAAGCCGGGGCTCCCAGGGCTTAGCGAAGCTCAGAGACCGTTGACAGGAGCCCCACCAGATGGTTCCTTGCCCGATTGCCTCGCGCGCTGACAGCGGCCGCGCGGCGGACTTCCGGCAGCGGTTCTCGACGAGAAACGAGCGGGTGAGATGAAACGGACGTATCAGCCGAGCAACCGCCGGCGAAAGCGCGTACACGGCTTCCTGGCGAGGATGGCGAGCCCGACGGGTCGCCAGGTGATCAAGCGCCGCCGACGCAAGGGGCGCAAGCGCCTCACCGTCTCCATTCCAGCGAAGCAGCCCGGCTGAGAGGCCTGCCTTGGCGGGCATCGGGGTATCCGCCGGCACCCAGGGGCTCCCTGCGGCGGCGCGGGTGAGAAAGCGCCGCGAGTTCCTCGAGATCCAGCGGGTGGGCCGGCGTCTGCCTACGCGTCACTTCCTGGTCGTCGCGCTCGAGGGTGGCCTGGGCGGCGCGCGGCTCGGCATCACCGTTACGCGCAAGATCGGCTGCGCCGTCGAGCGCAATCGCGTCAAGCGGTCCGTGCGGGAGGCCTTCCGCCGCAGTCGCCAGATCGTCGCCGACGGTGTGAGCCTGGTCGTCATCGCCCGAGCAGGGGCTCCCGCGCTCGACGCCACGCGTGTGGCTGGCGAGCTCGAGCCGGCGTTTCGCTCGCTCGGCCGGGGAGGCGCGCAGGGGCCAAGGCCGACCGCGGGCAGCATCGAGTCATGAGCCGCTATCTTTCGTTCGTGCTCCAGGGGGCGATCCGCGCCTACCAGATCGCCGTATCGCCGCTCGTCGGACCGGTGTGCCGGTTCTCGCCGAGCTGCTCGGCGTACACCCACGAAGCGATCGAGCGCTACGGGCCATCTCGGGGTCTCTGGCTGGGCGCGCGGCGCCTGGCCCGCTGCCATCCCCTGAAGGAAGGGGGTTTCGACCCCGTCCCGGACCCGCCGCATCTCGCCTCCGACCTGCTCGCTTGCGAAGCTAGGGGCAGCGCCTCAACGCGCCGCCTGATCGCGCTGGCGCTTGGTAGGACGAAACGCGCTCCCTCCGAGGTGAGCAGCTGATGGACCGACGCACGATCCTCTTCATCACGCTCTCGGTCCTGATCATCGTCCTCTACCAGGAGCTCGTCCTCAAGCGCATGGCGCCGCCACCAGCGCCAATGGAGATCGAGGGGGTCGAGCGGCCCGTCGCCACGGCGTCGCCTGGGCCGCGTGCCGACGTCCCACGGCCCACGGGCGAGGAACCCTCGCCGGAGGCCGCGGCGATGGCCGCGAGCCAGGCCCAACCGTCGGCGCCCCTCGAGGGGCGTAGGATCTCGGTCGAGACGGACCTCTACACCGTCGTGCTCACCACCGCGGGCGGCCGGATCGAGAGCTTCACGATGAAGCAGTTCCGGGCGACGAACGCTCCCGACAGCCCGCCGCTCGATCTGATCGTCCCGGGCCAGGAATCGGAGCTGCCGCTGGGTGTCGAGCTGCGCGGCGCTCGGGTGTGGTCCGATGCGCGCTCGGTGTACGAGTCGACAAGCTCGGCACTGCGTCTGCACGGCGCGGAGCAGGCGACCGTCGAGCTCGAGACGGCCATCGGCAGCCAGACCATCGTCAAGCGGCTCACCTTCCGCGGCGACAGCTACCCGATCGAGGCGCGCATCGAGACGCCCGCATCGGCCGGCCTCGCCCCCGAGCTCGTGGCGGCGAGTCCCGATGGCCAGGCGGCCGGCGTGGCCCTGGTGTGGAGCAAGTCGCTGCGCAAGGAGAAAGACGCGGCGGGTGTCTTCGAGGGTGCAGCGGCCGTGATCGACGGCAAGCTCGTCCAGACCACCCCCGCGGACCTGACCAAACCGGAGAACCTCACGGGCACCGTGGCGTGGGCGGGCTACGAGGATCACTATTTCCTGTCTGCCGTCGCCCCGGACCGCGCACAGCTCGTCGCGCTTCGACCTCGCGGCGAGGCCATCGAGACGAAGATCGTGACCGCACGAGAAGGCAGTGGACCCACGGTCGTCGGCTACACGCTCTTCCTCGGGCCGAAGGAGCTCTCGGCCCTGCGCGAAGCTGGGCACGACCTCGAGCGAGGTCTGAACCTCGGCTGGTTCGGACCGATCTCTCTCTTCCTGCTCCACATCCTCAATCTCTCCCATCGGATCACGGGCAATTACGGGATCGACATCATCCTGCTGACCATCCTGGTGAAGATCGCCTTCTGGCCGCTCACGCAGAAGAGCTTCCAATCGATGCGCGAGATGCAGAAGCTCCAACCGGAGATGGCCAAGCTTCGCGAGAAGCACAAGGACGACCCGACGCAGATGAACAAGGAGATCATGGAGCTCTACAAGCGGCACAAGGTGAACCCGCTCGGCGGGTGCCTGCCGATGGTGCTCCAGATCCCAGTGTTTTTTGGCCTTTACCAGGCTCTGTCGAGCACGATCCAGCTACGCCACGCGCCGTTCTTTCTCTGGATCACCGATCTCTCGGCACCCGAGCGGCTGCCCATCCTGGGCTACGGCGTGCCCGTCCTGACCATCCTGCTCGGGGTGTCGATGTTCGTGCAGCAGCGCATGTCGCCGCCGGCGGGAGATCCCACGCAGCAGAAGGTGATGATGTTCATGCCGATCATCTTCACGTACATGTTCATCGGCTTTCCCGCCGGGCTGACGCTCTACTGGCTGACCAACAACGTGCTGACCATCGCGCAGCAGTACTTCGTCCTGCGCGGGGCGCCGCCTCGAGCCTGAGCGGCCAGACGGCGACGGGGTTGCCGCCGGTCCCGCCCGGAGGGTGAGCGGCGAGGCCACGGCCGACCGGGGACCAGGCCGCCGGAGCCGCATCTCCGCATCGCCCGGTGCGCGCGACCGAGGCCCGCCCGTCTCGTCGCAGGGCTGGCAGCGATCGCGCGCACGCCGTGCCCCGCCTCGCATCGACGTCGCTGCTCGATGGGACGTCATAGAACGTGGTTTGCGTTTCTTGCGCTCCAGCACTCCCGTCAGCTTCCGATTGCACGCCGGAGCTCTGCTTCTGGTATGTCCGGGCCGATGCGCGCCTACGCCGACGAGACGATCGCCGCAGTCGCCACACCGGCGGGTGTAGGCGCGATCGCCGTCGTCCGCATGAGTGGTCGCTTGGCGCTGGACGTCGCCGCGCGCGTTCTCGTTCGGCGCGACGCCCTGCGTCCTGTCGCGCGCCTGCGCGACTCGCACCGAGCACGCATCGCCCGCATCTGGGATCCCGAGACCCACCAGATCTTGGACGAAGTCCTCGTCCTGCCGATGCTCGCACCGCGCAGCGCCACCGGTGAGGACGTGGTCGAGATCCACTGCCACGGCGGGCCATTGGTGTCCGATCTGATCCTGCGTGCCCTGCTGCGGGCGGGCGCCAGGGCTGCCCGCCCAGGCGAGTTCACGGAGCGCGCTTTCTTGAACGGTCGCATCGACCTCTGCCAGGCCGAGGCGGTCGCAGATCTCATCGCCGCCAGAAGCGACGCGGGTCTGGATTCAGCCCGCCTGCAGCTCGAGGGCCGGCTGTCGCAGACCATCGCCTCGTTGCGCGAGCGCATCGTGGAGGCGCGCGCCCTGACCGAAGCTTACCTCGACTTCAGTGACGAGGACCTCCCCGAGAGCGAGCGCGCGGAGTTGCTCGACGCCATCGCGTCCCTGCGTCACGACGCTCGCGAGCTTGGGAGCAGCTATCGGCGCGGACGCCTCGCCAGAGAGGGCCTACGAATCGCCCTGGCCGGCAAGCCCAACGTCGGCAAGTCCTCCCTACTCAACAGCCTCCTCGGCCGCGAGCGCGCGCTGGTCAGCTCCGTCCCGGGGACCACGCGCGACTACCTCGAGGAGCCGCTGGCCATCGGCACGCTAGGCGCGCTTCTCTGCGACACGGCCGGGCTACGCTCAGCCGTCGATCCGGTCGAGCTGGCCGGTGTCACGCGAGCCGCGGAGAGGATCCGTGAGGCGGACGTCATTCTCGTCGTCCTCGACGGCTCTGTCGCCCTGGACGCCGACGACCGCCTTGCGCTGCAGCCGACCAGCGGCGGACCACCGAGAATCGTCCTGCGCAACAAGGCGGACCTTCCGGCGGTGTGGACCTGGCCCGAGGCCGAGAGCTTTTTCGGGATCGGCTCGGGCAGAGACGAAGCCTCTCGTGAGGCCGAGTGCAGCGACTCGGCAGGCCGGCAGTCAAGGCTGCCCGCGGCGAGCAGGCGCGACCCCGTCGCGGCATCCCTCGACGTATCGGCCAAGACGGGAGAGGGGATCGCCGAGCTCTGCCGTGCAATCCAGAGCACGATCCTGCCTGCTGCGGACACGAGCTGCGCGGAGCGCCCGAGCATCACGCGGGCGCGCCACGAGAGCGCTCTCGGTCGGGCGGTCGAGCTGCTCGAGGGCGCGGAGCGTCGGGTCCGGGAGTGGGCGGAGCTCGACCTGGCGGCGATCGACCTCAGCGCCGCCACGTTGGCCCTCGACGCCCTTCTCGGCACGATCCACGACGAGGAGGTGCTCGACGCGATCTTCCGCAGGTTCTGCGTCGGCAAGTGACCTCGGCCTCTTCCCCGGAGTTTCACGTGGAACACTATGACGTCATCGTCGTCGGAGCGGGGCACGCAGGCATCGAGACGGCGCTCGCGGCAGCGCGCTTGGGTGCCCGGACGCTTCTGCTGACCCAGAATCTCGATCAAATCGGCCAGATGTCGTGCAACCCAGCCATAGGCGGTGTGGGCAAGGGGCATCTCGTCAAGGAGATCGATGCGCTCGGCGGAGAGATGGCCCTGGCGATCGACGCCTGCGGGATCCAGTTCCGCACACTGAACACCCGCAAGGGTCGGTCCGTCCAGGCGACACGGGCACAGGCAGACAAAGCAGCCTACCGGCGGTACATGAAGGCTGCGGTCGAGCGGACGCCAGCTCTGACGGTCAGCCAGGCGACGGTAGAGCAGCTCCACGTCGAGGCTGGGGTGGCTCGCGGCGTCGAGACCACGCTCGGCGATTCCTTCCTGGCGCGCGCCACGGTGCTGACGACGGGGACCTTCCTGGGGGGATCGATCCACGTCGGTGACCGCTCGTTCCCGGGCGGTCGCGCCGGAGACCCGGCGAGCCACGGCTTGACCCCCCAGCTCGTCTCACTCGGCTTCGAGGTGGGTCGCCTGAAGACGGGAACCTGCCCGCGACTCGATGGCCGAACCATCGATTTCGCAGCCCTCGAAGCTCAGCCTTCGGACCCTTCGCCCGTCCCCTTCTCCTTCCGGACGACCCGGATCGGGCAGCCCCAGGTCCCCTGCCACATCACCTTCACGACCGCCGAGACCCACCGCCTGATCGCCGCGAACCTGGCGCGATCGGCCATGTTCAGCGGCCAGATTCGCGGTCGCGGGCCGCGCTACTGCCCATCCGTCGAGGACAAGATCGCGCGCTTCCCCGATCGACAGCGGCACCAGGTGTTTCTCGAGCCCGAGGGCCTCGACACGGTCGAGGTCTACCCCAACGGCCTCTCCACATCGCTGCCGCTCGACGTGCAACGCGCCATGGTGCGCACGATCCCGGGCCTCGAGAACGCGCAGATCACGCGACCTGGCTATGCCGTCGAGTATGACTTCGTCGACCCGCTCGAGCTGGGCCCCAGCCTGGAGACGAAGCGGGTCCGTGGCCTCTATCTCGCGGGTCAGATCAACGGCACGACGGGCTACGAGGAAGCCGCCGCCCAGGGGCTCGTCGCTGGCGTCAACGCCGCCCGGGCCTCGCGCTCAGAGCCACCGATCGTCCTGGGGCGCGAGAGCAGCTACATCGGCGTGCTGATCGACGATCTGGTCACCAAAGGGGTCGGCGGCGAGCCCTATCGCATGTTCACCTCGCGCGCAGAGCACCGCCTGCTGCTGCGGGAGGACAACGCCGACCAGCGTCTGAGCCCGCTCGGCCGCGAAATCGGCCTCCTCGATTCCGCTACGTCCGACCTGGTCGAGGCGAGAAGAGCGGCAGCCGCCGGTCTTCGCGAGATGCTCGAAGGAGCGGCGCTCGCCCCCACACCGCAGATCAGCGCGATATTGGTCACCCACGGTCTCACGGCACTGCGCAAGCCGAGCTCTCTCGCGGAGGTCTTGCGACGTCCCGGGGCAGATTGGCGGGTGGTCGAATCGCTGGGTTTCGCGGTCTCCGAGGACCCGCGGGTTCGCGACCAAGTTCTCCTCGACGTGAAGTACCACGGATACGTCACTCGCCAGGAGGAGATCGTCCACCAGCTCCGCCGCATGGAGGATGCCGAGGTTCCGGCGACAACCGATTTCGCCGCGATCGATGGGCTCTCGACCGAGGTCCGAGAGAAGCTGTCCCGGGTCCAGCCGCGTACCATTGGCCAGGCCACTCGAATCCCGGGCATCACTCCGGCCGCCGTCTCGCTCCTGCGCATCCACCTCGTGCGAGCGCAACGTTCACGGCAGAGCTAAGACTCTCGAGTGCCCGCCCGAAGGCTCGATGGGCAGAGCCCCGCTCATGCGCGCTCTACGAGGGCACGCCGGCGCGGCCCCCTTTCGCTCGACGGCGAGCGGGTGCGCATGCTGCGCCAGGTGGCCGAGCAGCTGGGCGTGGCGATCGATGATCGGGCGCTCGCCGAGCTGGGAGCCTATCTCGTCGAGCTCGACCACTGGTCTCGGCACGTGAACCTGGTTTCGCAGCGCGACCTGGAGCGCTTCGTCGAACGCCACATCGTCGACTCGCTGGTCGGTGCGCCCGCGCTGGCCGGTCTGGGCTCGTCTCTGGAAATCGCCGACATTGGAAGTGGCAACGGCTTGCCGGGCGTGCCGCTGGCCATCGTGCTTCGTCCCCGGCGGATGCTGCTCGTGGAGGCTCGCCGCAAGCGCGCCAGCTTCTTGCGCGCCGTGGCTCGCCGCCTGAGCGATGTCCCGCTCGAAGTTCGCAACGTCCGAGCCGAGAACCTGGCCACCTCCGAGCCCGCCACCCTCGACGCCGTGGTCAGCCGTGCAGCCATCCCTGTCTCGTCGCTGCTCGCGATTGCCGGTCGCCTACTGAGGCCCGGCGGCCTGCTGATCCTTCACCGGGAACTGGAGGCTTCGCTGCCGGACCCGGGCCGGTCGCTGGTGATCCCTCAGGGTCTTGGCGACCCGCAGTTCGACGGCCCGAGCGCGCTGCGACACGATATCGAGCACGCAGCTCGCACTCCGACCTGCGTCGTCTGGCGGCGGCAACGTTCCACGTGAAACACCCGAGCGATTAAGACCGATCCAGCCCGCCCGCAGCTCGACGCGGCAGGTGCATCCGCCTCCGCCAGGCCAGCTACGAGCCCGCCAGAAGACGTGCAGGGCGGGGCTGCAACGGGCGGCTCGAGCTCTCGTGCGCCACCTCCCGGGCGTTCCGAGAAGCCCTCGGAGCGATGCTCGACCGGGCGCTTTCTGTGCGGCGCGCAAATCTGCTAGTGAGCGGCGCGCAGCACATGGGACGCGTCATTGCCATCGTGAACCAGAAGGGCGGTGTGGGGAAGACGACCACCGCCGTGAACCTCGCCGCCGCACTCGCCATGACGGGTCAGGCGGTCCTGCTGGTCGACGTGGATCCCCAGTGTAGCGCGACCAGCGGCGTGGGCATTCGCGCCGGCGAGGGAGAGCCCTCCACATACGACCTGCTCCTCGGCCATGCGTCTGCCGAGGGAGCGCTACGCAAGACCATGCTGCCCGGCCTCCAGGTCCTGGCTGCGAGCCGCGACCTGGTTGGCGCCGAGATCGAGCTCGTGACGGCCGAGGCCCGAGAGCACCGCCTCAAAGAGGCGCTGGCCGCCGTACGCTGGCGGTACAATTTCGTCCTGGTGGACTGCCCACCCTCGCTCGGACTCGTCACACTGAATGCTCTGACCGCCTGCGACTCGCTGCTGATCCCCCTGCAGTGCGAGTACTACGCGCTCGAGGGGCTGACGGCGCTCCTCGAGACGGTGGGTCTGGTCCGCGAGAGCTTGAACCCGGAACTCGCCATCGAAGGCCTGCTGCTCACCATGTTCGATGGACGCAACACGCTCTGCCGTCAGGTCGCGGAGGACGTCCGCAGCCACTTCCAAGAAAAGGTCTTCACGACCATCATCCCGCGCAATGTCCGCTTGAGCGAGAGCCCGAGCCACGGACTCCCGGCACAGCTCTACGACCCATCGTCGCGAGGTGCGATCGCCTACGGCGAGCTGGCTCGGGAGGTGATTGCCAACAGCCGAGATTCATAGAACCGTGTTTTGATTCTTGGGGGACTCCATGCGGCAAGCTCTCGGCAAAGGTATCGGCGCTCTGATTCCATCGGCAACCACCCGTACTCGCCAGGCGGGATCCGCGCCGATCGAGGCAGGACAGCATCGGGCACACGGCAGCGTGCAGCAGATCCCCATCGCCGCCGTCTCTTTGAATCCCCGTCAGCCGCGCCAGCACTTCGAGCAGAGCGAGCTCGACGACCTCGGCCGCTCCGTGGCCTTGCACGGCATCCTGCAGCCGATCCTCGTACGCCCTCTTGCCGACGGCCGCTTCGAGCTGATCGCCGGCGAACGCCGGCTGCGCGCGGCGCGTCTCGCAGCGCTCGAGACCATCCCGGCCGTCGTCAAGCAGGCCGACGACGCTGCGAGCCTGGTCCTGGCAATCGTCGAGAACGTCCAGCGTGCCGACCTCTTTCCCCTGGAGGAGGCCCGAGCCTATCGCGAGCTGATGCGCGAGTTCTCCCTCACCCAGGAGCAGGTGGCCGAGCGGGTCGGCAAGAGCCGTCCTGCGGTGGCCAATACGCTCCGCCTGCTCCAGCTACCCGAAGAGGTCCAGGCCGATCTCGCCGCCGGCCGCATCACCGCCGGGCACGCCCGTGCGCTTCTCGCCCTCGAAACCGACGCCGCACGCGTCGCCTTCGCGCGCGAGATCGCCAACCGTCGGCTCTCCGTGCGCCAAGCGGAGCACGAGGCCGCCCGCTCCCGCCCTGCCCCGTCCCCCCCCGCCTCCATCGATCCCGACCTCGCCCGCATCGAGTCGGATCTCGGCCGCGCCCTGGGCACCAAGGCCTCCGTCCGCCTCTCCCGTGGTGCAAAGGGAGGCGGTCACATCGAGCTCGCCTTCTACTCCGACGACGACCTCGCCCGGCTCTGCGACTTGCTCCTGGCCAGCGCGACCCACAAGGCCCCGCGAGCCCACCGCGCCTGAGAGCCGCGCAGGCTCGCCGCGGACGCGCATCCGTCCGCCTAATGAGTCCTGTCCCCATTTTGACATCCCCGCTTCTCGGTGGTAGCCAGGCGCGTTTGTGGCGCGGGCTGCGCCGCCCCTCCCAGGATGCGGAGCTGCGGCGAGCGTGTGCCACCTTTGCGAGATCATCGGATGGCTCTCTTCAAGAAGGACCGGGATCGTGGCGAGCTCCCCAGAGCGGCGGAAGCCGAGCGGGTCCGTTCGGGCCCAGTCGAGCCGGCCCCCTCTGATGCTTCGCCGGTCGGACAACGAGCGGAGCGCGCGGGGGTGAGCATGGCTTCGTCCTACACGTCGACTGCCGAGAAGAGTCTCGATGCTGGCACCGCTCAGGCGAGCGCTTTCCTGGGCCGCGGCACTCGTGTCTCGGGCAAGGTCGCCTTCGAAGGTCCGGCCCGCATCGAGGGTCAGCTCGAGGGCGAGGTGATCGCCAACGATTCGCTGCTCGTCGGTGAGTCGGCTCTGCTCAATGCACAGATCACCGGCGCAACGGTGGTGATCCACGGCAAGGTCACGGGCGACATCCACGCCACCAAGCGCCTGGAGATCCGCGCACCGGGACGGGTCTACGGGAACGTCACGACGCCCAGCCTGGTGATCGAGGAAGGCGTCGTCTTCGAGGGCCACTGCTCGATGGGCGCAAGCGAGAGCCGCGGCACCAAGGTGACCCTGCTCGCCAAGGAAGAGAAGGCCGCTCCGGTCACCGCGGCTCCACCGACCACGCTCAAGGCCCAAGGCGACCTGAAGTAGAGACGGAGAACCCGCACAAGGCACGCGGCGCGCTTCCCGCACCGAGCCCGATTCCGTGGTCGCCGCCTCGGCACCGCGGCCGGCTGCCTCGCGGGCCAGGACGCCGCCGCTCGCGCCCTGCGCGCTTCGAGAGATCGCACCATGCTCGAGATACCGCCCGACATCACCTACTACCTGCAGATCGTCGCCTTCCTCGTCTTCGCCGCGATGCTCCACGCCCTGGTTTGGTCCCCCACCCAGCAGGTCCTCGACGAGCGCGCCAAGCGCACCAGCGGAGCCCAAGCCGAGGCCGCCACCATGCGTGAGGAGGCGGCTGCCTTGCAGGCCCAGCTCGACGCGGAGCTCGAGGCAGCGCGGCAGGCGGGCAGCGACGCTGGTGCAAAGATCCGCCGGGAAGCGGAGGCCGCCGAGCGACAAATCCTCGAAGAGGCGCGCCACGATGCCGCGCACTCCCTCGAGGACGTGCGCCAGCGCGTGACCCGGGAGACCGCGCTCGCTCGCGCGGCGCTGCGCGACCAGGTGGGATCGATCGCAACCCTGGCCGCCGAGCACCTCCTCGGCCGCTCGGTGGCCGCATGAGACCCACCACGGCTCCTGGCCGCATCGTCACGGCCCGCGCCACCGCAGGCCGCGACCCGGCCGCTCTCCTCCGGCGAGCCGTCGTCGCCCTGGCGGCGCTCTTCCTCCTGCCAGCTCTGGCGCTCGCCTCCGAGGCTGGTGGCGAAGCCCACCCTCGCTCGGTCCAGATGCTGGTCTTGGCGTTCGTCAACTTCGCCATCTACTTCTTCTTGCTGCGCCGCTTCGCCTGGCCGCTGGTCGTCCAGTACCTCAAGGACCGGCGCGCCGGGGTGGTCGCCGCCCTCGAGGCCGCCTCCCGCGCGCGAGCCGAGGCCCAGGCCATCAAGCAAGAGTTCGAAGCCAAGCTGCGCGGGATCGAGGCCGATGCGGCTCGGGCGCGTGCCGAGATCGTCGCCCTGGCCGAAACCGAGGCCAAGCACCTCCTCGAGCAAGCTCGCAGGTCCGCCGATCGCATCCGCAGCGACGCGCGCCTGGTCGCCGATCAGGAGGTCGCCCGGGCTCGCCGGCTGCTGCAAGAGGAGAGCGCCGCACTGGTCGCCGAGATCGCCGGGCAGGTGGTCGCGCGCAATCTGACGAGCGAGGATCAGTCGCGGTTCGTCGCCGACTTCTTGATCGACGCGCGCGCCACCGCCGCCTCGTCCGCGGGAGGCGCCCGATGACCGGCGCCGTCGCGAAGCGCTACGCTCGAGCTCTGGCCGCCGTCGCCTCGGAGGAGGGCCGCCTCGAGTCGACGGTCGAAGAGCTCGCCCGGGTTTCGGCCTGGGTCGCGGACCCCCAGCTCGCCACCGCCCTGGCGGCTCCGACGCTCGCAGGGGCACCACGGCGCGCCCTGATCGGGCAGATGACCCAATCCCTCGGCCTCGCCACCCTGACGAGCAACTTCCTCTCCCTGCTCGCCGAGCGCAACCGGCTGGGCGAGCTCGCGGCGATCGCTCATGCTTACGGCGCCATGGTCGACCGCGCGCTCGACCGGGTGCGCGCCAGGATCCGCGTCGCCGCCCCCCTGGCGGCCGAGACGCTGGCCGAGGTGTCGGAGGTGCTCGAGAGGATCTGCGGCAAGTCCGTGATCGCCACCGTCGAGACCGACCCCGACCTGATCGGCGGGCTCACCATCGAGATCGAGGGGCGCGTCTACGACGGGAGCGTACGCACGCAGCTCGAGCACCTGGCACGCACCCTCTCGCGCGCCACCCCACCCGGCTGAGCCGCGCCCAGCCAGCCACGCTCGCGCCCGAAACCATCGCGTCAACGAGAGACAGGCGGAAGAGGAGAAGTAGCAGATGGCGATTCGCGCCGCAGAGATCAGCGACATCATTCGCCAGCAGCTCAAGGACTACACGAAGTCGCTCGAGGTCCGCGAGACGGGAACCGTGCTGGCGACCGGCGACGGAATCGCCCGGATCTACGGACTGCAGCGTGCCGCCGTCGGCGAGCTGCTCGAGTTCCCGCACGGCATCTTCGGGATGGTGCTCAATCTCGAGGAGGACAACGTCGGGGCCGCGCTGTTCGGCGAGGCGCAAGCCATCGGGGAGGGCGACGAGGTGCGCCGCACCGGGCGCATCGCCGAGGTTCCCGTGGGACCGGAGCTCCGCGGCCGCGTGGTGAACGCGCTCGGCCAGGCGATCGACGGCAAGGGCGAGATCCGCGCCCAGCACAGCCGCCGCATCGAGCTCAAGGCGCCAGGGATCGTCGATCGCAAGCCCGTCAAGGAGCCCTTGCAGACCGGCCTCAAGGCGATCGACGCGCTGATCCCGATCGGTCGCGGACAGCGTGAGCTCATCATCGGCGACCGGCAGACCGGCAAGACCGCCATCGCCATCGACACGATCATCAACCAGCGCGGCGGCGACGTGACCTGCATCTACGTCGCGATCGGCCAGAAGCGCTCGACGGTTGCCCAGGTGGTCGAGAAGCTCACGCGGTACGGCGCCATGGAGTACACCACGGTGGTCGCCGCGACCGCTTCCGAGGCCGCGCCGCTCCAGTTCATCGCGCCGTACTCGGGCTGTGCCATGGGTGAGTTCTTCCGCGACAACGGCCAGCACGCCCTGCTGATCTACGACGACCTTTCGAAGCAGGCCGTCGCCTATCGCCAGCTCTCCCTGCTCCTGCGCCGCCCTCCCGGACGCGAGGCTTATCCCGGCGACGTCTTCTACCTGCACTCGCGCCTTCTCGAGCGTGCCGCGAAGATGTCCGACGAGCGCGGCGGCGGCTCGCTGACCGCCCTGCCGATCATCGAGACCCAGGCGGGTGACGTCTCCGCCTACATCCCGACCAACGTCATCTCGATCACCGACGGGCAGATCTTCCTCGAGACGGACCTCTTCTTCTCCGGCGTGCGGCCCGCCGTGAACCCGGGCATCTCCGTCAGCCGCGTCGGCGGCTCGGCCCAGGTGAAGGCGATGCGCCAGGTCGCCGGGACACTGCGCCTCGACCTGGCCCAATATCGCGAGCTCGCCGCGTTCGCCCAGTTCGGCTCCGACCTCGACGCTGCCACCCAGAAGCAGCTCGCGCGCGGCGGGCGCTTGGTCGAGATCCTCAAGCAGAAACAGTACGAGCCGCTCCCCGTGGAGAAGCAGGTGCTGATCCTCTTCGCGGCGACCAACGGCTTCGTCGACGATCTGCCCGAGAGCGCACTCAGCCTCTTCGAGAGGGAGCTCTTCGCCTTCGTCGAGGGCAAGCATCCCCAGCTCCTGCGAGACATCGCGGCGCAGCGCGAGCTCAGCGACGAGCTGCGCAAGCGCATGGCCGGCGCGATCGAAGAGTTCAAGAAAGTCTTCGTCAAGTAATGGCCAGCCTCAAAGCCATCCGCAGGCGGATCGGCTCGGTCCGCAGCACCCAGCAGATCACCAAGGCGATGAAGATGGTCGCCGCGGCCAAGCTGCGCCGAGCCCAGGAAGCGGCGGTGTCCTCCCGCCCGTACGCAGCGAAGCTCGAGGCCATGGTGGCGCATCTGGCGACTCGCGTCGGCGAGGATGCCCATCCGTTGCTTCGTGCTCCGGAAGCACCGCAGCGATCCCTGGTCGTGCTGGTGACCAGCGATCGTGGCCTCTGCGGCGGCTACAACTCGAGCCTGGGGCGAATCGCGGAGACCTTCCTGCGCGAGCAGGTCGGGCAGACGCGAATCGTCTCGGTGGGCCGCAAGGGCGCCGATCACCTCAGGCGGCGCGGCTTCACCGTCGAGGCACGCCATCCGATGCCGACGGCGACCGACGCAGCGGCCCTGGCCCACGACCTCGCCAAGACCGCAGGCGATCTCTTCGTCGGCGGCGAAATCGACGCGGTTCACCTGGTCTACGGCCGCTTTCGCTCGGCCATCGCCCAGGTACCGACCGTCGAGCGCCTGCTCCCCTTCGAGCGCGCCGCTTCGCAGGCGGCCGAGCAACCCCAGGCGGACTACCTCTTCGAGCCGGGAGCGAATGCGATCGTCGGCTACCTGCTCCCCCGACTCCTCGAGGTCCACGTGCTCCACGGCTTGCTCGAGGCGGGCGCCAGCGAGCAGGGTGCCCGCATGACCGCCATGGACTCGGCGACGCGCAACGCCTCGGAGATGATCGATCGCTTGACGCTCGAGATGAACCGCGCCCGGCAAGCTGCCATCACCAAGGAGCTGATGGAGATCATCGGCGGAGCGGAGGCCCTCAAGGGCTAGGAAACGACGCCCGCCGCGATTTCACGCGGCGAGCCGGAACACGCGCAACTCGACGGAGAACGCAAGGCATGGCGACAGAAAACACCGGCCGCATCACGCAGGTCATCGGCCCCGTGGTCGACGTGGAGTTCGAATCCGGAAAGCTCCCGCCGATCTACAACGCACTCAAGCTGTCCAACCCGGCGATCAGCGACCAGCCCGGCAACCTGATCGTCGAGGTCGCCCAGCACCTGGGCGAGCGCACGGTGCGCTGCATCGCCATGGACTCGACCGAGGGCCTGGTCCGCGGGATGGACGCCGCCGACACCGGCGAGGGCATCTCGGTGCCGGTCGGCGACGCGACGCTCGGCCGCATCATCAACGTCGTCGGCCAGCCCGTCGACGAGGCGGGCCCGGTCGACGCGAGCACCCGTTGGCAGATCCATCGCCCCACCCCGGAGTTCGTCGATCAGGCGACCGAGGTGCAGGCGTTCGAGACGGGAATCAAGGTCATCGATCTCCTCGCCCCGTACGCTCGCGGCGGCAAGATCGGGCTGTTCGGCGGAGCGGGTGTCGGCAAGACCGTCATCATCATGGAGCTGATCAACAACGTCGCCCGCCAGCACGGCGGCTACTCGGTCTTCGGCGGCGTCGGCGAGCGCACCCGCGAGGGCAACGACCTCTGGCTGGAGATGAAGGAGTCGGGCGTCATCAACAAGGCGGCCCTCGTCTACGGGCAGATGAACGAGCCGCCCGGTGCGCGCGCCCGCGTCGCGCTCTCCGCCCTGACCGTGGCGGAGTACTTCCGCGACGAGGAGGGCAAGGACGTCCTGCTGTTCATCGACAACATCTTTCGCTTCACACAGGCGAACTCCGAGGTCTCGGCGCTGCTCGGCCGCATGCCGAGCGCCGTCGGCTACCAGCCCACCCTGTCGACCGACCTGGGCGAGCTGCAGGAGCGCATCACCACCACCCGTAAGGGGTCGATCACCTCGGTTCAGGCGATCTACGTCCCCGCCGACGACCTCACGGATCCCGCTCCGGCGACCACCTTCGCGCATCTCGACGCGACGACCGTGCTCGACCGCAAGATCGTCGAGCTGGGCATCTACCCGGCCGTGCACCCTCTCGAGTCGACCTCGCGCATCCTCGACCCGAACATCGTCGGCGAGGAGCACTACTCGGTCGCCCGCCAGGTGCAGGAGGTTCTGCAGCGCTACAACGACCTGCAGGACATCATCGCAATCCTCGGCATGGACGAGCTCTCCGAGGACGACAAGCTGACCGTGTCCCGCGCGCGCAAGATCCAGCGCTTCCTCTCGCAGCCGTTCCACGTCGCGGAGCAGTTCACGGGCGTCGCGGGTGTGTACGTGAAGCTCGCCGACACCATCCAGGGGTTCAAGGAGATCGTCTCGGGCAAGCACGACTCCATTCCGGAGCAGGCCTTCTACATGGTCGGCACGATCGACGACGTCCTGGCCAAGGCCAAGAAGCTCGCCGCGGGCTGAGCGGACGCGGCGGGAACCATGCGACTCGTCGTCGTCACACCAGAGCGGCTCGTCCTCGACACCGACGTCGAGGAAGTCTACGCCCCTGGCGTCATGGGCCAGTTCGGCGTGCTTCCCAAGCACGTCACCTTCCTGACGGCGCTCGCCAGCGGCGAGCTCCGCTACCGGGAGCGCGGCACCGACCGCTACATGGCCGTGAGCGGCGGTGTGTGCGAGGTGCTCGACGACACGGCGACGATCCTCGCCGATACGGCGGAGGCCGCTTCCGAGATCGACGTGGATCGCGCATCGGCCGCGGAGAAGCGCGCCATCGATGCGCTGTCCCGAGCTGCGGCGGGCAGCCTGGAGCACACCGAGCTGCGCGCTGCGGCCGAGCGAGCGGCAAACCGCCGGGCCGTCGCCGCTCGAGCGAGGTAGCTGCTCCGCTTCAGGCGGCTCCGGCCGCCATGCGACGCTGGGCCGTCAGGACGAATTCGACGTCGGTCGATCGCTCGGGCCACTCGACGCGCACCTCTTCACCCCCGACCAGCTGCCGCGAGGCAATCAGGCGCGCCAGCGGCGAAACCAGCCGTCGCTCGACGACCCGCTTCATGGGCCGTGCTCCGTTCTCGGGGTCCGTGCCTTCCGCGAGGAGCCTGCGGATCGCCTGATCGCTGTAGCGGATCGACAAGGCGACGCCGCGCCGCGCCAGACGTCCCTCGACCTTCTGGATCTCGAGCCGCAGGATCTCCTCGAGCTGGCTGGGGCTCAGCCGGTGGAAGACGATCTTGTGATCGATTCGGTTCAGGAATTCGGGGGCGAACGTCCGCCGGGCCGTCCACAGAACCGCCTTCTCGACCCGGCGCTGGACCGCGGTCTCGGCTTCCCCGGTTCGACCGACGAACCCCATCGGCGGCGAGAGAATCTCTCCCAGCGAGCGGCTGCCGACGTTGCTCGTGAGAAAGATGAAGCAGCGCGACAGGTCGACCTCTTTGTTGTTCCCCAGCGTGAGCCTGGCCTTGTCCAGGACTCCCAGCAGGAGCTGCCAGAGCGAATCGCTCGCCTTCTCGATCTCGTCGAAGAGCAGCAGGGTGAACGGGCAGCTCGCCGTCTGGTGCCGTGTGATGTTCGCGCTCGAGAGGTAGGGCGTGGTCTCCTGATGCCCGAGGTAGCCCGGTGGCGACCCGATCAGGCGAGAGATCTCGTGGCTGTGGCTGAACTCCGCGCAGTCGATCTTGAGCATCGCCTTGCGGTCGCCGAAGCACGCGTCGGCGAACGCCTCGACCAGGTTCGTCTTGCCGGTACCGGTCGGGCCAAGGAACAGGAAGGAGCCCAGCGGCCGCTCGGAGCTGGCCAGGCCAGAGCACTGGATCTGATAGGCTTCCGTCACCGCATCGACGGCCGGATCCTGGCCGACGACCCGTTCGCGGAGCGCGCGGCGAAACGCCTCGACGTCCTCGCCGAGGCGGTCGGGGAGAAGCCGCTCTCGGACCCGCTGTGCTCGCCGGGCACCGCGATCGCCTGCACGCCGCCCCGATCCCGTCCTCTGTCTGTTGCTTTCGGGCACCACTCGTCCTCCAACGTAACCAGAAGTCGGCACGGCCGGCCCAACCCTTGAGCCGCGACGTGAGGACAGGCCGCCTGGCCCCTTCACTCCCCGGGATCTGCGTGCCATAGCCACAGGGATGAAGCTGCACGGCAAGACGGCCTTCGTGACGGGTGGCTCGCGCGGGATCGGCCGCGCCATCGCGCTCGCCTTCGCCCGAGAAGGGGCAGACGTCGCCCTGAGCTTCCGCCGCGATCTGGCCGCTGCCCAGGCCACGGTCGAGGAGATCCGAGCCCTGGGCCGGCGTGCGAGCCACCACCAGGCGGACGTCGCCGACCCCGCGGCCGTCGAGCGCATCTTCCAGGAGGCGGGCGCCACCTTCGGCTCGTTCGACGTCGTCGTCGCGAACTCGGGCATCGCCTCTCGGACGGCGTCGGTGACGGACACCGACGTCGCCTACTGGAAGCGGGTTCTCGAGGTGGATCTCGACGGCGTCTTCTACACCTGCAAGTGGGGCGTCCCGTTGCTGCGAGCGCACGGCAGCGTGATCATCATCTCGTCGATCGGCGCCGACCTCTGCGCGCCCTTCGGCGCGCCCTACTACGTCGCCAAGGCGGGGGCCAATGCCCTGACCAAGGTCCTGGCCAAGGAGCTGGCTTTCGAGCAGAAGCGCGCCAACTGCATCGCCCCGGGCGTGATCGCTACCGACATGGGCAACCGCCTCGTGGCGGCCTTGGGCGAGGGCGTCCTGAGCAGCATCCCGCTGGGTCGGCTCGGCCAACCCGAGGACATCGGCGCCGCAGCCGTGTTCCTCGCCTCGGACGAGGCGAGCTTCATCACCGGCAAGATCCTGCGCATCGACGGCGGCGCGTTCATGTAGCCGCGGATCGGGGCCGAGGGCCGCCGAGCTCCCGGCAATCGCCCGGGGCATTTCCTGTGCTTCCCACGCGTGTGCTCGCGCCATCCTCTGGAGTCCCGCGAGCAGGCCCGTTTTCGGGTACCTTGCCTGGCTGACTCGGCGAACCCATTGACAATGCGCGTCATATTATACTAAACGTTCAGTATGGCTTCCCCGGCAACGGGACGAGCGCGTCGATCCGAGCCTGGTCGAGACGGCCTGATTGCCACCGCGATCGACTGCTTCGCTCGGCAAGGCTACGCCGGAACTTCCATCGACCGCATCGCCCGAGCGGCCGGGGTCACCAAGGGAGCGCTCTACTACCACTTCCGCGACAAGGAGCACCTGCTCTTCGAGGCCGTGAAGGAGCGTATCGGGGCCTTCGAGCGGTACGTGGTGCAGCACGTGGAAAAGGCAGAGGACCCCGTGGGGGCGCTACGCGAGATCGCCTCGATCTGTGCCAAGAACGCGGCTCGCGACAACCACCGGCGCTTCATCCTGACGTTGATGGTCGAGGCCCTCGACACGAACGCGGCACTCTCGGTCGAGTTTCGCGAAATGCTGCACCGCTTTCGCAGCTTTCACCGCCACCTGATCCGCAGGGGCGTGGAGCGCGGCCTCTTCCGCGCAGACATCGATGTCGCCGTGGCCGCGGAGACCTTCGTCAGCGGGATCCTCGGTGCCGAGATCCAGTACTACCAGGATCCGCAGGCGATCGACATCGATCGATCGCTGGACCTTCACGTGGAGCAGTTCCTCGCCTGGATTGCCGTGCCTCCTGCGCGGCACCAGCCCGGAGAAGGATCGTGAGATGTTCGATCTCGAGTTGACCCAAGAGCAGCGCCTCATGCGCGACACCATCGCAAGCTTCGCCCGCGACGAGATTCGCCCCGTGGCTCGCGACTGTGACGAGCGCGGAATCATTCCGCCCCAGCTGGCCGAGAAGGGCTTCGGCCTGGGCCTCATCCACTCACCTCTCCCAGAGGCCTACGGCGGGTTCGGCGAGGAACGATCCGCGGTCACCGGAGCCATCATCGCCGAGGAGCTCGGGTGGGGCAGCCTGGCCATTGCCCTCCACCTGCTCGCGCCGCGTCTGGTCGCCTACCCGGTCCTCGACATCGGAACGCAAGAGCAGCGCGAGCGGCTTCTGCCGCGCTTCTCCTCCGGATTCCATCCGGCTTCGGCAGCCATCGTCGAGCCGCGCTTCGACTTCGACACCGTCCGCTTCGCCACCACCGCGCGCCGCGACAACGGCAGCTACGTCCTGGACGGAGCCAAGTGCTTCGTCCCGCTCGCCGCCGACGCCGACCTGGTGCTGGTCTTCGCGCAGCTCCTCGAGGGAGACGGCGACCGCCGTGCAGCCTTCCTCGTGGATCGCGGCGCCGAGGGACTGCTGGTCGGCGACCGCGAGAGCAACATGGGCGCCAAGGCCCTCGCCACGCACGAGATCACGCTCGACGGCGTGCGAATCCCGGCCTCGGCCCGGCTCGGTGGCGAAACCGGGGAGGGCCTCGAGCGACTGCTCGACCACACGCGGGTCGGCCTCGCTGCCCTGGCGATCGGCGTGGCTCGAGGGGCCTTCGAGTATGCCCGGGACTATGCGAAGGACAGAAAGGCGTTCGGCGTTCCCATCGCGCAGAAGCAGGCCATCGCCTTCATGCTCGCGGAGATGGCCATCGAGATCGACGCCGCGCGCTTGCTCGTCTGGGAGGCTGCCTGGGCCCTGGACCGAGGCCGCAAGGCCACCCGCGAGTGCATCTTGGCCAAGCGATACGCCTCGAATGCCGTCCTGAAGGTCGCGGACAATGCGCTGCAGGTTCTGGGCGGCCACGGCTACGTCCGCGACCACCCCGTGGAGCTCTGGCTGCGCGATGCCCGTGGGTTTGTGTCTTTCGAGGGCCTGGCCATCGTCTGAGCCGGCGGCTCGGCGTGTCCCGTTTGGGGTTCCTGGGAGCCCGCAAGCGCCGAGTCCTACGCATCGAGGAGTGGAGCATGATCGACTTCGAGCTTTCCCAAGGCGTGCAGAACCAGCGTCAGATGGTGCACATGGTCGCCGAGCAGATGATGCGGCCCATCTCGCGCGAGTTCGACGAGCGCGAGCACGAGAAGCCGTGGGATTTCCTCAAGACCATGTGGGCCGTTTCGGGAAGCTCACCGATCGGCAACGACAGCAGCCAGAAGGCTCGGGCTGGCGATGCGCCACGGGAATCCAACCTCGGCTCATGCGTGACGATCGAGGAGCTCTCCTGGGGTGACGCCGGCCTCTACCTGACGATCCCCAACGCCGGTCTGGGCGGAGCTGCAGTGATGGCCGCCGGCACGCCGGAGCAGAAGCAGCGCTTCCTGGCGCCGTTCAAGAGCGGCGAGCCGAAGTGGGGCGCCATGGCCATCACCGAGCCCCACTGCGGCTCCGATTCGGCGGCGCTCCAGACGACCGCGGTGCGCGACGGCGACCACTGGGTGCTCAACGGCACCAAGATCTACTGCACCTCCGGCTTGATGGCCGCGGAGAAGTCGGACGGCTTCGTCGTCGTGTGGGCCACCATCGACAAGTCGGCCGGCCGCGCGGGCATCAAGTCGTTCGTGGTCGAGGCTCACACCCCGGGAATGAAGGTCATCAAGTGCGAGAACAAGCTCGGGATTCGAGCCTCGGATACGGCGATGATCGTCTTCGAGGACTGCCGTATCCCGCTCGACAACCTGCTCGGATCCGCCGAGGTGAAGACCACCACCGAGGGATTCAAGGGTGCCATGGCCACGTTCGATGCCACCCGGCCATTGGTGGCGGCGAGCGCAATCGGCATCGGTCGCGCTGCCCTCGACTTCACCCGCGAGGCTCTGGAGCGTGCGGGTATCCGCATCCGCTATGCGGCGAGCAGCGCCACGCTGACGGCGGTCGAGCGCGACTTCATGGAGATGGAGGCCGAGCTCCAGGCAGCTCGGCTGCTGACCTGGCGCGCTGCCTGGATGATGGACCGAGGACAGCGAAACAGCCTCGAGGCGTCGATGGCCAAGGCCAAGGCGGGCCTCGCGGTCACCCGAGTGACGCAAAAAGCGGTCGAGATGCTCGGCCCACTCGGCTACTCCAGGCGGCTGCTCCTCGAGAAGTGGATGCGCGACGCGAAGATCAACGACATCTTCGAGGGCACCCAGCAGATCAACATGCTGGTCGTCGCCAGGCGGATCCTGGGCTACTCGAGCAAGGAGCTGAGCTAGGGCCCTGTCGACCGTGAGGGCGCTTGCTGCGATGCGTGATGGATCGCCATCCCCCGCGGCAAGCTCCGGGACGCGCTCCGCGATCCGCATTCGACGTGGACGTGACGCTTTTCGGCCGGGCGTCATCGGTTTGGCGCCGGGCCACGCGCTGAGAGAACCGCGCAGCCGTCACGGCAGCTGACGCGGCAAAGAAAAGCGCGTATCGTAGCTCTGCGCGGCCCCGCGCGAGCGTCGCTGCGTCCATGGCATTCCTCTTGCATGAGCTCTCCTGCGGGGAAAGGAGAGAATCATGACTCCAACGGTGACTCTGCACGAGGTGATCGCGGCCGTCTCGGAGTTCGCTCACTCGGAAAACGAGGTGATCGCCACGATCGTGCACCTCGTCAACACCGGGCGCGTACGTCTTCGCGGGGACTTCGCAGGTGCCCACATCGACCTCTCCTCGAGGTCGACTGCGCTGCCCGTCCCTTCCGCGTGAGCGCAGCGTCGTTCGGAGGGCCTCACGATGAACACCAGCACAGAGAGGCGCTGCTTTTACGTCTCTGGGCAGGCGGTGGAGCTGTGGGAGGATTCCGCAACGCCTTTCGGCTGGACCAGAGATGATCTGGCCGCTTATGCGGCCGAGGGCGCGTGGGAGTTGCTCTTCAACGCCCTGGTCCTGAACTCCGCAGTCGATCCGAGCGGGTCGTCCGTCGCCTGAAGTCGACCGGGACGATCCGAACTCCTCCCGGCGGCCGTCTGGCCGCCCCACGCAGGGACGTGACAGGCTGCCCGCTTGCGGTAGCCTCGAGGCATGGCAGAGCGCCTCAACCGCCTTGCGAGCGAGCAAAGCCCGTATCTCCGGCAGCACGCGGCCAACCCCGTAGATTGGTACCCATGGGGCACCGAGGCTCTGGATCGAGCCCGCCGCGAGGACAAGCCGATCCTTCTCTCGATCGGCTACTCGGCCTGCCACTGGTGCCACGTGATGGAGCGCGAGTCGTTCGAGGACGCGCGGATCGCGTCGCTCATGAACGACCTCTTCGTGAACATCAAGGTCGATCGCGAAGAGCGGCCCGACCTCGACACGATCTACATGAACGCCGTCCAGCTTCTCACCGGGAGCGGCGGTTGGCCGCTGACGGTCTTCCTGACACCGGACGGCAAGCCCTACTACGGCGGCACCTATTTCCCCCCCGAGGACCGCCATGGCCGGCCAGGATTTCCTCGGGTGCTCGAGGCTCTGGCGCGAGCGTTCCGCGAGAGCCGGGGCGAGGTAGCGCGAACCGCGCAGCAGCTCATGGACGAAGTGGCACGGCTCTCTCGCTACGATCCACTTCCGGAGGTGATCCACCCCGATACCGTGGCGCGAGCGGCCGAGAAGCTTCTGGCACGCGTCGACCCGGTGCACGGGGGTATGGGGGCAGCACCGAAGTTCCCCAACGTGCCGGTCTTCTCGCTCCTGCTGCGCCGCCACCGTGCCACGGACCGGGCCGAACTGCTCGATGCCGTGACGCTCACGCTCGACCGCATGGCCATGGGCGGCATCTACGACCAGATCGGCGGCGGATTCCACCGCTATTCGGTAGACGAGCAGTGGCTCGTACCGCACTTCGAGAAGATGCTGTACGACAACGCCCTGCTGGTCCCTCTCTATCTCGACGCCTACCGGGTCACCCAAGCCCAGACCTATCGCCGCGTGGCCGAGGAAACGCTCGACTACCTCCTGCGCGAGATGACCCATCCGGAAGGCGGCTTCTTCTCCTCCCAAGACGCCGATAGCGAGGGCGAGGAGGGCAAGTTCTACGTTTGGGACTTCTCGGCCTTCGAGCAGCTTCTCCCGGCGGACGAGGGCGCCCTGGCACGACGGTACTTCCGCGTGGACCCGCAAGGGAACTTCGCCGAGGCCGGTTGCCGGCGAGCGAGCAACATCCTGCACCGGGACCTCTCGCCCGACGGACTCGCCGCGGTCCTCGGCCGCGACCCGGCCGAGATCACGGAGGCGCTGCGCCGGGCGCGCCTGGCGCTTCTCGCCGAAAGAGGGAAGCGAGTGGCGCCCGCCCTCGACGACAAGATCCTCACCAGCTGGAACGCCCTGGCGATTCGCGCCTTCGTACACGCAGCCAACGTCCTGGGTGAGCAGCGCTTCCTCGTCGCAGCACTGCGTGCCGCCCGCTTCCTCGAGCGGAACCTGACGACTGGCCCGGGCGAGCTCCTGCGCAGCTGGAGGAGCGGGGCGGGCAGGTACGCAGCCTACCTCGACGACTACGCCTTCCTGGGGATGGCCCGGCTCGACCTCTTTGCGGCCACCGGCGACCTCGATCATCTCGTCGCGGCACGACGCTCGGCCGACATCCTGCTGCGCGACTTCGCCGACTCGCAAGAGGGGGGCTTCTTCTTCACGGCATCGACGCACGAAGCGCTCGTGGATCGGCCAAAGACCGCATTCGACGGCTCCATCCCGTCGGGCAATGCGATGGCCGTCGAGCTGCTCATCCGCTTGGACCGACTCGACGGTTCGACGGCGAACCGCGACCTGATCGAGCGATCTCTGGGCTTGTTCGGCGCGCAGATGAACGGCCAGCCGTTCGCAACGGCGGCGCTCCTGGGCGTGCTCGACGAGCTCACGGCTGGCTCCACGGAAGTCGTCGTCGTCGGGGCCAGAGACGAGCCGAGAACCAGAGCCCTCCTCGCCGCGGCCCATGCCACCTACCGATCCGACAAGGCCGTCTTCTTCGTCGACCCCGGGGCTGCCCAAGCCGACCTGCCGGAATCCCTGCGGGCGAAGCCCGCCGTGCACGGACACGCCGCTGCGTACGTTTGCCGCAACTCCACATGCTCGCCGCCAACCACCGACCCCGCAGAGCTCGCCTCGCTGCTCTCCACCTGAGGCTCGGAGCGCGCGGCACCATCGCGTGCTCCAGCCGCCACGAGCAGCGCACCTCCGAGCGCAAACCACCCGGCAGCCTGCAGCCGGCTTCGTGTCAGCGGCCGTGGAACGTCGGCTTGCGCTTCTCGAGGATGGCCCGGATGCCTTCCTGTGCGTCCTCGCTCGAACGGGCCCGCTCGGCGGCGGTGCGAACGACGTCGCTGGCCTCCAGCGTGCGGTGCGCTCCGCCTGCCGCGATGGCCCGCTTCATCGCCGCGATGGAGAGTGGAGCATTGCCGGCAATGGTGCGCGCCGTCCGCACGGCTTCCGCAGCGAGATCCTGCGCCGCGACCAGCCGGTTGACCATCGCGAGCTCGAGCGCTCGTTCGGCGGCAAGCGGCTCCGCGGTGAAGAGCATCTCGCTCGTCACCGCCGAGCCGACCGTGTCGATCAGCTTGAGCACCAAGGGGTACGGCACGACGATTCCGATCCTGGCCAGGGGCATGCCGAGGCGCGCGTGTGGCACCGCAATCCGCAGGTCGCAGTGCAAAGCCAGCTCCAGGCCACCAGCCAGCGCGTCGCCGTTCATCGCCGCGATGGTCGGGCAGCGCAGGCCCTCGAGCGGACGCAGCACCCCGTCGACGAGCTGCTGCTCGAGACGGTCCTGTCGCGGCGTCGCTCCCATCGCGCCGAGGTCCAAGCCCGAGCAGAACACGCCTCCCGCGCCGGTCAGGATCAGGACGCGAATCGCCTCGTCTCGCTCGATCTCGGCCAGAAGGCGCTCCAGCTCGACCATCATCGCCGAGCTCAGCGCGTTGCGCCGCTCGGGTCGGTTGAGACGAATCGTCGCGACCGAATCACTCGTCGTCAGCTCGATCTCCGCCATGGGCCCCTCTCGTCGTCGCGGCGCGGCTCCTCGCCGTCCGGCGCCTGGCACTCTCTCGCAGCTCCGTTCGCGCCTGCGGTGCCGCGATCTCGATGAGGGCCTCCGCTCTCTGCTCGAGATCCAAGCCGGAGAGCTTCGCGGCGCCATGCTCGGTGACCACGACGTCCACGGCAAACCGCGGCACCGTCACCACGGCGCCCTCGCGTAGCCGCGGGACGATCCTCGAGCGCCCGCGCGCCGTCGCGGGCAGGGCGAGGATCGAAACGCCGCCTGTCGAGTACCGCGCCCCCTCGACGAAATCGAGGCTTCCCCCGACACCGCTGACCTGGTGCCCATCGATCGTCTCGGCGTTCACCTGGCCAGTCAGGTCGACCTCGATCGCCGAGTTGACCGAGACGAAGCGCTCGAGAGAGGCCAGGTGGCGCAGATCGTGGGTGATCGAGGTCGGCAGGAGCACGACTCGCGGGTCGCTCGCCGCGCGGCGGTACATCTCGAGCGAGCCCTCGACCTCGCCCGTGCGGATGCGACTGCCGCTGCCCGCCACATCGAGGAAGGCTCCGAGCGTGTCGGTCAGCATCCCGGAGTGGAGATTCACTCCGGGAATCTCCGCGAGCCGCTCGAGGATCGCCTCGGGAACCGCCCCGACACCGAGCTGAACCCACGCGCCTTCCGGGATCAGCCGCAGCACTTGGTCGACGATGGCTCGCTCCACGGCGCCGGCCGGGCTGGGTGCCAAGGTGCCCAGTGGTGCCGTCGCCTCTACGGCCACGTCGATGCGCTCGACGGGTATCGCCGTGTGTCCGGCGGTCCTGGGCATGTCGGGATGCACCTCGGCGATCACCAGCCGCGCCGCATCGAGCACTGCGGGAAAGATCGCGCAGGAGATGCCCAGGTTCACCTGGCCCGCCTGGGGCGGCGCGCACTGGACGATGGCGACGTCGGCTGCCAGCGCGCCACCTGGCCCGAAGAGCCTCGGCAGATCTCGGAACCGTGCCGGCAAAAAGCCCACTCCACCCTGCCGCGCGATGCCGCGAATGCGCGGGCCGACCTGCCAGGTGACGAAGCGATAGCCGGGCCCGAGACCACCGCACTCGGCTCGCCCCCCGAGCAACCCGTCTCCGAGGAACCCGTACTCGCCGAACTGCAGGCCCGTGTACAGGATCGGTGGGTTCTCCGGGTGGCCGGGCGACTTCCCGATGGCCTCGAAGAGTGATTGCGGCTCGACGCAGCCGTGCGGCAGCACGACACGCGCACCCCTGGGGATGCCGCGAACCGCCTCTTCCGCCGATACCCAGTGCATCGCCATCTCTGCGATTCCGAGGCCCGTGCAAGGGCTGCCGGGGGAGCGCCGAACGTGGTGTCGCGCGGCCCAGCGACCTCGGGCGCTACCGCCAGAGCCTACCGGTCAGAACTCGTCCTTGAGCCTTCGCGTGCATGCGAAGATGCGCTCGTCGTTCTCGTCCGACTCGGGGAACCGCTTGCGGATCGAGGCGCGCAGCTCCGGGCTGTGAGATCGCAGGAACGGGTTGGTGGCGCGCTCGGAGGCAAGCGTCGTCGGTACCGTGGGTAGCCCTTGCGCCCGCCGGGAGCGCGCCCAGGCGAGCTTGTCGGCGATGGCGCGATTGCTCGGCTCCAAGAGGAGTGCGAACTCGAGATTTCGCACGGTGTACTCGTGTCCGAAGTAGACCTGCGTGTCCTCGGGGAGCGCGGTCAGCCTCGCCAGCGATGCCATCATCTGCGCCGGGTCCCCCTCGAAGAGCCGCCCGCAGCCCGCCGCGAACAAGGTGTCGCCGGTGAACACGACGCGCTCGCGAGGGAAATGGTAGGCAACGTGCCCACTCGTGTGCGCCGGAATGAAGAGAACCGTCGCCAGCAGCCGCCCTAGGTGCACCTCGTCGCCAGCCCCAACGCCATCCGTCAATCCTGGGATTCGCTCTCGATCGCCGGAGCTACCGTAGACGCGTACGGGCAGCTGCGCCGCGATCTCGTCGTTGCCCCCGACATGGTCGTAGTGGTGGTGCGTCGAAAGAACGGCCCTGATGGCCACCCCTTCGTGTCGTGCGGCGGCGAGCACCGGGGCGGCCTCGGCGCAATCGACCACGGCGGCAACGCGCTCCTCTTCGTCGATCACCAGGTAGCTGTAGTTGTCCTGCAGGACTGGAACGGGAACGATTCGCACGGCTTCGACCCTTCTTCTCCTCGTCTCAACCGGGCGCGCCGCCGCCCGTAGCATGGATCGCATCGAGAGCCGCCCGGGGCCGGCTGCGCGGTACTCGCAGCTCGAGGTCCAGATTGGCCCGACCTGGCCAGGCCACCCCGCAAGCCCGGGCCGCGCCTCGAACTCTCGCGTAGAGCTTGCCCTCCCTTCCCGTCGAGCGCAATTCCTCCAGCCCGCCGGCGCCAGTGCGCCCCGTTTGGATCCGGCCTGCGGCGCGCTCGGCGCGTTGGCCGCCTGGGACCTCGCGACGTGCTCCACGCCGCGGCGTGCCGGAGCTCGGGGCGGCAGCCGGTGTCGCCGCGAATCCTCTTGCACGGATGCACGACTCGCTGGTTTGCAGACTCGCAAGGGGGAAAAGGTCCCGTGCCAGCGACCTTGGATCGGCACTATCCTTGCGGTCCCGACCGGCGATGGCTTGCCCGACCGGACGCACGTGGGCTCACTGCCTGGTGCTCGGAGCGTTGCTGCTGGCGACGCTCGCCATCGCATTGCTCCCGGCCCCAGCCCAGGCACGCTCGAAGCGGCTGCGGCCCCCCCCCAACGTCCTACTCCACCCGGACCGCGGCATGACCTTCGGTCGACTCTCGAAGATCGAGCACGACCAGCGCGCCTTCAAGCCGCTCAACCAGGGGACTCGGCTGCCCAAGATCGATCCGGCCATCGATCCGTATCAACCCGCTGTCCGCCCGAACGTGTACGACCCTCAGACGGGTGTGATTCGCGGCTCCTTGAGCGATGCCCTGCGCGCGGTCCGAAGGGGCGAGGACCTCACCAAGAGATCTCGAGAGGCCAGCCGCGGTGCGACCGCGGTTCGGTCCGCGAACGCGAAGCCCCCGCAACAGGAAGCCTCCGCAGGCACCGTCGGACCCGGGTCGCCCCGCGCCGCGTCGCGCTGACCACCCAGAGCGCCAAGCGCTGCCGAAGGCACCGGTTCCTGCCGCTGCCCCCATCGCGTGGCGTGTACGCCAAACGGCGCCGCGCTCTCGGCTCCGCTACACTGACCCATCATGGCTCATGGGCTGCCGCTCGCGCGCTGGGCGAGGCTGCGATCGCGCGGTGTCGTGGTCGACTTCCCGTTCCTGCTGGCCCCCATGGTCGGCCTGTCGCACACCGCGCTACGCCAGACCGTCGCGAGCTACCTTCCGGCTGGCGCCAGCACCCTGTCGTTCACGGAGATGCTCTCCTCGCGGCGGCTTCCCGCCGAACGCATGGGCGACCGACCAGAGACCGTCCGCTGTCCGCGCGAGACTAGCCTCGTTCCACAGCTACTCGGCAACGAGGAGCGATTCATCGCTGCGTCGCTCGCCAAGCTCACCGCGCTGCAGCCGCTGGCCGTCGACATCAACATGGGTTGTCCGGTCACCAAGGCACTCAGGCACAACTGGGGTGTAGCCTTGATGGGAGACCCCTCCTATGCAGAGCAGGTCGTGCGCATCACCGTACGCCACTCGCCATGGCCGGTGTCCGTCAAGCTGCGCACGGGGCTCGACGACGACCCCGCATACCTCGTCGACTTCGCGCGCATGCTCGAGGATGCAGGCGCGGCGTGGATCACCCTTCACCCCCGAATCGCCCTCCAGCAACGCCGTGGTGCGGCTCGCTGGGAGTACATCGGCCGAGTACGTGACGCGGTGTCGATACCCGTCGTGGGAAACGGCGATGTCCAGACGGCTCAGGACGCGATCGCGCTGCTCCGCGAAACCGGCTGCGACGGCGTCATGATCGGACGCGCCGCGGTGGGCCGGCCCTGGATCTTCTGGCAGATCGCCGAGGCGTTGGCCTTGCCCGCGCCGGCCGCCCGGCTCGGGCAAGGCCCGCCGAGCGATCCCTGGTCCGAGGGGGTGGAGTTCGGCCGAGCTCTGGACACTTTCATCGTCACGGCGGATCGGTGGTTCACGCCGCCCGATGCCCTGAAGCGCGTGCGCTTCTTCACGCACTGGGGAGCGCGATGGCTCGATTTTGGGCACGAGCTCTGGCGGCGCATGACCAACGCTTCGGATCTTCACCAAGCCCGTGCTGTCGGCCAGGAGTTCTTCGCCAGACCTCAGCGAATGAGCGCACGGACCGCCCTGGCCAGCTGAAGGCCCTCCCTGGGCTCAGCTCGCAGGCTCGGGACCACCTCCATCCTCCTCCAGCTCGCCGCTCGCCACGTCATCCTCGACCTCGCCGCCGTTGGCCGACGGCTCCGCTGGAGATCCGACGCGCTCTTCCATGTCTGCGACCCGTGCCAGGCTGACGACTCGCTCGCCCTCGTCCACCTCGAGCAGCTTCACGCCTTGCGTGTTCCGGCCGATCACGCGGATGTCGCTCGCTCGCAGGCGGATCAAGCGTCCGCGGTCGGTCACCAGCATCACCTCGTCGTCTTCGCCGATCTGGGCTACCCCGACCACGCCTCCGGTCTTCTCCGTGACCTTCATCGTGATGATGCCCTTGCCTCCGCGCGACTGCAGCCGGTACTCCTCGAGCCCGCTGCGCTTTCCCTGCCCGTTCTCCGACACCGAGAGCACCGCAGCCTGCGGCGAGAGGATGTCGACGCTCACGACCTCGTCTTCTGGATCGAGCGAAACGCCCCTCACTCCACCGGCGCTCCGGCCCATGGCGCGGACGTCGGATTCCCGGAAGCGGATCGCCTGTCCGCCCCGGGTCGAAAGCAGTACCTCCTGCTCGGGGTCGACCAGCCGCACCCCGACGAGCCGATCCCCGTCGTCGAGACCGATGGCGATGATGCCTGCCGCGCGCCGGTTCGCATACGCCATCAGGTCGGTCTTCTTGACCATGCCCCTGCGGGTCGCGAAGAGCAGGTAGCGGCCGGGCTCGAACGCGGCGATGGGCAGGAAGGCCGAGAGCTTCTCGTCCGCTGCGAGCTGCAGCAGGTTGACGATGGCCTTGCCTCGCGCGGTGCGACCCCCTGGCGGGATCTCGTGCACCTTGCGCCAGTGGACGCGACCCGAGGTGGTGAAGAACAGGATGCTGTCGTGGCTCGAGGCGACGAAGAGGTGCGCGATGAAGTCGGCCTCGCGGGCTGGCGCGCCCACCTTACCACGCCCGCCGCGACGCTGGGCTCGGTACTCCGAGGCTGCGATGCGCTTGATGTACCCGGCGTGCGACACCGTGACCGCCATGTCCTCGCGCGGGATCAGATCCTCGACGGAGAGATCCTCCGCCCTGCCGACGATCGTCGTGCGCCGGCGGTCGCCGTACTGCCCTCGGATCTCGATCAGCTCGCCGCGGATGATCGCGTCCACCTCGGCGCGGTCCGCCAGGATGGCCTTGAGGCGGGCGATCAGGGCTTCCGTCTCGCGGTGCTCGTCGAGGATCTTGTCGCGCTCGAGGTTGGTCAACCGCTGCAGCCGCATGTCCAGGATGGCCTGCGCCTGGATCTCGGAGAGGCCGAAGCTCGCCATCAGACCCGAGCGCGCGGCGGCCGGGCTCGCCGACGAGCGGATCAGGGCAATGACCGCGTCGAGGTTCTCGAGGGCGATCTTGAGCCCGTCGAGGATGTGCAGGCGCTCTTCGGCCTTGCGCAGGTCGAACACGGTCCGCCGGGTCACCACCTCGCGGCGATGGTCGAGGAAGACCTGCAGCGCGTCGCGCAGGTTGAGCAGGCGGGGCCTGCCCTCGACGATCGCCAGCAGGTTGACGCCGAAGGACTCCTGCATGGCCGTCAGCTTGAACAGCTGGTTCAGGACGACCTGGCCCACGGCGTCCTTCTTGAGCTCGATCACGATCCGCATGCCATCGCGATCGGACTCGTCGCGCAGGTCCGAGATGCCCTCGATCTTCTTCTCGTTGACCAGCTCGGCGATGCGCTCGATGAGGCGCGCCTTGTTCACCTGATAGGGGATCGCGTCGACCACGATGGTCTCGCGGCCGGTGCGTGCGTCCTCCTCGATCTCGGCGCTGGCCCTCATCTGGAGGATGCCGCGTCCCGTGGCGTAAGCCTCGCGAATGGGTGCGCTGCCGCAGATGAACCCACCCGTCGGGAAGTCGGGCCCGGGGATCCAGCGCATCAGGTCGAGCGGCGTGAGCGAGGGATCGTCGAGCAGCGCGATGCAGCCGTCCACCAGCTCGGTCAGGTTGTGCGGCGGGACGTTGGTGGCCATCCCGACGGCGATGCCGGAGGCCCCATTGAGGAGTAGGTTGGGGATCTTGGCCGGAAGGACGACCGGCTCGCGCTCGGTGTCGTCGTAGTTGGCCGCGAAGTCGACGGTTTCGCGGTCGATGTCGGCCAAGAGCTCGCTCGCGATGCGTGCGAGGCGGATCTCCGTGTAGCGCATCGCCGCCGGCGCGTCGCCGTCGACCGAGCCGAAATTGCCCTGCCCGTCTACCAACGGGTAGCGCATCGAAAAATCTTGCGCGAGGCGGACAATCGTGTCGTACACGGCGGCGTCGCCGTGCGGGTGGTACTTGCCGATCACGTCTCCGACGATGCGAGCCGACTTCTTGTAGCCCCGGTTCCAATCGACCCCGAGCTCGTTCATCGCGTAGAGCACGCGCCGGTGGACGGGCTTGAGGCCGTCGCGAGCGTCGGGAAGAGCGCGGCCGATGATCACGCTCATTGCGTAGTCCATGTAGGACTGACGCATCTCGTCTTCGATGCTGATCGGGATTCGGTCGGCCATCGGCTGGTTCTACGCTTCGCGCCTGCTCAGACGTCGAGGTTGCGGACGTGGAGGGCGTGCTGCTCGATGAAGCGTCGGCGAGGCTCGACCTCGTCACCCATGAGCATCGAGAAGATCAGATCGGCCTCGGGCATGTCGTCGACGCGCACCTCGAGCAGCGTTCGCGTCTCGGGGTTCATCGTGGTCGCCCAGAGCTGCTCCGGGTTCATCTCGCCCAGACCCTTGTAGCGCTGGATCTCCAGTCCCTTGCGTGCGTTGCCCATGATGTGGCGAACGGCTGCCTGCAGGCTGGGCATGACGATTCGGTCGGCACTGGATACGACTGTGAACGGTGGCCGGCCCGCGTCGGCCAAGTCCGAGGAGAGGCGTCGGACTTCCTGGAACTCCGGCGAGGCGCAGAACTCGAGCGACAGGGAGGTCCTCTCGGCGGTGCTTCCGCGCTGCGTCTCGACCTCGATCACCGGCAGCTCTCCGTGCGCCCTGTCGTCGATCGTCACCCGAGTCGGTTGGAGGTCCTCGCGGCTGGAGAGCGCCGAGCGCAGCCGCCCGGCGATCTCGGCGAGCAGCTCCGCGTCGCGGAAGGCTTCAGGCCCGAGCCGATCGTCGCGAGAGGCTAGGATGACGACGTCGCGGTTGCGGCGCCCGCGCTCGACGACCTCGAGCACCCGGTCGAGGCGCGAGAAGCGTCGGAGCACGTTTCCCAGAACCTCTCCGGCCAGCGGCACCTCGCTTCCCGTGCCCACTACGGAAGCCTGGTCGCTGCCGATCTGGATGAGGAAATCCTCCAGCGCCGATTCGTCTTTGAGGTATCTCTCGCTCTTGCCCTTCTTCACCTTGTAGAGGGGCGGCTGCGCGATCATCACGTGGCCGTTCTCGATCAGCTCGGGGAACTGGCGATAGAAGAACGTGAGGAGCAGCGTTCGGATGTGGCTGCCGTCGACGTCGGCGTCGGTCATGATGACGAGCGTGTGATAGCGCAGCTTCTCGATGTCCTTGTCTTCCTTGCCGACGCCCATCCCCAGCGCCGTGATCAGGAGTCGAATCTCCTGCGACGAGAGCATCTTGTCGAAGCGCGCCTTCTCGACGTTGAGGATCTTGCCGCGCAGCGGCAGGATCGCCTGATTGCGCCGGTCCCGCCCCTGCTTCGCCGACCCTCCGGCGGAGTCACCCTCGACGATGAAGAGCTCGGAGAGGCGAGGGTCGCGCTCCTGGCAATCGGCTAGCTTTCCGGGAAGCGAGCCGGAATCGAGCGCGCCCTTGCGCCGGGCCAGATCCTTGGCCTTTCGTGTCGCCTCGCGCACCCGCGCCGCCTCGATGCACTTCGAGACGATCTTGCGCGCCTCTGTCGGGTGCTCTTCCAAGTAAGCGCCCAGGCGCTCGTTCACCAGGGCCTCGACCAGACCCTTCACCTCGCTGTTACCCAGCTTGGTCTTGGTCTGCCCCTCGAACTGTGGCTCGGGAACCTTGACCGCGATCACCGCGGTCAACCCCTCGCGCACGTCCTCGCCCTCTAAGGCCTCGGAGTCCTTCTTGAGTAGGCCTCCGGCCTGGGCGTACGCGTTCACCGTCCGCGTCAGCGCCCCGCGAAAGCCCGAGAGGTGGGTGCCTCCCTCGCCGGTGTTGATGTTGTTGGCGAAGGTGTAGACGGTTTCGTTGTAGCCCTCGTTCCACTGCAGGGCGACCTCGATCGTCACGCCGTCTCGCTCGCCCTCGATGTAGATCGCTTCCTGGTGGATCGGCGTCTTCGTCGAGCCGAGATGCTCCACGAACGACACGATGCCGCCCGGGTAGTGGAATTCGTGGTCGCGGCCGCTGCGCTTGTCCTCGATCGTGATGAGCAGGCCACGGTTCAAGAACGCCAGCTCGCGAAGCCGCTGCGAGAGGACGTCGAAGCTGAAGTCCGTCGAGGGGAAGATCAGCGGGTCTGGCTTGAAGGTGACCTGCGTGCCGCGGCTCTGGGTGGTCCCGAGCCGCGCCAACGGCGCCGCGGGCTGCCCTCGGCGGTAGGTTTGGTAGTGGACGAATCCTTGCCGCCAGATCTCCAGCTCGAGGTGCTCGGAGAGCGCGTTGACCACCGAGACGCCGACACCGTGGAGCCCTCCGGAAACCTTGTAGGACTGCTTGTCGAACTTCCCTCCGGCGTGCAGCTTCGTGAGAACGACCTCGGCGGCAGAGACGCCCTCCGTCGGGTGGATGTCGACGGGAATGCCCCGCCCGTCGTCCACCACGGTGACCGTCCCATCGACGTGGATGGTGACCCCGATCCGCTTGCAGTAGCCTGCCAGCGCCTCATCGACCGAGTTGTCGACGACCTCGTAGACGAGGTGATGCAACCCGCGCTCCGAGGTGTCGCCGATGTACATCCCGGGACGCTTACGCACGGCCTCCAGACCCTCGAGGACCTTGATCTGCTCGGCGCCGTAGGCGCCCTGTTCCGGCGCGGATTGTGTCTCTGAATCCATTGTAAAATCAATTACTTAACAGTATTTGCCGAAAGGTCGCTTATAGCAGACCGAGACGCCGAAAAGAAGCCCCGGCCAGGCCCGCGCACACGCTCCAGCGAACCCCTGCGATCCATCTCGGAATCGCCGCGGATCAGAGTCGCATCGGCATCACGACGTAGCGGTAGGAGTCGTCTTCGTCGCTGCGGATGACCCCTGGGCTGGCATCGTCGATCAGCGAGATCTCGACCCGCTGGTCGTCCGGCAACACGGCCAGAACGTCGGTGAGATAGCGCGAGTTGAAGCCGACGGCGAGCTCGGCTCCCTCGTAGGCGACCTCGATCTCTTCGCTCGCCTCGCCGAAGTCCGGGCTGCTCGCCGAAACCGCGAGCTGTCCCGTGGTTGCTTGGAGCTTGACACCCCGCGCTCGGTCGCTGGCCACGACCGAAACTCGCCGCAATGCGGAGAGCAGCTCGCTCTTGTCGATCGCGATCTGGTGGCTGGCGGCCTTGGGAATCACCTGCTCGTAGTTCGGGAACTCGCCATCGACCAGACGCATGACCAGCTCGACGTTGGCCCGCACTACTCGCGCCGTGTTGCTGCCCACCGACAGGCGAGCCCTCCCTTCCTCGCCGACGATGAGCTTCTGGACTTCCACGAGGCCCTTTCGCGGCAGGATGGCGCCCTTCGTCTCGCCGCTTCCCTGCGCGCTCCCCTCCTCGACGAGAGCCAGACGATGGCCATCGGTGCCGACCAAGCGCAGGACGTTCTCGCTCTTCGACAGCAGAACCCCGCCCAGGTGCGGCCGGGTCTCGTCGGTAGACACGGCAAACAGGGTGCACTCGATCATGCGAGCCAGCGTGTCGCAGGGCAGATCGACGACGACCCCGTCCTTCTCGTCCACTTGCGGGAAGCTCGGGAAGTCGCCTGCAGGCAGCCCGACCAGCTTCACGCGCGAGCGGCCCGACACGATCTCGACGAAGTGGTTCTCGAGCAGCCGCACCGTGACGTCACCCGGCTTCAGCTCGCGCACGAACTCGAAGAGCTTGCGCGCGCCGACCGTCGCTGCGCCCGATTCCCGGATCTTCGCCGTGCACCTGCGGCGGAGGTGCACCTCGAGGTCCGTCGCTGCGATCGACAAATCCTTGCCCGAGGCATCGAGCAGGACATTGGCGAGGATCGGAAGCGTATTGCGCCGCTCGACCACGCCCTGCGTGAGCGAGAGGCCCTGCAAGAACTCTCCTCGGTCGACCGAGAACTCCATCACTTCCCCCCCGTTGGACGAGCACCCCCCGTGAGCGTGCTGCACCGCACTCCCCACGTGCCGCCGTCTTCTCTATTCTTCTTTATACTATTCAAATAGAGGTAGTAGAGCCTGTGGACACGGTGGACAAGGGATTCAACGCCGCGGTTCCCGGTCGCATTCACCTGTGGGAATGAAGGCGCCGCTGCCATCGGGCGCGAAGATCGCTCTGGTCGGCCGTGGATCTCCCCAGGTTGAGGGCGAGCAGCCCACAGGGAATCCACAAGCGCTCGAAGAAGGAGCCAGTCCCCGGACCGAAGCCCTCTACGCTTCGCCGGGGCCGTGGCAGCGTCGCGTCAGGATGGCTGCTTCGTCAGGCTGCTCTCGAGCCCCTGGATGGTCGCGCGAAGCGCTGGGTCCCCGTCCAATCGGCGTGAGATGACGGTCTGGGCGTGGATCACCGTCGAGTGATCCCGCCCTCCGAACTTCGCGCCGATGACCGGGAAGGACGCGGCGACGAGCTTGCGCGACAGGTACATGGCAATCTGTCGCGGCACCGAGAGGTTCTGTGTCCTGCGCTTCGACTTGATCTCCGTCAGAGAGAGGCCGAAGTGCGCGCAAACCGCCTGCTGGACGTCGTCGATCGTCAGCTCCCGGCGGCGCTCGCGAAGGTGAGGCTGCAGCACGCTGCGTGCGAAGGGAACCGTGATCTCGGCCCGTTGTAGAGAGGCCATCGCCCCGAGGCGCGTCAGGGCACCCTCGAGCTCGCGGACGTTGGTGGTGATCTCGGCGGCCATGAACGAGGCCACCTCCTCCGAGAGCGAGAACCCCTCCATCTCGGCCTTCTTTTGCAAGATGGCGACCCGGGTCTCCATCTCGGGAGCCTGGATGTCTGCGGTGAGGCCCCACTCGAAACGGTTGCGCAGGCGCTCCTCGAGGTCGGGGATGTCCTTGGGGAACTTGTCGGAGGTCAAGATGATCTGGCGGTGGCCTTCGTGCAGCGTGTTGAAAGTGTGGAAGAACTCCTCCTGGGTCCGCTCGCGGCCGGCGAGAAACTGGACGTCGTCGATGATCAGCAGGTCGACCTGACGCAGGCGGTTCTTGAACTCGTCCATGCGGTCGCGCCTGAGGGACGAGATCATGTCGTTCACGAACGACTCGCTCGCCATGTAGACGATCTTAGCCGAGGGGTTCCGCTTGAGGACCGAGTGGCCGATGGCATTCACCAGGTGGGTCTTTCCCACCCCGACCCACCCGTAGACGAAGAGGGGGTTGTAGTGCTCGCCCGGCCGTCCCGCGACGGCGAGGGAAGCCGCGTGTGCGAACTCGTTGCTCGGCCCGACGACGAAGTTCTCGAAGGTGTAGTGCGGAACCAGATTGCCGACGCGAGCCGCCGGGCGTCGCATCGCGGTGCGCGGCAGGGCCTCGGACTGGGTCTCGGCGGGCGCCGCGAAGAGCTCTCCCTGGTTGCCGTCGTCGACGCGAAAGACGATCTCCGGAGGCGGCTCGCTGCCGACTCGCAAGCAGGTCTTGATGGCGCCCAGGAAGTTGCGAGCGACCCAGTCGCGATAAAACTTGCTCGGTGCGCTGATGCACACCTTTCCGGCCCCGACCGAGGTGAATCGCAGGGGCTTGATCCAGGTCTCGAAGTTCCCCTCGCCGACCCGGTCGCGCAGGGCGACGCGGGCCTCCTCCCAGCTTTCCATACGGGTTACCCCTCTGCCGGCAAGAGGTTATTCACAGGAATGTGCACACCTGTGGATGATCGAATATTCCACCCGAATTCCGGTGGTTTGCACCCACCAGCGCCAGGCCATTTTCACCTCGAACGACACTCTCTGAAGGGCGCCCGTTGGTTCGTGTTCCGGGACGGGCGGCCGAGATCCACACCGTGAGAAAACAATGAGCCGTGGGATGCGAGAAAATGTCGTGCCTGCAGGCGCGAGGGCGCTTCTCTAGCGCCCGACCTTTCGCAGTTGCAAGAAGAAAAGCGAAAGCAGATGAGAAAGCTCCCGATATTGCACGAGAAAAAACTTCCGAGCGCGATTTCCTTGACGCTGCTGCGGGAGGTTGGTAAGCGCCGGTCTCCCTTTTCCCCATTGGACATCGCAACTTGCGAGAGGCATCACGAAAACTGCTGGCCCGCGCATCGCGGGTGTTGCCAGCTGGGGTAAACAGCCCGGTTCGCGCGTGGCGCGCGGTGGGAGGCGATCCCCCCTTCATCATTCGCGGTGAGGGAGTGCGCGTCGTCGATGCCGACGGCAACTCCTACCTCGATCTCGTCGGCGCCTGGGGCCCGCTCGTTGCGGGGCACGCGCCACCTCCCGTGGTCGCCGCGGTAGTCGAAGCCGTGCGGCGGGGAGCCGGCTTTGGTGCGCCGACACCCGTCGAGGTCGATCTCGCGGAGCGAGTGACGCAAGCCTTTCCCACGATCGAGAGGTTGCGTCTCGTCACCTCCGGAACCGAGGCGACGATGACCGCGATCCGCATCGCGCGGGCTGCGACGGGCCGGTCGCGGCTGATCAAGTTCAATGGCTGCTATCACGGTCACAGCGACGACCTCTTGGTGCGCGCGGGGTCCGGCGCGGCGACGTTTGGGATCCCAGACAGCGCGGGCGTGCCCGAGGAGGCATCGCGGCTGACCAGCGTCGTGGAATACAACGATCTCCCCGGATTCCGTTCGGCCGTGCGAGAGGGGGCCCCGGTGGCGGCGGTGATCCTGGAGCCGATCGCCGCCAACATGGGGGTCGTTCCCCCGGAGCCCGGCTTTCTGGAGGGAGTCGTCGAGGCGGCACACGACCAGGGTGCGCTGGTGATTTTCGACGAGGTGATCTCGGGATTCCGGGTGGCGCGTGGTGGGGCACAGCAACTCTACGGCGTCGCGGCCGATCTCACCTGCCTCGGCAAGATCATCGGCGGCGGCTTGCCGGTCGGAGCGGTGGGCGGCCGAGCCGAGTTGCTCGATCTCCTTGCTCCGCTCGGGCCCGTCTACCAGGCGGGCACTCTCGCCGGAAACCCCGTGGCGTGTGCCGCCGGGTACGCGACACTGGAGTTGCTCACACCGGAGGCATACGCACGGCTCGAGGAGGCCGGGGCTTTTCTCGAGCGCGCCCTGAGAGGCGCGCTCGAGGATTCGTCGGTGATCGGCTGCGTGCAGCGCGCGGGCTCTCTTCTCACCATCTTTTTCGGGGTCGAGCGGGTGCGGAACTTCGTCGAGGCACAAGCCTGCGATACTGCGGCTTTCGCCCGCTTCTTCCGGAGGATGTTCGAGCGAGGCGTATACCTTCCGCCGTCTCAGTTCGAGGCGTGGTTCCTGAGCCTCGCGCATCGGCAAGAAGACCTCGATGAAATCGTGGCGGCTGCCCGTTCGAGCCTCGCTGGATCGAACGGTTGAGTTCTTCGCCGGCCGTGCCCCAAGGTAAGCAGCCGACGCCCGCCCAGCGGCGGCGTGAGCTGGCGATCCAGATGACGGCGCTCGGCCTCGAGTTTTCCGGGTCCGTTCTCGGCGGGCTCGGGCTGGGCTACTACCTCGACCAGTGGCTCGGGACGGAGCCGTGGTTGCTGATCCTTGCGACCTTCGGAGGCATGGGAGCCGCGGTGAGCCGCCTGATCGTGCTGACGAAGCGCTTTCAGCGGATTCGTGGGGATGGTGAGCGCTGAAGAGCCGCGCATGGCCGGAGGCACGCCACGCGTCCTTCTCTGGCAGGCTCTCTTGACCGTCATTCTCGTGGGCGTTGTGGGTGCCAGCGGCCGGGGTTCCCCGGCCAGCGTGGCGCTCGGGGCGGCCTTGCTCGGGGGAAGCTTCCTCTTGCAAAGGTGGGCCGTCTCGGCCGCGCTGCGTGCACGGCCCCGGCCCGCGCTAGCGGTCGGCCTCTTCCTGCTGAAGCTCGGACTGCTGCTCGGCTTGGTGCTGGCGGGTCTGGGAAGCTCTCGGGTCGCCCCGATCTCCCTGGCGGCCGGGGCAACTACGCTGTGGCTCGCGATTCTCGTTGAGACATGCTACTGCGCCCGCCTGTCCCACGGTCGGGACGCCTGACGACTTCGTCGAGGAAGGCCTCGAAATCCGAATGGAACACCCGTTCACCTGGACGTACGCCCTGGGAATCCCCCAGCATTTCGAGTACTTCGCTGTGGCCTGCCTGGTCATGGGGGTCGTGCTCCTACTCGCCTTTCGTGCCCGAGCGGCGCTCGGGAGCGAGGCAGCGGTGGTCCCGGACGAGACGCTGACGGCGCGAAACGTCTTCGAGCTGGTCACCGAGGCGATCGGCGGCCTTGCTCACAGCGTGATTGGCCACCACAGCGAGCGCTACGTGCCGCTTCTGTGCTCGTTCTTCCTGTACATCTTAGCCTGCAACGCGATGGGCCTGCTGCCGGGCCTGATGCCGCCGACGAGCAATTTCAACATCACCTTCGCGCTCGGGACGGTGTCCTTTCTCGCCTTCAACTACTACGGATTTCGCGCCCAGGGAGTCGCCTACCTCAAGCACTTCGCCGGCCCGATCTGGTGGTTGGCCGTCCTGATGGTCCCGCTGGAGCTCATCGGAGCGCTGGTGCGGCCGTTCTCGCTTGGCTTGCGTCTCTTCGGCAACCTCTTCGGCGACCACCTCGTGCTGGAGATCTTCACCAGCCTGACCAAGGTCGGAGTCCCCGTGGTCTTCTATCTCCTGGGTAGCCTCGTCGTGGTGATCCAGGCATTCGTCTTCACTCTGCTGAGCATGATCTACATCGCGCTGGCCGTCTCGCATCACGACGAGGCGGTCGCGGACATGCTGTAGGTCGCGGCTCTAGTCTACGCAGCTCGAAGGCCGTGGGCGTGGTGTGGCGAGGATGAGGACAGAGGAGTGCCCATCGAGCGGCCGCGGGCGGGCGGGAAAGGAGGAAAGAAGCTCATGATCAGATCGACCCTCAAGGGCGCGCTCGTAGCGCTCTTCACCGTGGCCTTTGCCGTTCTGGGCCAGTCCACGGCGTTTGCAGCCGACGCTGCCGCGGGCGGCGGCGACAAGGCGATGATCGCCCTTGCTGCCGGCATCGCCATCGCCGGCGCCGCCATCGGCGCCGCCATCGGACAAGGGCGTGCCGTCGCGGCCGCCATGGAGTCGATCGGCCGCAATCCCAACGCGGCAGATCGAATCCAGACGCCGATGATCCTCGGCCTCGCGTTCATCGAGGCCCTGGCGATCTACGCTCTCGTGATCGCCTTCTTGCTCCAGGGCAAGATCTGAGGGCTCTCGAGTCACCGACGTGAACAAACGATCGCCCCGCCGGCGTTGCTGGCGGGGCGATCGCGTTTCCGGCCGAGGCCGGTACGTTGGAACCCCCTTGTCCAGGCCCGAACCAGGGCCCCGGGCCCCACGCCCATTGACAGCTACGGGGGCGGCCGTCTAATGGGGCGGCCACGGCGACTGGCCTCGCGAGGGCGTAGGCCTACAGGACGGGTGGAGGGGGTGCTGTTGTGGAGAACGCAGCCTGGTCCCGGACCGCTCGAGAGCTACCGGCCGGAGCCCCACGCGGGGGCGATGCACAGCAGGTCGCCGATAGCCCCGCGGGCGACCTCGAGCCAGCGGGTGCTCTGGCAGTCTCGCTAGCTGCCAAGAAGGATGTGGTGCCCGCGGTTGCCCGAGTCGCCGCAGCCGGGCACTTCATCGGGCGCCGCCGGACGTTCTTCGCCGCGGTCCCCATCGCGTTAGTCAAGCCGAACCCGCACCAGCCGCGGCAGTACTTCGACCCGACCTCTCTGGCCGAGTTGGCCGAGTCGATCCGCGAGAGGGGCCTGCTGCAGCCGATCATCGTTCGCCGAGGGCCGGATGGCGAATACACGCTGGTCGCCGGGGAGCGCCGACTCCGGGCAGCCGAGCTGGCCGGGGTTGCCCTGGTCCCGGCGATCCTGAGCGACGACGACCTGCTCGAGGTGGCTCTCGAAGAGAACGTGCAACGGGAGGATCTCTCGCCCCTGGAGGAGGCCGAGGCTCTGGCGGTGCTCGCACAGGAGCGCGGCCACTCCCATGCCGAGCTGGCGCAGGTGATCCACAAGAGCCGCCCGTACGTCTCCAATACGTTGGCGCTCACCCGCCTGCCCGACGACGTGAAACACGAGTATTTCAGAGAGGGTAGGACTGTTTCGCGCGAGATCATGATCAATATCGCCCGCCAGGAGAGCCCCGAGCAGATGCGATCCCTATGGCGGCGGGTGAAGCTTCAGTCGATTTCGGTGCGCAGCTTCCGAAGCGCCGAGCAGGGAAAGACGACGGCGTCTCCCGAGGCGGGCATCCTGCGCTCTGCGAGACGACTGGATCGAGCGCTGCGGTCGCTCCCCGAGGAGGCGAGGCTCAACCGCGACCAGGTCGTCGGCCTCGAGCGCGCGCTGCGGCGTACGATTCGCAGGGCCGCGGCGCTGGTCGACGAACTCGCCTCCGGGATCCGCACCGTGGAGGGTCCCGCCGACCATTGCCCCCCGAAGCTGCAGCCACGCCGAGCGGGAGGAGAATGATCCGAGCTACCCCAGCCGGTGATTCGTTCGGCTCGAGCTGGTTCACCCCTTACGGGCGCTAGGAGCGGGCTGAAGAGAGTGACATGCCCGGCCGAAAGAGGTAACAGGGCCAAGCGGGGGAGGAGACCATGGGAGCGCGGAGATCCGTCGGGTTCGGCCTGATCTGCCTTTGGATGTGGCTCGCCGGAGCGGCTGGCGCCGCGGCGCAGGGCGACGGCGGAGTCGGCTGCGAGGGGATCTCTCCCGAGCGACCGTACCTCTGCGACGTGGGTGATCCGAAGCCTTTGTCGCTGCAGAGCTTCCGCACCATCCTGTCGACCAATGAAGCGGTGCGCGACACGGTCGCGCGGATCGGCATGCCAGACTTCGCCGAGCTGCAGAGGGTCGACGTCGAGTCGCCCTGGGCGAGCTACGAAATCCGCGCCTACTATCGCTCATTCAACAAGATGTACGCCTTCGCGCGTGCCTTCCTCCTGGGCAGACCGGGTGTTGCGCTGGTCCGCTTCACCGGACCGATCCCGCCCGAGAAGCGCGCGCAAATGGCTGGTGCACTGCCCGCTCGCGCCGCTCTCGATCCGGAGCAGGAGGCGCTGCGAGCCGAGCGCGCGGCGGCAGAGGCCGAGGCGCTCGCCGAGCGGGCCGAGAAGAGGGCTGACAAGGCGGAAGCCATCGCCGACACGGCAGGCCGGGAGTTCCGGCAAAGCCTGGTGAAGCAGTAGGCGAAGAGCAGCGGGCTCACCCGACCTCCGAGGTCCGTTCAGAGCCGTGGCCCACGCGTGAGGGCGCTGATCTGGGATGGCGCGACGCTGCGCGTTGTCGATGGCGCCCCCGATCCGCAAGGCCATGGCGAGATGGCCGTGGTCCGGGTGCGGGTTGCCGGGATCTGTTCTACCGACCTCGAGATCGTGCGGGGCTATCTAGGCTTCAAGGGGATTCCCGGGCATGAATTCGTCGGCGACGTGGTATCCGGACCAAGCGCGCTCGTCGGACGCCGGGTCGTGGGAGAGATCAACTTCGCCTGCGGCCGCTGCCGGACCTGTCTTGCAGGTCGCCGGCGGCACTGCCCCGGGCGGACGGTGCTGGGGATCGTCGGCGCGGATGGCGCCCTAGCCGAAAGGCTGGCGATTCCAAAGGAGAATCTCCACGTCATCCCGGAGAGCCTCGAGGACCGCATAGCGGTATTTGCAGAGCCCACCGCCGCAGCGTTCGAAGCCGCCCTGCAGACCGAGCACGTCGCCGGCGGACGCACCCTGGTGCTCGGCGCCGGAAAGCTGGGCTTGCTGATCGCGCAAGTATTGGTGGTACGAGGCGATCACGTGTCCGTGCTGGCACGTCGAGAGCGAGCCCGGGAAGTCGCCGTGCAGCTGGGCCTGAATGCCGTGCCCGCCGATCCGGCGCCCGGGTCCTGGGATCTGGTCGTCGACGCAACCGGAGATGTCACGGGGTTCGAAGCGGCGATCCGGGCGGTTCGGCCGTTGGGTGTCGTGGTTCTCAAGTCGACGGTCGCCAGGCCTTACGAGGTCGACCTTACGCCGTTGGTGGTCAACGAGGTGAGCGTCGTCGGCTCGCGGTGTGGTCCCTTCGAGCCGGCGATCGACGCTCTGGCGCGGGGAACCGTGTCCGTTGCACCGCTCGTCGATGCGATCATCCCTCTAAGCGAGGGCGTCGAGGCGTTCCAAAGGGCTGCGCGCCCCGGGGCTCTGAAGGTACTCGTGTGTCCCTGAGCCCCCGGGGCCGGGCAGCTGAGCATCAGGCGCGCTTGCGCGCGCCCCGGTCGCGAACCGTGATCGAGTGGCGCTTGCCGTTCACTCGGCGGAACGGGAAGCGATAGACGTGCGCCTTGCCGCTGACCCTCTCGTCCCGCCATGCGCGGAGACCGTTTCGCAGGGTCTCCGGCTCGAAGCGCAGAGCAGAGCAGACGTTCTCGAAAGAGTAGGGCCAGCTGGTGTCGGTCGAGTTGATCCACTGCTCGGCATCTTCGAACAGCTTTTGATTGCGCCGGCTTGGCTCCGTCGCGTAGCGCTGATACGTGGCGACGGCGTCCTCCATCACGGCCAGCATCAACCGGATCTCGGGCTGATCGGTCCGCTCGGCCCGAACCCTGTCCCGATGCTGGTCGGGAGTGATCAGATCCGGCTCGAAAAGACGGACGACGTTCTCTTCGGCTACCGAGTTGGTTGGGTCCATGAAGCCTCCCCTTGGCTGAGGTTCGTCATCATGCACCTCGCGTGCCAGCCCAGATCTCCGCATGGAGGGCCCGCGACGTTGAAAGTCAGGCCGAGGCGTGTTGGATTGTGACAACCTGTAGGATTGCGACATCTGGAAGTCCCTCGTGACCAACTCGTCAGAAGCTGCCAAGAAGGCGCCTCCCCCACCGACGCTGAGCCGGCTCGCGGCGGAGGCTCTCATCGAGACTATCGACGGTCCGGTGGAGATCGTTAAGCTCGTGGGCAAGACCATCCCGGTCCTGACGCGCCTCGGGGACGGCTCGCTCGGCTTCCGGATGATGCGCGAGGTCCGCCAGATCGAGTCCGACGACCCCCTTCTCGAGGTGGAGAGCTCGGATGGCCAGACCGTGAGGGTGGGGTCGGACCACGTCTTCGTGCGGGTGGATGGATCCGACGTGCGCGCGGCCGATCTCGTCGTCGGCGAGCTACTCGAGCCAGCCTGGAGCTATCCGGAGGGCTACGCTTTCCCCGACGCTCCGGAATACGCTCCGGCGCTGCGCGGGCGCCCGTTCGACCGAGCCGTGCTGGTCGCGGCGGTCCGCCCTGCCGGTAGCGGCCCGCTGTTCGGATCGAGCGTCAGCGAGACAAAGAGCTACTTCCTTGCCTTGGGTGCACGGGCTCGGGCGCAGGTTTGAGTGAGGCCGGGCGGATCAGCCTCCGCCCAGCCGGCTCAAGAGCCGCTCGAACGCCGCGCGGCGTTCGGGGTCGCCTAGCGTCGCAAGCGCGTCTGCATCGAACCAGGAGCCGTGGCCTGCGGCACATACCAGGGCGCGCAGCGGCCCTTCCTCGACGCGCTCGAGCTTGCTCGAGCATCTCGGGCAGGAAATCGTCTCGGCCTCCTCAGAGGCGCGCAGCTTCTCGAGCAGCTCGCGATCTCGCTTGGCGAAGTACTGGTCCTCGCGCGCCTGCTCGAGATCGCGCAGCTTGTCACCCCAGCGATCCTTCTCGGAATCCACGGTGCTCGCCGCGCGCTTCTCAGGCGGTGCGCTCGACGGGCGTTCGGGGCGGGTAGAGCCGCGCGGCGGCCCAGGGGTGCGCCGCCAGCAGGGGCAGCCCCGCTACCGTGACGGCCAGCCCGATCGCGCTCCACAGGAGCACACCGTTCACCATGCCGATGAGCAGCATGGCGAGCCCCCAGGTCGAAACCACGGCCGAAGCGATGAAACGGACGGTCCACAGCATGGCTGGACATCCTGCCTATCACGCTGGACGGATCGCTTCCACCCGAAGTCCGCCGTTGCTGATCCCCGTTTGGGAAACCTCGATAGCCCGGGCCGCGATCGCGCCGGTCAAGGGGGCTGCTCTTGTCCGGCGATCGATCGTGCTTAGTCTTGCCGCATTCGCCGTTGCCCTGTGCCGAGCGATCAGGGCGGGAAGAGGACCTCTCGCATGGATCTGCAACGTCTCACGGAAAAGTCCCAGGATGCCCTGCGCAACGCCCAAGGCCTGGCCGTGCGGCGCGGCCATCAGGGGGTGGACGTCGAGCACCTCCTTGCTGCCCTGCTCGACGACGAAGGCGGCCTGGTCGGCACGATCCTGCAGAGGACAGGCGCCGATGGACAGGCCGTGCGCGAGCAGGTCGAACGAGCGCTCCAGCGGATGCCGCAGGTGACCGGTGCTGCGCCCGGCGCCGATCAGGTGTACCTGACCCCTCGCCTCGCCCGCTTGCTCGGCCGGGCCGAGGACGAGGCCAAGGCTCTCAAGGACGACTTCGTCAGCGTCGAGCATCTCGTGCTGGCCATGCTCGAGGATGCTGGGCCCGCCGGCAATGCTCTGAAGTCGGCCGGCGTGAACCGCGTCGAGTTCTTGAAGGCCCTGCAGGGAGTGCGCGGACACCAGCGTGTGACCAGCTCGAACCCCGAGGCGACCTATCAGTCGCTCGAGAAGTACGGCCGCGACCTGACCAAGCTGGCGAGTGCCGGGAAGCTGGATCCGGTCATCGGCCGCGACGACGAGATCCGGCGCGTGATCCAGGTTCTGTCTCGCCGTACCAAGAACAACCCGGTGTTGATCTGCGAGCCCGGCGTGGGCAAGACCGCGATCGTCGAGGGGCTGGCGCAGCGCATCGCGCGCGGCGACGTCCCCGATGGCCTCCGGGGCAGACGCGTCATCACGCTCGACATGGGCGCCCTGGTCGCCGGGGCCAAGTTCCGCGGCGAGTTCGAGGAGCGCCTCAAGTCCGTGCTCAAGGAGGTGCAGGCTTCCGAGGGAGAGATCGTCCTGTTCATCGACGAGCTGCACACCGTGGTCGGGGCCGGCGCGGCCGAGGGCTCGATGGACGCGTCGAACCTGCTCAAGCCGATGCTCGCCCGTGGCGAGCTGCACTGCATCGGTGCCACTACCCTCGACGAATACCGCAAGCACATCGAGAAGGACGCAGCCCTCGAGCGGCGCTTCCAACCCGTCCAGGTGGAGCAGCCGAGCGTGGAGGACACGATCTCCATCTTGCGCGGCCTGCGCGAGCGCTACGAGGTGCACCACAAGGTGCGGATCAAGGACGCCGCCTTGGTGAGCGCGGCCGTCCTGTCGAACCGATACATCACCGACCGGTTCCTCCCGGACAAGGCGATCGACCTGGTCGACGAGGCCGCGGCGAAGCTGCGAACCGAGATCGACTCGATGCCCGCCGAGCTCGACGAGGTGGCGCGCCGCGCCCTGCAGCTCGAGATCGAGCGCGAGGCGCTGCGCAAGGAGACGGACCGGGCCTCGCGCGAGCGGCTCGAGCGCCTCGAGAAGGAGCTCGCCGACCTGAAGGACGAGGAAACCCGGCTGCGCGCGCAATGGGAGCAGGAGAAGAGCGCGCTGGGCGGTGTCGCGGAGCTCCAGAAGAAGCTCGAGGCGGCACGTCTCGAGTACGAGAAGGTCCGCCGCCCCGGGGTCGACTACGATCCCGCGCGGGCGAGCGAGCTGCAATACAGCGTCCTGCCGCAGATGGAGAAGCAGATCGCCGCGGGTGAGACCGACGGGCCGGCGCGGCTGATCAAGGACCACGTCGATGCCGACGACATTGCGGAAGTCGTCGCTCGTTGGACTGGCATTCCGGTGGCCAAGCTGCTCGAGGGTGAGGCGCAGAAGCTCCTCCAGCTCGAGGAGCACCTCCACAAGCGCGTGATCGGCCAGGACGAGGCGGTGTCGGCGGTTGCCGACGCGGTCCTGCGCGCGCGCTCGGGTCTCAAGGACCCCCAGCGTCCGGTGGGCTCGTTCATCTTTCTCGGCCCCACGGGCGTGGGCAAGACCGAGCTCGCGCGCGCTCTTGCCGAGTTCCTGTTCGACGACGAACAGGCGATGGTACGCATCGACATGTCCGAGTACATGGAGAAGCACTCGGTGGCGCGCCTGATCGGTGCGCCCCCCGGCTACGTCGGCTTCGAGGAGGGCGGACAGCTGACCGAAGCCGTGCGCCGGCGGCCCTACAGCGTGGTGCTCTTCGACGAGATCGAGAAGGCGCACCCCGACGTGTTCAACGCGCTGCTGCAGATCCTGGACGACGGCCGCCTGACCGATGGCCAGGGACGGACGGTCGATTTCAAGAACGTCGTGATCATCATGACCTCGAACGTCGGCAGCCAGCTCATCCTCTCGTACGGCGGGGCGCTCACCGACCGCAGCTCCTCGGCGTACGTGCAGATGAAGGAGGAGGTCCTGGCGGCTCTGCGGCAGAGCTTCCGTCCCGAGTTCCTCAACCGAGTCGACGAGATCGTGGTCTTCCATGGACTCACCCGCGAGCACCTCGCGGCGATCGTCGAGATCCAGCTCGAGCGAATCCGAAAGCGGCTCACGGAGCGCCACATCGAGCTCGAGCTGACGGCGGATGCCGTGCGGCACTTCGCCGAGATCGGCTACGATCCGGTGTACGGAGCCCGCCCACTGAAGAGGCTGCTGCAGCGCGAGATCGAAACCCAGCTCGGGCGGCGAATCCTGGCAGGCGAGGTCGCCGAGCGGTCGCGGGTGCTCGTCGAATGGGACGGCGCTGGGCTTTGCTTCACGACGACCCCGCTGGCCGAGGCGGCCTGAGAGCCGGAGCGGCCATTCCCAGGCCCCTCGCCGAGGGCTGCGCTCGAAGAGGCCGTTGACACGCACCGAGCGTCCGGACTACTCCGCTCGTGGAGTCGCTCGGCGATGGACGCCAGAACCAAGATCCTAGAGACGGCGACCAGGCTGTTCGCCACGCAGGGCTACGACAGCACGTCGCTCTCCCAAGTTGCCAAGGATGCGAGCGTCAGCAAGGCGCTGATCTTCTGGCATTTCGCGACCAAGGAGAATCTCTTCCAGGAGGTCGTCTCCCGGACGATCGAGCCTTACTCGATCCACCTCGAGCTCGACGGCTTGAGCGAGCCCGAGCAGCTGCGCAAGCTGATCGACCTCTACTACGAGTTCGTCACCCGGAACCTCTACTCGGTGCGCTTCTTCCTCGGCGTGTTCCTGCGCGACGAGGCTCGCCCGGACGACCTCTTCGGGCGCATCCTCGAGCTCCACGAGCTCTACCGTGGCAAGCTCGCAGAGATCGTCGAGCGTGGCCAGCAACATGGCACCCTCTGCCAGCAAGTCGATCCCGTGGCCCGAGCAGCACTGATCCTGAGCGCGCTCAACGGCATCCTGGTGCAGGGCTTCGTCTGGCCCGTGCCCGACCCCCGGCCCGACGCCATGCTCGCGGAGCTCAAGACGGCGCTGGTTGACACGCTCCTAGTGCAGTGAGAGAGTCCGCCATCTCTTGGCTTTGCGGTGCCGTGAGCACTCGCCGGGCGGGAGCGGTTGACGGACGGTGTGCCCGTGGCCGGCGGAGCCGCGGACGCGGGCGAGGGGAAAGCACGTCGGTAGCGGCGTGCGTTCCATACCGAGGGCTTCCTTCTCTCGAGCACCGATGACACGAGTTGCGGCCGAGGCCAAGGGTCAGAAGACGAGCGACTCGCTGCGCGACTGGATCCGCTCGATGGCGGACAAGGCAGCGCAGAAGGTGGAGTCCCAGCCCAAGCTGCCGCGTCGCGGCAACCGGGAGAAGGAGCTGTTCGCCTTGCGCGCGCAGCACGTCAAGGGCCTCTTCCAGCGGATGGAGTCGCTCTCGCAAGCGGTGAACAAGGAGGCGGGAAGCACGATGATCACCGCACAGCGCACGCTGAGTGCCAAGAACCTCGGTGGGATCGAGGTTCCCGACGGGGCACGCCTGGTGCTCAAGTTCCTCGACCGGCGTGTGGAGCTGGTCGTGAACCCGCTGCAGAACGTGGGTGGACGGCCCGCACCGATCGGCGGGCTCGCCGCGGCCTCGGTCATCCAGTACGACGCCAGCGACCCGACCGGCGCCGACTGGTTCGACGTGACGCTGCGCGAGGACGGCTGGCACCGCAAGACGGGGGACAGCGAGGTGGGTCAGGCAGCCCTGGGAGACAAGGACCTGCGCAAGCTGATCGACTGGCTGGTCTCCTGATGGCCCCTCAGCGTGGCTCCTCCTCCCGTTTCCGCTCGGCCCGCTCGACGGCCGGTCCCAGCCCGGTGATGCCGCGAGTTCGCCAATCCAGCCAGAACGACGCCAGCGTGTAGTAGAGCGGGTAGAGCAGAGAGACCACTGCGAGGGTCTCTGGCCGCTCGGGCAGACGCGCCAGGATCGCGGCCACGAGCACGGCCCACAGCAGGCCCAGCCCGACCGACGAGCGTCGCAGCCACGGCGTGCGCGACGGGTAGATGAAGCGCAGTGGAGCGAAGACTAGGACCGCCAGCACGGCGGTGATGGTCGCGCAGACCCAAGGCTGCGGGCGAAGGACGTAGAGGTAGAGCGCCAGCACGTTCCAGTACGACGGAAACCCGGTGAAGAAGTGCTCCGGGGTCTTCGCGTCGGCGTGGCAGAAGCGGTAGGCGGAGGCCAGCGTCGCGCCGGCCGCGGCGGCGGCGCCGGGCCATCCGTCGAGCAGCCCCACCTGGAGCATCAGGAACAGGGGCACGACGACGAACGTCAAGTAGTCGACGATGTCGTCGAGCTTGGCGCCGTCGAAATGAGGGATGTAGCGCTTGACGCCGGCCACGCGGGCGAGCGTGCCATCCGTCGCGTCGACCACCACGGCGAGGTACAGGCAGGCGAACGCGGCCGGGATCTGCTGCCGCACGGTCGCGGCGAGAGCCGCGAGCGCGAGCACCGCGCCGCTGGCGGTGTAGAAGTGCACCGCCCAGCAGGCGGCCAGGCGAAGCCGAGAGGGCGTCGATGGCATCGCGCTAGAGGTCGGGGACCGGGGTCGGGCGCATCGCTGCCACCCCTATCCCCGGCGGCCGAGGCCGGCAAGGGTACGCCACGCCGTCGATCACGCCCCGCCGGGGGCCGCGGATCTCACCCGAGCCGCTCGCTCGCCCGCAGCAGGCAATCGCGCAGCGTGCTGGCGATGCGAGCGCCGATCACGCCGTCGATGAACCGGTGGTCGAAGGTGCACCCGAGGGTGAGGATCGGCCGGATCTCGACGCGATCGTCGATCGCCACTGGGCGTTGCTGGACGTTGTTGACCAGGACGACGATCGGCACGTGGCTGAACGGCACGATCGGCGCGAGCGCGACGCCCAGGCCCGCGTCGATCGCCCCGATGCTGGTCACCATGGCGCTGCCGAACTGGTCGTGGGCCACCCCGAGCGCACTCAGGTCGAGCCCGAGGCCGTAGGTGAGAAAGCCGACCAGGCGCATCGCGGGCGACAGAAGGAAGTCGGGGATCGTCGCCAGCGAGGCCTTGCTGCGCTCCACCTCCTGGTCCTGTCGAGCTCGAACACGCTCCGCCCGGGCCTCGATCTGTCTTGCGATGTCGCGCAGTGGCAGCTGGTCCGCGGCTCGGATCTTGATGCCCGAGAGGTCGCGGCCGTCCTCGCTGGCCACCTGGAGGAAGATGTCGACCTGGTCTCGTTGGTAGACGCGTCGTCCGATGATCAGGCCGTTGCCGTCGGGGTTGGCGGCGAGGCCCAGGGCGAGGGCCTTGGCGACCAGGTGGGTGACGGTGACATGGACGCCTTCCTCGTCTCGAAGTCGCTCGATCAAGGAGAGCCCATCGGAGAGATCCACCTCGATGACGCCGTACACGGTCGGGTTGTCGGGGGCCCGCCAGGTGGCCAGGGCCAGGCGGCGCCAGCTCGTCGGGCTGGCCACGCGCCGGTACGGAGGTTTGCGTCCACGCATCGACATCACGCGCACGATCGATTGGATCGGCCGGCCGGTCAAGTGCGAGGGCAGCTCCTTGGGCTGGCGCGCTCCGACGGGTGTCGATCCCACAATGGAGCGGGCTGTTCGGAAGCGGAGGTGCACGGCGCGAGCGGGTACACGGGGTCTGGCAGGCGCAGCTTGGCGCAACGCGTCAGGCGGGTGTGCCGTACCCCGTGCGTCCCGGCGGTTGGCCTCAAGAAGCGAGTCCTGCTATCCGATGGACGTCGTGGGAAGGGGGCTGACATGAGGCTGCGTCGTCTTGCCATGGGTTTGTTGGTCGGGGCACTGGCCGTGTCGCCTGCGCTCGCAGAGGAGTACGAGCCCACGCATCGCACGGTGGGATCCTACAGCGACGGGGAAGCGAATCCCTTGCGCATCGTCGCGTACGCGATCGCGCCGGTGGGATTCCTCGCCGAGTGGCTCGTCACGCGACCGCTCTTCCGCCTGGTTTCGCAGGACGAGACCGCGCCGATCTTCAGCTACACGCCGCAGGCCGGCTTCGACTACGAGACCTATCAGGAAGGCCTGAGCACCGGTGTGACCTTCGAGGATCCGCACGCCATCGAGTGAGTCCCCGACGCGGCTGCGATTGCGCTCGGTCGGGGCCGCGACGCGGATCGCCGCGGCAGCCGACGGCGCGGCTCAGGCTCCGAGGATCTCGAGCGGCGCGAAGCGGACCATCAGCTTCCTGATCCCGCCGCGCTCGAACTGAACGGTCAGCTTGGTCGCCTCCCCTTGGCCCTCGCGCCAGCGCACCACGCCGGTTCCGAACTCGGGATGGCGGACGCGTGCGCCGACGCGCAGGCCACCGGATCCGGCCGAGGGATCCTCCTGGCCGTACGAGTAGTCGATGGTCGGCCGATCGTCGACGCTCGATGCTCGGCCGTCGGGCGCCGAACGAGGCTCTCGCAAGGGCCCCCGGGCGAGGCGGCCGGACACGGCGCTCGGCGGATGGTCGTCATCCGAAGAGCCGGCCAGCTCCAGGAGCTCCGCCGGGATCTCGCGCAGAAAGCGCGACGGCGGGTTCTGCTGCGCCACCCCGAAGAGCGTGCGATGCCGGCAGCGCGTCAGCACGAGCCGTTCGCGGGCCCGTGTCATCCCGACGTAGCAGAGGCGCCGCTCCTCATCGACGTCGCCCTCGTCGATCGCCCTGGCGTGCGGGAAGACCCGCTCCTCCAGGCCCGTCAACACCACCAGGGGAAACTCGAGGCCCTTGGAGTTGTGCAGCGTCATCAAGGTCACCGCGGCACGCCGTCCGTCGGTCGCGTCGAGGTCCGACACCAGAGCCGCGCGCTCGAGGAAGGCCTCGACCGCTGCCGAGCCGCGCAGCGCTCCGTCGACCGCCTCGATCTCGCGCGTCGCGCCGAGCAGCTCGTCGAGGTTGTCGGCCCGCGTCTCGGCCTCGACGGTCCCCTCGGCGCGCAGCCGGGTCGCCATGCCCGTGTCCTGGATCACGCGCTCGACGGCCTCGTGCAGGGATGCCGCCGCCAGCTCCGTGCGCAACCGGGCGACCAGCGTCCAGAAGTCCCGGACTCGAGCGCAGCTCGCCGCGGCCATGCCCGGGGGCGCCTGACCAGCGGCCAGGGCCTCGAGCACCCGCGCCACCGTGACGCCCTGGCGCCGGGCAACCTCGCCGAGCAGGGCGACGGTCGTCGCGCCGATGCCCCGGGTCGGCACGTTGATCACGCGCAGCAGGCTCACGTCGTCGGCCGGGTTCACCAGCAGGCGCAGGTAGGCCAGGACGTCCTTCACCTCCTTGCGGTCGTAGAAGCGCGTGCCGCCGACCAGGACGTAGGCGATGCGGCGTCGCACCATCTCCTCCTCGAGGAGCCGCGACTGCGCGTTGGTCCGGTAGCAGACGGCGATCTCGGACGGATCCCGGCCCGAAGCGATCGCCGCGGCGACCTCGGAGGCGACGAATCGCGCCTCGCCGCGGTCGTCGGGCAAGGTGGCGACGACGACCGGCTGTCCCGCGCCCTGGTCGGTCCACAGCGTCTTGCCATGCCGGCCGGAGTTGCGCCGGATCACGGCGCTCGCGGCACCCAGGATGTTGCCCGTCGAGCGATAGTTCTGCTCGAGACGCACCACGCGCGCCTCGGGGTGATCACGCTCGAAGTCGAGGATGGCTCGGACGGTGGCGCCGCGGAAGGCGTAGATCGACTGGTCGTCGTCGCCGACCACGCAGAGGTTTCCCGACCGCCCGGCGAGCTGCTGCACGAGCAGATACTGCGCGTGGTTGATGTCCTGGTACTCGTCGACCAGGATCTCGCGGTAGCGCGAGCGGTAGGCCTGGCGCCGCTCGTGGTCCTCGGACAGCAGCCGGACCATGGACACGATCAGGCCACCGAAGTCGACGGCGCCGGCGCGCTCGAGAAGCTCCTCGTAGCGACGGGCCGCGCGGATCATCGCCTGGTGGCGCACGTCGTCGCCCGTCGTGGGGACGGCGTCGAGCTCCTGCGCGGCGTTCTTCATCCGGTCGAGGAAGGCGCGCAGCGCACGCGGCGGCAGCTGATCCTCGCTCACCTCGGCCTCGTCGAGCGCACGCCGACAAACCGCGAGCTGGTCGACCTCGTCGTAGATCGCAAAGCTCGCCGGGAGCCCCAGGCGGGGTGCTTCGCGTCTCAGCCAACGGGCACAGACCGCGTGAAACGTCCCCACGGTCAAGCCACGTGCGCGCTCGCCGAGCAAACCGTCGAGCCGCTCGCGCATCTCGCGCGCCGCCTTGTTGGTGAAGGTGACCGCGAGCACCTCGTCCGGCCGGACGCCGTGGCGCTCGATGCGATGCGCGATGCGGTAAGTGAGGACGCGGGTCTTGCCGCTTCCCGCACCGGCGAGCACCAGCAACGGGCCTCCCGGATGCATCACGGCCTCGCGCTGCGGGGTGTTCAGTGCGTCGAGATCGATCACCGGGGGGGCGAGGTTAGCCGACGTGCGGCAAAAGGAAAGTCGTCCGCGCGCACCGAGCGAGCGGCCGAGGCCAGGCGGCACACGACCCACGCGGGCCGCTGCTCCAGGACCGCGGCATCGCGGGTCCATCGCGCGGGTTGCGGCTGTGACGAGCCGCTCCGTCTCGGGCGGCGCGTGGCGGGCGGAGCAGGGTGGCTGCTAATCTGCGGGGTGCCCGCGTACGAGCGCAAGGACGCCGCCTATCGCCGCGCGAAGCAGGAGGGCTACCGCTCGCGCGCGGCCTACAAGCTGATCGAGCTGGCGGACCACTTCGCGCTGCTGCGCCCGGGCCAGAGAGTCGTCGATCTCGGCTGCTGGCCCGGCGCGTGGACCCAGGTGGCCAGCGAGCGGGTCGGCCCGCAGGGGCGGGTCGTGGGCATCGATCTAGTGCCCACGGAGGACCTGGGGCTGAAGAACGTGCTCACGCTGGTCGGCGACGCGACCAGCGAGGCGGCTTTGGCCGAGGTGGCCAGAGCGCTCGCGGGGCCGGCCGACGTAGTCGTCGCCGACCTGGCGCCAAAGCTGAGCGGCGTTTCGGCGGCCGACGCAGCCCGCCATGCGGAGCTGGTCGAGGCCGCCGTCACCGGGGCACGGGCCTGGCTCGCCGCCGATGGAGCGCTGCTGGTAAAGCTCTTCATGGACGCGGAGTACCCGGGCCTGATCGGGCGGCTGCGCGGTGCATTTCGCAGCGTAAAGACGCGCCGGCCCGGATCGACGCGCCGCGGCTCGTCCGAGATCTACGCCTGCGCCAAGGGGCTGCGGTAGCCGACGCCCGAGCGGCCGCATTGGCGCAACCCCGGCCGTGCCCCCGGTTTGAATGCCGGGGAGGCCACGGGCGTCTTTTCGTTTCGGGTTCGGGTCCGGTACGAGGAGACGATGGGCCGGAATCCGGCGGCCGGGTACGGCGTGGCCGCCCTGACGGCCGGGCCGCCGAGGAAGCCGATCGTTTGAGGAGGAGCATCGACAATCACCGGCCGTGGCGCGGCCGTCGGCGACTCGTCGCCGTGGCCCTTGCTCTGGCCGCCATCGCGAGCGGTTTGGGCGGGGCGACGGCCGTGGCCGGCCCGCCAGCAGCGGACGCCAACATCGTGGTCGTCGAGGCGGACGAAGCGATCCTCGCCCCGCCCGTGCCGCTGCCCTTCGCCGGCCAGCTCATCCGCTTCACGCCGCTCGCCCAGGGGGGCTACGAGACCGCCGTCGAGCGCGCCGCGGCGCCCACCGGGGTCGCCCCTGGGGTGGAGCGTCGACGCCTCGACTTTCCGGCATCGGGCGAGCCCCTACGGGTCTCCCTGCCGAGGCCGTTTCCGCTCTTCGGCCGATCGCACGGGGAGATCCACGTCCACCCGCACGGAGCGGTGAGCCTGGGCGAGCCCCTATCGCCAGCGAGCCGAGCGAGCGCGGCGTCGTCGGCCGAGCTACTGCGCGATCTGGCCACGGGACCGCCGGTGATCGCTGCGCTGTGGAACGAGCTGCTGCCGGGCCGGGCCGCCGACGGAGGCGGGGTTTTCGTCGAGCAGGGCGAGGACCGGGTCTCGGTGCGCTGGGTGCGCGTCCCCTCGGCGCGCCCCGCGGACGAGCCCAACTCCTTCGCCATCACGCTGCACGAGGACGGGCGCGTCGAGCTGGAGTACGGCGAGCTGGCCACGCGGTGGGGAATCATCGGCCTCTCCCCCGGGGCGGTGCGGGAGCGGACCGAGATGGTCGACCTGGCCACGGCTCCGCAGATCGGGCCGAGCCAAGCCGCCTTCGCTTGGTACCACGACCTCCCGGCGCTCGACGAGATGGAGCTCGCGCAGCGGGTCTACCGAGAGCTACCCGATCGCTTCCAGTTCCTCTCGGTGTTCACCTCCCTGCCGGTGGAGGGCCCGAGCCTGGTCGGCAGCCAGCTGGTCAAGAACCAGGACCGGGGCATCGGCCTGCGGGTCTTCGACCACTCGCTCCTGTTCGGCAGCCGCAACCTCGAGCACGTTGTCCTGATGAACGATCTGGCGTTCTGGGACGACGATCCGACCCGACCGCCGCGGATCCCCGCCTACGCCTTTGCCCCGTCGACCCTGGCCGTGCTCGCGCACGAAGCCGGGCATCGCTGGATCGGGCAGACGGCCGGCACCAGCTCCGGGCTCACCAGCGCCGACGGTCACTGGAGCTTCTTCCTGGAAAGCGGCGGATCCTTCCTCGGTGGCAACCGCATGGTCGATCACCGCGATGGCACCTTCACCACGCTCGGCGGGCTTTCGGTGTTCGGGCCGCTCGACCAGTACCTGATGGGCGTTCGCCGCCCCGAGGAGGTCGCGCCGTTCTACGTCGTCGAACCGGCCGGAGGCTTCGAGCCGGCGCGAGCGGCCTCGGGCGAGGCGTTTGCTGCGGATTCGCGGCCGGAGGGTGGGGTCCACTTCCGCGGTACGCGCCGCGACGTAACCATCGACGACCTCATCCGGAGCGCGGGGGAACGCTCGCCGCGCGCGGCGTCGGGTCCGCGGGTCTTTCGCATGGCTTTCGTCCTCGTGGTTCCCGCCGGTGCGCGGCCGAGCGACGCGCAGCTCGAGAAGGTCGAGCGAATCCGGCGAGGCTTCGCGCCGTTCTTTCAGGCGGCCACCGACGGCCGCGCGCGCGTCTCGACCTCACTGCCCGCGAGAGCCGTGCAGCCGGGCCTCGCCGAGGACGCCGCCCTGCGCTCCGGGGAGCCGCGCGTCCTGGGTGTCGAGGTCCGGCCGCGCGCCGGTGGCCGGCTGGCGGTGAAGCTCGACTGGGTGGACCGCGAAGCCGATCTGACCACCGTCGAGCTCTCGACCGACGCCGGATCCGCAGTACCGCCTACCGAGGTCGACGTCGTCCCGGGGAGCTACGGGGCTCGTCGGGGCTCGTTGGTGGTGAACCTGCGCGACCTCCCCGCGCAGGCGCGGGAGATTCGCGCGACGCTGCTCGACCGTCGCGGACAGCGCAGCGTCGTGGCCACGCAGTCGTTGCCAGGAGCTTGAGTTCGGACGAGGGTTTCCCCGCAACCTGATGGTGTCCCGCTCGCGAGGCTCGTCGCCGCGCCGAGAGCGCCTCGAGGCGGTCGACTTCGGGCGAGCTTCGGGACCGGGCAGCCAGAAGCGCGGCGACAGCGGGAGCCGGGGGGACGATGCCGGAGCAGGCCATCGAGGAGCCGTGGTCCCGGCGCAGGGCGCTCGAGGCCGTCGGGTACCTGGGCGTGCGGGCCGTGGCAGATGTCCTGGGTCGATTGCCGTGGCACCTCGCCCTGGCCGTGGGATCGGGCGGCGGAGCGCTTTACGGGGCGCTCGCTCGGCTGCGCGGGGCCAAGGCCCACCGCGTCGCACGGCGCAATCTCGAGATCGCTTTTCCCGAGCGCTCTCGAGAGGAGCGAGAGGCGCTGCGGCGCGCCATGTGGCGGACGTGGGGCCGAGCGATGGCCGACGTGGCCAAGCTGCCTCGGCTGGAGCCGAGCGCCCTGCGAGAGCTCGTCAGGCTCGACCCGCCCGAAGCTCCGGAAGAGATCTTCCGCCGAGCCCGCGAGGGCGGCGCCCTTGTCCTCACGGCGCACTTTGGCTCCTTCGAGCTGCTCCACGCGGCGTGCGCCGCGTACGGCTATCCGATCACGTTGGTCCACAGGACCTTACCCAACCGCTACGTCGACCGATGGCTCACCACGGTGCGCGAGCGTGCAGGTGCGCGCGTCCTGCGCCGCGGGTCGGCTGCCCGGCAGGTGCTGCGCTCGCTGCGCGACGGATGCGTCGTGGCGGTGCCGTTCGATCAGCGAGCGCGCGGTGGGGCAGCGGTGTTTGCGCCGCTGTTCGGCCTGCCGGCAGCGACGCACTCGGGGCTCGCGCGCGTCGCGCTCGCCTCCCGGGCCCCGATCTTCTCGGCGGTCCTGGTGCGCGACGATGCTTCGGCGCGCCACCGGGCGGTTTTCGGCGGCGAGATCGCGCTCCCGCGAACCGGCGACCGCGAGAGCGACGTGCGCGAGGGCACACGGCGATTGAACTCCGTTCTCGAGGCGCTGATTCGCCAGCACCCCGATCACTGGATCTGGATGTACTCGCGCTGGAAGCGCCAGCCCGGTGAGCTGGGCTCGCCCTACTGGCCCGATGCGCCGCCGGTCGAGGAGATCCGCCGTCTCGCGACCGCGACCGCGACTGCGAACGAGATCGGTATCGCATTGCCGCGTCGTACGGCGTCTCGGCCGTCGGTCTGGCAGCGACCGTCTTGACCCGGCCGCGGCTCCGGTCCATTCAAGGGCCCCGTGCAGCGAAACCCGCGAGCCCTTCCCGATCCGCCGCGGCGCTACGCATGGGCGGCCCCCGGAGACCTGACCGCCTTTCTCGGGCTGACGTTCGACAACGTCGCGCAGCTCATCGTCTTCAGCACCATCCTGATCCAGGTCTTCGGCTATCCGGCAGACCTGGTGCTCGGGAGAATGCTCCCGGGCACCGCGCTCGGCGTGCTGGTCGGCGATCTGATCTACACCGTGCTCGCCTTCCGTCTGGCGCGACGCACGGGCCGCGACGACGTGACCGCCATGCCCCTGGGGATCGACACGGTTTCGCTCTTCGGCCTGACCTTCGGCGCGCTCGGCCCGGCCTTCCAGCGGACGGGCGATGCCGAGCTCGCCTGGCAGATGGGCATGGCCCTGCTGGTCGCGATGGGGGTGTTCAAGATCGCGGTGACCTGGGCTGCGGCGCGTCTACGTCGCTTCGTACCCTCGGCGGCGATGCTCGGCACGATCGGCGGGATCGGCATCGCCTTGATTGCATTCCTGCCCATGCTGCGCATCTTCGCCACGCCGTTGATCGGCATCCCGGCCCTGCTGCTCGTGCTCCTCGCCCTGCTGCGCGTTCCCCGCCTTCCCGGTGGGGTTCCGTCGGTGCTCGGCGTCGTGGCCGTGGCGACTGCCGCCTTCTACGGGGCGGCAGCCCTCGGCCTGGTGCCGCTGGAGAACCAGGGTCTTGCGACCGCCGCGGCGCAGGTCGGCTTCGCAGCGCCGCAGCCGACGCTCGGCTTCCTGCGCGGCGCGAGCCTCGCCGTAGACTACCTGCCGCTCGCGCTGCCGCTGGCGCTGGCCACGGTGATCGGCGGCATCGACAACGCCGAGTCGGCCGCGGCGGCGGGCGATGCCTACGACACGCGCTCGATCCTGCTCACCGAGGGCGTGAGCACGTTGGTGGCGGGCTTCTTCGGCGGCGTGATCCAGACCACGCCTTACATCGGCCACCCGGCCTACAAGCGCATGGGCGGACGGGCAGCGTACACCCTGGCCACCGCATCGTTCGTCGGCTTGGGCGGAGCGCTGGGCTACCTGGCGTGGCTGGTGCACGCCTTGCCCGAGGTCGTGGTCGTGCCGATCCTGGTCTACGTCGGGCTCGAGATCGCGGGGCAGTGCTTCCTCGCCGTGCCGCCGCGCCATGCTCCGGCGGTAGCGGTGAGCTTTCTCCCCGCGCTGGCCAGCCTGGTGCTGATCGTCGTCGACCAGATGCTCGCCGGCGCCGGTGTGCAAGCGTCCGGGCTCGCGCCGAACGCGGCCACGGCCCTCCGGGCGCTCGAGATGCTCGCCGCGGGCTTCGTCTTCACGGCGATGCTGCTCGGCTCGGCCACGGCGTTCTTCATCGACGGGCGCTTCGCGGCCGCAGCCGTGACGCTGCTGCTCGCCGCGGCCGCGAGCTGGTTCGGGGTGATCCACTCGCCGCTGCCGGGCGGCTCGACCTTCCTGCCCTGGCGGCTCGCCGATCGCGCTCCGCTCGCCGTGGGGTCCGGCTATCTCGTGGTGGCGCTCGTGGCGGGCCTCGCGGCGTGCCGCCCGCAGCGCGGCGCTCCCCCTCAGAGCTGACGGATCAGCTCGACGTATCGGTCCAGCGCCGGCAGCACCGCCTCGCGGCCCGCCGGCGGCAGGCCGAAGACCACGCGGCTCACGCCCGCCTTGCGATAGCGCTCGATTGCGTCGGGCTTGGGCGGTGCGCCGTAGATCGTCACCGAGAGGCTCTCGCGCGGGCGGCCGGCGGCGTCGGCGCGCGACCAGAGGTCGTGGATGCCGGCATCGATGTCGTCGCGTCCGGCGATCGGCATCCAGCCGTCGCAGTACTCGACCACGCGCTGGCGGCCGCGCGCGCTGCCCGAGCCGAGGAGAATCGGCGGGTGCGGCTTGCTCACCGGCTTGGGCCAGCTCCACAGCGCATCGAAGCTGACGTGCTCGCCGTGATAGGAAGCCTCGTCCTGCGCCCAGATCGCCTTCATCGCCTCGACGCGCTCGCGCAGGATCGACCAGCGGCGCTTGAAGTTCGTGCCGTGGTCCTCCATCTCCTCGGCGTTCCAGCCGCCGCCGATCCCGAAGATCATGCGGCCGCCGCAGAGCGAGTCCAGCGTGGCGACCTCCTTGGCCAGGGTGATCGGGTCGCGCTCGACCACCAGGCAGACCCCGGTGCCGATGCGCAGCCGCGTGGTGACGGCCGCGGCCATCGCCAGGGCGACGAAGACGTCGTTGGTGCGCTGGTACTCCCGGGGCAGATCCGGCCCCCCGGGCCAGGGGCTGCGTCGGCTGACCGGGATGTGGGTGTGCTCCGGGAAGAGCAGCGACTCGAAGCCTCGCTCCTCCGCGGCGCGCGCCAGCTCCGCCGGGTGGATGGCCTCGTCGGTGGAGAACTGAACCAGACCATAGTCCATGCCGTATCTCCTGAGCCTCAATCGAGGGTGACGCAAGGAGCGCCACGGCAGACGTCGATCAAGGCACCATCGCTCTTCAGAAACTCGGAGACCATGAGCAGGACCTCCGCGGAGTCGCTCGCCTTGCCGTGCGGGTCCTCGCCCTCGCGGGGTGGGGTGTTCGTGTCCGGCGGGGGCGGGCTGCCGAAGTCCCAGACGACGAGCGCGGACCCGCGGTCGGGGAAGGAAGGCACCGGCTCGAGCTGGAAGAACGGCGTCACCGCGGTCGAGCGCCCCGGGCGCAGCGCGGGCTGGCGAACCCGCGCGCCTACGGTCCGCGCCGCGATCTCGGTGGCGACGTTGGCCACCTGGTGGTCGCCGAATGCCTCGAGATAGAGCACGGTGTGCTCCGGGGTGCCGGGATAGGGGTCGCGCGTCAAGTGGTGCAGGTAGCCGTTGGACTCGCCGCGATCCCAGAGCATCTGGATCAAGGCGAAGCCCAGCGTGCGATCGAGCTCGTCGGGGTAGCCGGCTGCGAGGAGCGGGTCGAACTGGTCGAAGTCGACGCTGCGCGGGATGAGCAGGCTGTAGTTGGCGGCGCCCACCACTCGGTCGGATCGACGTGCACGCCTGCGACGTTGGCGGGCAGCGACTCGCGCGCAAAGGCGATGCGCCGTCCGGTGTCGGTCGACGGGTCGGTGACGGTGAGCGCGTCGCTCGGGAAGGGCAGCAGGCAGTGCTCCGGGTCGAGCACCTCGCAGCGCTCGGCATCGGCGATCTCGAGGTGGAGGGTCTGGCCCGAGCCAGACCGATCGCCGCAGGAGGCGAGCGTCGCGAGGAGGGCCAGGGGCACCGCGGCTGGACCGAGCGCGGCGATGCCCGACCGCAGCCGGAGCCCGAGCCGGCGAGGGCGAAGAGGATCGACCAGCATCGGCCCGTCCTATGTCCCCGGCTGCCCGACGGTCAATGCAGGTCGTGTGGCCGATGGCCGAGCCCGCGATCGGGCATGCCATCGGCGCCCGGCGCAGGGCCGGCGCCCGGCTGGCCTTCGCCCGGTGAGGGGCGGCGGGCACGGGTCGGCAATCGGGCTTTGCACGGGCGCTCGGGCTCACGCTATGAACGCCGGATGCAAGACATGAAGCTCTACCTCGGCGCGAGCGCCGAGAAGCACCCCGACAAGGATGCCCTGATCTTCGGCGACCGCGACCTGCACGTCACCTACCGCCAGCTCGAGGAGCGCTCCAACCGCGTCGCGCAGGCGCTGCACGCGTGGGGCCTGCGCCCCGGCGACTCGATCGCCGTGGTCATGGCCAACGAAGAGCATTTCTTCGATTTCTTCTGGGGAGCGATGCGCTCGGGGATCTTCTTCACGCCGGTCAACTGGCACCTCTCCGCCGAGGAGATGGAGTACGTCGTCGACGACTGCGACGCTCGGGTGCTGTTCGCCAGCGCCCGCTTCGCCGAGACCGTCGGCAGCTTCGCCGGCCGGCTCTCCAAGGTGCAGAAGCGGGTGGCGATCGGGGGCTCGATCCCCGGCTTCGAGGACTACGAGACGACCGTCGCGTGCTTCCCCGCCGAGCGCATCGCCGACGAGCGCGAGGGCGCGACGATGGTCTACTCGTCGGGCACCACCGGCCGTCCCAAGGGAGTGCGGCCCCTCGCCCAGCACCAGCCAGCGGGCACGGGCCCGGTGATCATGGGCACGCTGGGCTTCTCGATGCTCTTCGGCCTCGAGGAGAGCGACACGTACATCTGCCCGGGCCCGCTCTACCACGCGGCACCGCTGCAGTTCTCGCAGATCCAGCACCGCCTGGGTGCGACCGTCGTGGTCATGGAGAAGTTCGACCCCGAGAAAGCGCTGGCCTTCGTCGAGCGCTACCGGGTGACGAGCAGCCAATGGGTGCCGACCCACTTCAACCGCATGCTGCACCTGCCCGAGGAGGCGCGGCGGAAGTACGACGTGTCGAGCCTGAAGGTGGCGGTGCACGCCGCGGCCCCCTGCCCGATCCCCGTCAAGCAGGCGATGATCGAGTGGTGGGGGCCCAAGATCATCGAGTACTACGCCGGCACCGAGGGGGGTGGAACCCTGATCCGCGCCGACGAGTGGCTGACGCACAAAGGCTCGGTCGGCCGTCACTGGGCGGGCGGCAAGGTGCACATCCTCGACGAGAGCGGAGGCGAGATCGAGCAGCCCCTGGTCGACGGAGCGGTCTACTTCGAGGCGCCCGAGGACCCGAACGCGCGCTTCCGCTACCACAAGGACGACGCCAAGACGGCGGCCACCTACCGCGGCAACCTGTTCACCCTGGGCGACATCGGCCACCTCGATGCCGAGGGGTACCTCTACCTGACCGATCGGAAGTCCCACATGATCATCTCCGGCGGGGTGAACATCTACCCGCAAGAGGTCGAGAGCTGCTTGGCGGCGCACCCGAAGATCGAGGACGTCGCGGTGATCGGCGTGCCGCACGAGGACATGGGCGAGGAGGTGAAGGCGGTCGTGCAGCTCCGTCCCGGCATCTCGCCGAGCGCCGATGTGGAGCGCGAGATCATCGAGTACACCCGCGCGCACATCGCCCACTACAAGGCGCCGCGCAGCGTCGACTTCGTCGACGCGCTGCCGCGCATGGAGAACGGCAAGATCTACAAGCGCCTGCTGCGCGAGCGCTACTGGACGGGCCACGAGACGCGCATCGTCTGAGACGTCGCATGCTCCAAGCCGTCACCCTGAAGGAGATCGAGCGGATCTTCGAGATCCTCGACCGACGCGGCATCTCGCGCGAGGCGGTGGTGATCCCGCTGCGGCCGGCCGCGCCAGGCTCGGTGCGCAAGCTGCCCGGTGGAAGGATCGAGATCGTCGTCGAAGCCGAGCGGCCGCTCGACGAGTGGCTGCCGGAGCTCGAGGCAAGGCTCGTCGAGCTCGCCGGGCCGGCGACGCCGTGAGCGCAGGGCCGGCCCTCGCACGGCGGAGGCAGCGCGCGACGTCGAGCAGCACGCCGTGTCGCGGCACGGTCGGCCGAGGCCGGGTCGAGCGGTGATGGCGGACCGCACCATCGGGCGGGTGACGGTGCTGGGCGGCGAGCGCGCCGGCAAGTATCCGCACGGCAACTCCCTGCTCGTCGCGGGCAGCGAGGAGACGGTGATCGTCGACCCGTCGCTCGCCGTCGTGGCGCGGCCGCCTGCCGAGCGGCCGCGTGCCGACCGGGTGCTGAATAGCCATTGCCACGAGGACCACGTCGCGGGTAACCACCTCTACCCCGATGCGCCGTGGCACCTCCACGAGGCCGACCTCCCCGGCATCCGCTCGCTGGATGGGATCATGGAGCTCTACGGCCTCTCGCCGGGCATGGAGGCGGCCTTCCGGCAGGTCATCGAGCAGGAGTTCCACTTCACGCCACGCCCGGATGCCGTCGGGTTTCGCGACGGCGAGATCTTCGACCTCGGCCGGGTGCGGCTGCGGGTGATCCACTCGCCGGGCCACACCCGCGGCCACTGCTTCTTCCACATCGAGCCCGACGACGTGCTCTACCTGGCCGACGTCGACCTCACGAGCTTCGGGCCGTACTACGGGGATGCCTGGTCGTCGCTCGAAGACTTCGAGCGCACCCTGCGAGCCGCGCGTGGGCTCGAGGCGCGCTGGTATGCGACCTTCCATCAGGTCGGCGTGGTCGAAGGGCGAGCGGCCTTCCTCGAGCGTCTCGAGCGCTTCGCCGGGGTGATCGCGACGCGCGAGGCCCGGCTGCTCGCCTATCTCGCCGAGCCGCGCACGATGGAGGAGATCGTCGCCCACCGCTTCGTCTACCGCGTGAGCGACGCGGTGGGCTTCGCCGACGACGTCGAGCGCCGCATGATGGGCCAGCACCTGGCGCGCCTGTGCGGGGCTGCCCGCGTCGTCGAGGTGGAGCCGGGGCGGTGGCGGGCCTCGGTGCAGGCAGAGGGATCTTGACGGACGCGCGAGCCGATCAGCCCCCGGTGCCTCGCCCTCCGCCCGCGAAGGCCCCATTGCCCGAGATCGAAACCCAATCGCGGGCCTCTGCCTGCAGAGCCGTGAAGTAGGCGCGCAGCGCGGCGACGTCGGCCGGCGGCTGGCCGTGGTAGTCGGCGATCCTCTCGCTGAAGGTGTACTCGCCGGCGAGCACCTCGCCGGAGCGGCGGTCGCGATAGACGAGGAGCGACGGCCGGACGGTGGTGCCGGCCGCGAAGCGGATCGCTCCCAGCTCGATCTCCGTCTGCTCGACGTGGCCGCCGTCCACCGGTGCCACGCCGGTGCCGGGGTCACCCAGGCTGGTCGCCGTGCCCGGGAAGAGGTCGACGACGTCGGCGATGCGCAGGTCGAGCGGCCGGTCCGAGGTGCGCACCATGCTCTCCAGGGCGAAGACGCTGCGCATGCCGCCCGGGCGGGCGGGGTCGATGAGCACCTCCTCCTTGAAGCGCAGGGTCGAGGGGCGGCCCGGGGCGGCCTCGAGCCGGCTTGCGTGGGCGACGGCGGCGTCCGTCGCGCGGCTCTCGATGGTGAACTCGAAGTTCACCGCTCCGCCAGGCGCGTCGGCCCGGCCGCGCTTGCGCAGCTCGAGGCCCAGCGTCTCCAAGCGGGCGTCGGCGGTGTCGAGCCGCACCACCTCGCTGCGCGACGGCTTGAGGGCTCCGCGCTTGCGCTCGACGCTTGCCCCGTGGCGTTCGGCGAGCGGTGCGGCGATCTCCCAGAAGCTCGTTGCGGCCGACCCCGCGTTGGCCAGGCGCTCGGGGCGCAAGGGCAGCCGGTACTCGCGCCAGTGGATGTCGGCCGAAGCCGCGGCGACCGCCGCGGGCGAGCTCACCGGCCGGCCGGGACGCGAGGACGGCGCGGAGCAGCCGATCGCTGCGGCCAAGGCCAGCATCAGCAGCGCCGTGCGGGCGGCACGACGTGGAGCGAGCGAAGCAGGCATGGTTGCTCTGCCCGGCTTCAACGCCACAGGGCGATGCCGCCCAGCATGCCCGCCTCGTTGGACATGATGCGCACGTGGGAGGGCAGGTCTTCGGGGCGCAGCAGCCGGGCATTGCCTCCCCCGACGTAGAGCACGCGGAAGTTGAAGATCGGCTGGAGCTGCTCGATGACGCGGCGTACCCGCTTGCGCCAGCGCTTCTTGCCGACCCGGTCGAGCGCGACCTTGCCGACGAACTGCTCGTAGGTGCGACCCCCGCCGAAAGGGTGGTGGCCGAGCTCGAGGTTGGGCACCAGCTTGCCGTCGACGTAGAGTGCCGAGCCCATGCCGGTTCCCAGGGTGATGGCCATCTCGACGCCCTTGCCGCGGATGTCGCCGAAGCCCTGGACGTCGGCGTCGTTGCACACGCGGGTGGGTTTTCCCGAGGCCCGGGTGAGTGCCTTGGCCAGGTCGAAGCCCGCCCAGGAGGGGTGCAGGTTGGGCGCGGTGTGCACCACCCCGTCGTGCACCACCCCCGGGAAGCCGACCGAGACCCGCTCGAAGGGGCCCTGGCGACGGATCAGGGTGCGCAGGCTGCGCAGCACCGCGGCCGGGGTGGCGGGCTGCGGTGTCTCTACTCGGCTGCGCTCGGTGATCGGCCGGCCCTCGGCATCGAGCACGATCATCTTGAGCCCGGTGCCGCCTATGTCGATGGCCAGGGTTCTGGGGTGGGGGGTCGTCGCCGCCATCCGCGAACGCTACACGATCTCGAGCGATTCGTTTAGCCCTCGAGCGGACGCCCTCGGCCGACCTCCGCGACCCACGGCCTCGAGGCGGGAGGTATCGCCGGCGCCCCGTACGCCACTCGGGACCGAGCTCGATCTTCCCCCTCCCGGGGCCGGCCGGAGACCCCAGGCCCCGCCGCGCGGGCGGAAATTCCTTCTGGCCTCCGTGACCAGTGAGCCGGCCACCGGACCCCGCCGGGCGATCTGCCCGCTTCGGGGTCGGAGGGCTTTCCCACGGGAGGATGCCGCGAGGACGAGATATTTTTTCCGGTTGCCGGCGGCTGGCGACCGTGCCAGGACCCTGTTGGATCTGTGTCGCACATTTGCCAGGACGGTCCCCGGAGCCGAGGCCTGTCGCCGGTGGCTCCTCCGGCCGTGCGAGGAGAGCTTGGATGAGCCCTAAGAACGACGGCAGGGGCCGAGCACCCACGCAAGACCAGCCCGTGCTCGCGGCCCGGGCCTCGAAGCCCAGCCCCGCTGCGGCCGGCGCCGCCGCGGGGCGCCAGGCCGCCGAGGCGCTCGGCCTGGGACGCCGCGCCTTCCTGCGCGGCGCAGGGGCCGGGACCGCAGCAGCCATCGCAGCCGGCATCGCCGGCCGGCCGGCCGCCGCCTTGGCCGGAGGAGCAGAGCAATCCCCCGCGAGCCTCGAAACCGTACCCTCCGACGGCAGCGGCTCGATGGCGGCGCGGCGCCGCGAGGCCGCCTACCACTACCGTGTGAAGTGCGCGCAGATCGCGCGCAGCCGGCCGCAGGCGCGCAGCGCGCAGCGCAACAACGGCGACGAAGAGCTCTACGCCGAGCGGATCGGCAATTACTCGAAGGGCCTGCCGCACGACTCGCTCGGCGCGGTCGACCCAGACGCCTACGATGCGCTGCTCGCCGCCCTGCGCCACGGCGAGCCCGAGGACTTCGAGCGCATCCCGCTTGCTGGAGAGCGCAAGCTGGTCTCGCCGCAAGCCGGGCTTGCCTTCGAGCTCGAAGGCGCGGACCCCCAGGCGCTGCGCATGCCAGCTGCTCCGGCATTCGCCAGCGCGCAGGCTGCGGGAGAGATGGTCGAGCTCTACTGGATGGCGCTGCTGCGCGATCTGCCCTTCGAGCGTTACGGCTCGAGCCGGCACGCCGCGGCGGCGGCCCGCGATCTCTCGCGGCTCTCCGACTTCCGCGGGCCCAAGAGCGGTGGGCAGGTCACTCCCGAGACGCTGTTCCGCGGCTTCACCGCGGGGGACCTGGTCGGGCCCTACGTCTCCCAGCTCCTGCTCCACCCCATCCCCTACGGATCGCTGACCATCGACCAGCGCCAGCGCACCACCGTCGCGGAGATCGACTTCATGACCTCCTTCGACGACTGGCTCGCAATGCAGAACGGCGCTCTGCCCCCCGTGGAGGCCTACGACCCCACGCCGCGCTACCCGCGCAACATGCGCGACCTGACCGCTTACGTGCACGTCGACGCGCTCTACGAAGCCTACCTGAATGCTTGCCTGATCCTGCTCGGCTGGGGTGCTCCGACCGCGGCTGGCCTGCCCCCCGCGTCCTCGCAGACCTGGGAGGGCTTCGCCGAGTTCGGCGGGCCGCACATCCTAAGCATGGTGACCGAGGTCGCAACGCGCGCGCTCAAGGCAGTGTGGTGGCAGAAGTGGTTCGTCCACCGGCGGCTGCGCCCCGAGGAGTACGGCGGTCGCGTCCACGCCCACCTGGCCGGGCAGACGAGCTACCCGCTGCACGCGGACGTCCTGGACTCGGAGGCGATCGACGCGGTCGCCTACGTCCACGGATCGCACCTGCTGCCGATGGCCTTCCCCGAGGGTTGCCCGCTGCACCCGTCGTACGGCTCCGGGCACGGCACCGTCGCCGGGGCGTGCGTGACGGTCTTGAAGGCGTTCTTCGACGAGGGTTGGGTCCTGCCCGACCCGGTCGTGGCGAGCGACGACGGCACCGAGCTGCTGGCCTGGGACGGCGCGGAGCTCACCGTGGGCGGCGAGCTGAACAAGGTCGGGGCCAACATCGCCACTGGACGCAACGGGGCCGGGCTGCACTGGCGCAGCGACTACGCCGAGTCGTTGCGCTTGGGCGAGCAGGTGGCGATCGGCATCCTCGAGGAGCAGAAGCTCTCGTACAACCAGAGCTTCGAGTGGCGCTTCACCTCGTTCGACGGTGAGGCGATCACCATCTGACCCGAGCTGCGGCCCCGGCGCTTTCTTCGCGCAGCGAAATCGGCGAGGCTCGCCCCATGATCGAGCTGACCCGTGACGGAGCCGTCTTCGTGCTGCGCCTGTGCAGTGGAGAGAACCGCTTCAACCCCACGTTCATCGCGGCGCTCGATGCCGCCCTGGACGAGGTCGAGCGATCGACGGGCGAGGCCGCGCTGGTGACGATCGGCACCGAGGAGAAGTACTTCTCCAACGGCCTCGATCTCGCGTGGATGGGTGGCCAGGATCGCGACCAGACCCTGGCGCTCGTGCGCAGCCTCATGCGCCTGCTCGGCCGCCTGCTGGCCTTCCCCGTGCCCAGCGTGGCCGCGGTGAACGGCCACGCTTTCGCCGGCGGGGCGATGTTCGCCCTGGCGCACGACTGGCGCCTGATGCGTGCCGACCGGGGCTTCCTGTGCGTGCCGGAGATCGACCTGCGCATGCCGCTTGCGCCGGGCATGGTCGAGCTGTTCCGCCTGCGCATGACGCCGACCGTGTTTCGCGACGCGATCCTGACCGGAGTACGCTGGGGCGCGCCCGATTGCGTGGCGCGCCAGATCGTCGACGAGGTCGTGGCGCTGCCGGACCTGCTGCCGCGTGCCGTCGAGCGCGCGGCGCAGCTCGCCAAGAAGGACCGCCACGCCTACAGCGTGCTCAAGCGCTGCATCTACGGTGAGGCGATCGCCTTGCTCGAGACGGCGCGGCTGCCCGCGGGCATGGAGCCCTAGTGCCGCGTCGGGGCGGCTCGACGGCGGGGCGCCGGCAGCGCGATCGCGCCGACCGGGGCGCGCCGACCGGCGCGCCCCTCCCTGCCCTCGAGCCGGACAGCGAGCTCTACTGGCGCTCCGCGCGCGCCGGCGAGCTGGTGATGAGCCGCTGCCTGGCGTGCGGCTGGATCGTCCATCCCGGGCGGCCGGTGTGTGCACGCTGCCGCTCGCGCGATCTGGCGCCGGCGCGGCTGTCGGGATGGGGGCGGGTGGTCGCCTACACCATCAATCACCAGCGCTGGGTCCCCGGGGCCGAGGTGCCGTTCCCGATCGCCCTGGTCGAGCTCGTCGAGCAGCGCGATCTGCGCTTGACGACACGCCTGGTCGGCTGCGCGATCGACGCCGTGCAAATCGACATGCCGGTGCGGGTCGCCTTTCACCCGGTGAGCGAGGAGATCGCCCTGCCGGTCTTCGAGCCCGACGCCTCCGAAGATGCGCGCGCCGCCGTCCAGGCGGCGTGTGCCCGCCCCGCGCCCGGGCCGCTGCCGGCAACCGCCACGGAGCGCGTCGCTGCCCGCCCGCCGCGCCGCGCCGACCCGAGCGAGCGCCTCGAGCGCCGAGCGGTGCTCTCCGGGCTCGGGCAGAGCGCGATCGGGCGGCGGCTGATGCGCAGCGACCTGGACCTGACCGCGGAGGCGGCGCTGCGCGCCATCGCCGACGCGGGCCTGACACCCGACGACATCGACGGGATCGCCTCCTATCCGGGGTCGATGGCCGGTGGGCCGCCGGGCTTCTCGGGGCCCGGCGTGGCCGAGGTGCAGGACGCGCTCGGCCTGTCGGTCTCCTGGCACCTGGCCGGTGCCGAGGGGCCGGCGCAGCTCTCGCCGGTGATCCACGCCGCACTGGCCGTGGCCGCGGGCCTCTGCCGCCACGCCCTGGTCTACCGCACGGTGAGCGAGGCCACGGCGGCGGCACGGGCCTCGGCCGGCGGCGGGCGCCAGGGAATCGGCGCCGGCCTGCGCGAGGTCGGTGGGTTTGCCGCCTACCTGATCCCCTACGGGGCGATGTCGGCCGCCAACTGGCTCGCCATGCACTGCGTGCGCCACATGCACGAGTTCGGCACCCGCCGCGAGCACCTGGGCGCGGTCGCGCTCGCCGGGCGCAAGCACGCGGCGCTCAATCCCGCGGCGATCTACCGCGAGCCGCTGACCCTAGAGGACTACCTCGGCGCGCGCATGATCTCCTGGCCGTTCGGGCTCTACGACTGCGACGTGCCGTGCGACGCCTCGACCGCGGTGATCGTCTCGCGCGCCGACTGCGCGCGCGATCTGCCGCACCCCGCGGTGCGAATCCACGCCGTCGGCACGGCGGTGCGCTCGCGCCCGAGCTGGGATCAGTGGGAGGATCTGACAACCATGGCTGCGCGCGACGCCGCCGCGCAGCTCTGGTCGCGCACTGAGCTCGGCCCCGCCGACGTCGACACGGCGCAGCTCTACGATGGCTTCAGCTTCTTGACGCTCGCCTGGCTGGAGGCGCTCGGCTTCTGCGGCCGCGGCGAGTCCGGGCCCTTCGTCCTGGGTGGGCGCATCGAGCTGGGCGGCGCGCTGCCGATCAACACCTGGGGCGGGCAGCTCTCGGGCGGACGGCTGCACGGCCTGGGCTTTCTCGCCGAGGCGATGCGCCAGCTGCGCGGCGAGTGCGGTGCTCGGCAGGTGGCCGACTGCGAGGTCACCGTGGTGGCCAACGGTGGCGGGCCGATCGCGGGGTGCATGCTGCTCACGCGGTGAGCGGCGCGGCCGCACGGCCGCGGCGGCGGAGCACGCCACGGGCAGCATCCAAGGCCACGCCAGCAGCCTCCCCGGAGGCGGGCGCGATCTCGTCGTGCCGGTCTCGCATGCCGGCTCGCAGGGGGCCCGCCCTTGAGCGCGGCGGCGGGCTCGGGCACGATCGCCTGGCGCCCGCCGCGGGGAGATCGAAGGCGAGCGCAAGGGGGCGGAAGCCGGCACATGGACACGACGGCCTGGAGAGCGTGCAACACCTGCAAGCGGGAGATCCCGTTCGGCAGCGAGTACTGGGTGTGCAGCGTATCGACCTGCCAGCGCCGGGCGACCGACTTCGCCTTCTGCTCGGTCGAGTGCTGGGAGGCGCACGTGCCGATCTTCCGCCACCGCGACTCGGGCGCGCTCGAGCGCACGGCGCCGACGCGCGGCGCGTGGGAGGAGGAGCGCCGGCGCGAGGTCGCTGCGGCCGCGGAGCGCACGGCGAGCGCCGCTCGGGGCGTCGAGCCGACGCCGATCACGCCGCAAGGCCCGATACCGCACGACGTGCTGGTGGTGACCTCGAAGCTCAAGGCCTACGTGCGCGCCTGCTCGGGGATGAACACCTCCGACGGGGTCGTCGACGTGCTCTCCGACAAGCTGCGCGAGCTATGCGACGCGGCGATCGAGCGTGCCTCGCAGGCCGGCCGCAAGACCGTGCTCGACCGCGACTTCTGAGAGGTAGATCCGCCGGGCGCACCTCTGAGGCGGCGCGGCGCCTCAGACGCGCGGCATGACCTCGTACGCGAAGCGCTCGACGAAGTCCGGGCCGCCCAGGCCGGCCAGGATCAGATGCGTGACGCCCCACTCGCGCTCGCGGCGGCGGATCTCCACGGCGCACGCCTCGGGCGTCCCGATCAGCGCCATCGGCATGCACAGCACCTGCTCGGCAGTCAATCCAAACATGGCTCCCATGCCTGCGGCCACGTCGCGCGCCGCGGCCGCGGATTCGGTGAGCGCGTGCATGAGAACCAGCGTGGAGATCGTGGTCGCGGCTGGATCGCGGCCCGCGGCGCGCATCTCGCTGCGCAGGAAGTCGAGCTTGGCCAGCAAGCCCTGCTCGGTGAGCCTGGCCACCTCGGCGGGCAGCAGCGTGCCGGCGCGGCCCGCCTCGGCGATCACGTTGACCAGGTCGGCCTCGCGCGCAGCGATGCGCAGCAGACCCTTGCCGCCGCCGCCGAGCATCACCGGTGGGTGGGGCTGCTGCACGGGCTTGGGGACGCTGATCGCTCCCTCGAGCCGGTAGTGCTCGCCGTGGAAGCCCACCTGCTCCTCGGTCCAGAGCCGCTTGATGATCCGCACCGCCTCGTCGAGCATGCACAGGCGCGCCTTCACGTCGGGGAACGGCAGGCCCATCATCTCGAACTCGGCGCGCGTCCAGCCCGAGCCGAGGCCCAGCAGGGCCCGGCCCCCGCTCAGGTGGTCCAGGGTGGTCGTGGCCTGGGCCGTCAAGCCGGGCGAGCGGAGCAGGTTGCACAGCACCAGGCTGCCGACGCGCACGCGACGGGTGGCCGTGGCGATCGCTCCGAGGATGGTCGTCGCCTCCCAGGCGCGGATGCTCGCGTCCATTCCGCCGCCGCCGGTGTACTCGTAGGCGAGGTGGTCGGGTACGTACACTGCCGAGAAGCCCCACGCTTCGGCCTTGCGCGCCGTGGCGAGCATCTCCGCTGCGGGTAGGCCGACGATCTGCAGGCCGAAATCCATGGGCGCGGCGTACGCGGTTCGGCCGAGTCGGTCAAAGCGCGCTTCGAGGCTGCCGAGAGCAGGGCGCGCAGCGCAGGGCGGCCTGATGCGACTGGTCTCGTCGAGCGGCTCCCGTCGGGTGCCTCTCGAGGGCGCGGCTGGCTTGCGACGGGGCGTCGCTCGACGCAGGTGATGGCTGGCTTCGCGGGCGACTTGTCGGTAGACGGCCCATCGTGAGCCCGTTCCACGAGCGCCTGGTGCGCGCGCTGCAGCTCGACCCGGCGATCTACGAGGAGGTGGAGTCCGACCCCGAGGCGCTGGGACAAGCGGTGGCGCTGGTCGTCGCCTCGAGCCTCGCAGCGGGCGTGGGCACGGGCGGGGAGGGCGGCTTGCTGGTGGCCCTGCTCGGCGTACTCGCCTCGCTCGGCAGCTGGTACGTCTGGGCGCTGCTCACCTACCTGATCGGTACGCGGATCCTGCCCGGGCCGCGGACGCAAGCGGACCTGGGCCAGCTGCTGCGCACCACCGGCTTCTCGACCGCGCCGGGGCTGCTCCGTGTGCTCGGCATCGTACCGCCGCTGCGCGGCTTCGTGTTCGCCGCCGCCGGTCTGTGGATGCTGGTCGCGATGGTCATTGCGGTGCGCCAGGCGCTCGACTACGAGACCACGGGCCGTGCCCTGGGCGTCTGCGCAATCGGGTTCCTCGTGCAGGCCGCCGCCCTGGCGCTGATGCTCGGCGGACTGATGCTCGTGCGGCCGGACCTGCTGGCGGAGCCGGGTTGATCATCGCCGCCCGCACGGCAGATCGCGCTCGACACGCACTCGGGGGGCAGCTCCCCACGCGGTGCTTGAAGGCGCCGCTGCCCGGCGCATAAGCTGCCCGGAAGCGGCAACGTCCATCGCGAGCCGGCACCCAACGGACGACGAGGCGAGCCAATGACCGACGACTCCGCAGGGCGGATTCCGACGATCGCGGTGACCAGCGCGCCCCGGCTCGTGGCAGCACTCCCCGGCAGGCCGCCGGGGCGTCGTAGCCTCGTGGTACTCCGTGGGCTCACTGCGCGGCTCATGCCTGCAGCGCTCGTCCTGCTCGCAGCGCTCGCCATACCCGCAGCGCTCGTCCTGCTCGCGCCGGCGCCTGCGCGTGGCGAGAAGCCCCCCGAGCCCAGGGCCGGCATCGTCCCGCTGGAGATGAAGTGGGTGGCCGCGGCGCGCGGCGACGAGCTGCGGCTCGACGATCCCGCCGGCCCGGAGATCGCGCTCGCCGGCAAGCGCGTGCGCTTCACGGCACGCGTCGCCGAGGTCGGGCGCACGGCGACGGGCGAGGACTTCGTCGCCCTGCGCTCGGGCGACGATCGGCTCGTGCTGCGCTTGCCGGGCCCGCTCGAGGACCCCGCACGCCTCTCGGGCGACGCCACCTGGGAGGTGATCGCGCGCCTCGATCGGCCGGTCGCGCTGGGCGAGGGCCGCGCGGCGATCGCCGTCGCCCCGGACCTGCTGATCAAGACGCCGGGCCTCCCCTCGGCGGTCGCACCGGGCGACGTGATCGTGCGCGTCGCCGGCACCGACTCGTTCGTCGACCCGCGACTGCCCGACGAGGAGGCCCAGGCGCCGCTCTACCGCGTCGAGATCACCCGCCCGGGCGCGCTCGCCGACTTCGTCGAGCCGGGCCGCAGCGGGACGGGCAACGTGAGCGACGCAAGCGGCCAGCGCTTCCTCGACCACCGCTCCGTCTCTCGCGCCAAGGACGGCCGCGAGCGTGCCGTGCGCTGCCAGTTCCGCATCGTCGACGGCAAGCTGCGCAACATGGCCTGGGGCGAGGTCGACCTCTCGGCGGGCGGCGAGCGCACCCGCGAGCGGTGGGTCGACTTCGAGGAAAACGAGTTCACCGACAAGTGGTCGGCGCGCCAGCGGCGCTTCCCGCCCAACACCTACGCCACGCCCTGCTTGAGCGTGGCCATGGCCGGCTTCCCGCTGGGCGAGGCGCGCGTGGTGCGCTTCTTCCTGTTCGGTGACTCGGGCATGCCCACGCCGCTCTACGCCTACCTCGACGGCGAGGAGACGATCGCCGTGCGCGGGCGCTCCGAGCGCGCCCATCGCGTCAAGCTCGGCCTCGACGTCCGTGAGACGGCCCGGGCGATCGAGGTGCCCGAGGTCTGGCGCCACCACGCCGAGATGGCGAGCGAGGTGTGGTTCGCCGGCGAGTCGACGTACTGGATCGCGGCCGAGGCGCCGCACGTCGTGCTGCGCTACCGCGGGCCGCTGGGCGGGCCTGGCGCCCCTGAAGCCGTAGTGGAGCGGACGCGTTGAGGGGCTGGGCGAGCGATTGCGGGAAGAGCGGCTTCCGGGATCTCGCGCGACCAGCGCCAGCGCGAGCGGGCATCGTGAGCCGATCGCGCTCACGCCGATCCCGCGTGCGCGGATCGCGCGCGCGCCTCGGCCCAAGGCGGTAGGCGTGAGAAGTGGGCGACCAGCGGTGGGCGCGGCGCTCGCCTTGGCTGCCGTCGGCGTGCTCCTTCTGTGCCTGGTCCGGGGACGAATCCCGTTCAGCTCCGACCAAGCGATCGTCGCCCTGCAGGCGCGCGACATCGTCGCCGGGGGCACGTGGCCAGCCTTCTTCGATGCCCAGGACCGCAACCTGGGCGCGCTCGAGTCGTACTGGGTGGCGGGGCTCTTCGCGATCCTGCCACAGACGATCGCGACCTATCGCTTCGCCCTGGCAATCCTGATCGTTGCCACCGTGCTGCTCGCGTGGCGCTACTCGACGGCTGCCTTCGGGGCGCGCGCCGGCTGCTTCGCCGGGCTCTACCTGGCCGCCGGGCCGCCGTTCCTGCTCTACAAGGGCCTCACCTCGGACGGAGCCTACGCGAGCCTGCCGCTGATCGGCGCGGCGGCGCTGTGCCTCGCCTTTCGCGCTGCACGGCGGCCCGGCGGCGCATCCCTGGTCGGCCTGGCGGCGCTGGCCGGCCTGGCGTTCTGGGGCAGCTACCTGAACGTCGTTTGGGTGGCGCCCGTGCTGATCGTGCTCGGTGCTGGCGGGGCGCTGCGCCGCGTGACGCCAGGGCTCGGGTTGCTGTGCGTGGCCGCGTTTCTCGTCACCGCGCTGCCGCGGCTCGCCACCAGCTTGATGCATGGCATGGGCGGCCTGCGTCCGCCCGAGCTCGGAGCGGCGGATGCCGCCGGCCTGCGCGAGCAGCTCGCCGTCCTGCTGAGCGACGGCCTGCCCACGCTGCTCGGCGCACGCGCGGTGCGCACGGGCCAGGACGTCTTTCCCGCGGCCGGGCTCTTGGCGCTGCTCGTGTTGGCCGTCGTGGGCGGCGCCGGGCTGCAGCTCGCCAGGCGCGCGACGGAGCCGCGGGTGCGCGCCGCGAGCTCGGCCTTCCTGTCGCTGATCGTGATCCCGCCGGGGCTCGCGCTGTGCCTGGGCCGGACCGACTTCACCGAGCCGCGCTACCTCTTGCCCATGCTGCTCGGGATCGCACCGCTGCTCGCCGCCCTGCTCGCGGGACGGGTCGGGCCGCGCTGGCTGGCGCTGTGCTGCGCTCTGGCGATCGCGATCCTGCATGGCATCGGCCACTGGCGGGAGCCGGAGCGCGAGGCGGGTCTGTCGGGCTTCACCAGCCATCTGCAGCCGGTCGCGGACGCGCTGCGCTGGCGCGGAATCGAGGCCGTCTACGCGGACTACTGGACTGCGTACGCGCTCACCTTCCTCGGCGGTGGGAGCCTCGTTGCCACACCGTTCGGCTCGACCAACGTCACGCGACGCCCCGCCGACCTCGATCGCGTGAGCCGCGCACCGCGGCCTGCCTTCCTGCTCGAGAACGCCGACGCCGCGCGCCTCGACGCCCTGCTCGCACCGCGTGGCGTCACGTACGAGCGCACGCCGATCGCCGGCTACACGCTGTTCGCCTGGCTGCCGGCCGACGTCGTGGCGGCGCTGCGCAGCTGTCTGTGCGTACCTGCGGGGCCAGGGCGCTGATCGGTGGGACGCGCGTGTGCCGCGCACTCGAGCGGGGCGTACCCGGGCAACGCGTACGGCTCGCCCGTGCCACGGCACGCCGGCGTCCTCGGACGCAGCGATCGGGAGCGCCTGCGCGCGCTCGGCTGCCTCGAGGAGATGGCGGTGGCGGGCGGAGCAGCGCGTTTGGCCAGCGCCTGGCCCGGGTGGGCTAGCGCCGCCGCAGCAGGCGCCGCAGGGCCTGCATCCACTTCCAGCTGCGCGACTCGAAGATCACGCCGATGATCCGGTCGCGCTCCTTCACGTCGTCGCGCAGGGCGACACGCTCGTCCTCCAGCTCGGAGACGGACTGCTCGAGATGCGCGACCTCCCGCTCGAGGCGCTCGCGGATGCGAGCCGCGAGCGCGAGCTCGAAGCGAGCCTGTTCGAGCTCGGCGGAGAGCCGAGCGAGCCGCTCCTCGAGCGCCGCGTCGCTGCCGCCGAGGAGCTCCTCGAGCGGCTCCGGCGTGGAATCGGTGGGCCTTTGCTGGCGTGCCATTTCGGGCTTGCTCATGGCGCTCTCGTGCCGCAAGTGGCCATACAGCGTCCGGGGTCCGGCTTGTCAAGGCCGCGGGCTCGGCGCCGCACGTCGCGGCGGACCACCGGCACCCTGGGCCCGTCCGGGGATTCCTGCTCACGCTCCGAGTCCCAACACACCGCTTCCTCGTGCGCTCGCGGGGTCGGCGCCCCTCTGGTCGCGTGGTGCCCACGCCAGTGAAGGCCCCGAGAGAGCTGCGGCGGGAGGAGCCGGGGGGCAGAGCCCACGGGGGCCCGGGGTGCGGGGCTCGAATCACGGGGCTTGAATTGCCGGGCGCTTCACGTCAAGAAATAGGCGGATGCCGGTGGAGTCTTCGAGGCGGTGGGCTGCGCACGCGGCGGTGGGGGGCGAGGCCCGGGCCGCCGAGATGCAGCCCGTCGGCGCAGGCCGAGGCAAGGAGGACGCGCCCCTGGCCGAAGCCGCGGCGCCGGCCGGCTCGGCACGCGAGCTGCGTTACTGGAAGGCCCGGGCTCGTGAGCTCGAGCGGCTGCTCGAGGAGGCGCGCTCCCGCCTGATCGCCCTGGCCGACGCGCTGCCGCACCAGCAGGCCGTGCTGCTCGATCACGAGCCGGACACCCTCGAGCCGAGCGGCTGCACTGCCGATCCTCTGGCGGGCTGGGAGGAGTCCATCGAGCTGCGCCCGGGAAACGCCGCGGACGAGATGCGCGGCGTGTGGGAGCGGCTGCGGCGTCGAGCCAGACGTTGAGCCAGCGGCGCGTCACGATCCTCGTCCTGTGCTGGAACGGCTGGGCGATGACCGAGCGCTGCCTGCGCTCGATCCGTCGCTACACGGACCTGACCGCGGGCGACATCGACGTGCTGGTGGTCGACAACGCGAGCAGCGACGAGACCGCCCTGCGCCTGAGCCACTACGACTGGCTGCGCACGATCCGCAACGACCGCAACCTGGGCTTCGCCCGCGGCAACAACGTCGGCATCGCGGCGTCCGACCCCGAGAGCGACGTTCTGCTGCTGAACAACGACGTCGAGATCCGCCAGGTCGGCTGGCTCGACCGGATGCGCCGCACGGCGCACGCGGCGCCCGACATCGGGGTCGTCGGCTGCCGGCTGGTGCTGCCCGACGGGCGCTTTCTGCACGCCGGGACGATCATGCTGCCCGACACCTGCTGGGGCCAGCAGATCGGCTCGCTGGAGACCGACGTCAACCAGTACGTCGCCGATCGCGAGGTCCAGGGAGTGGTCTTCGCCTGCGCGTATCTCAAGCGCGAGGCGCTGGCCGCGCTGGGCGGCCTCTCCGAGAGCTACGAGACCTACTTCGAGGACACCGACTTCTGCCTGCGCGCCAAGCGGGCGGGCCTGCGCACGATGTGCTGCGGCTCGGTCACGCTGGTGCACCACGAGCACGGCTCGACGCGCGATGCGCCGGCGGTCTTCGAGCGGGTCTTCCAGCGCAGCCGCAAGGTCTTTAGCAAGCAATGGCGCGGCCCGCTCGAGGCAGGCTACAGCCGCGCCGTCTCCTGGCAGTCGATCATGAACTTTCCGACCGGCTACGCGACGAGCTGCCGCCAGCTGCTGCGCAGCCTCGAGGAGGTGGGCGTTCGGGCGAGCTACTCCTATGTCTACGGGCACGGCTCGCCGTTCCCCGTCGCCGAGCCAGCCGACTCGGGCGACTATGTGCTCAACGTGATCGCCAGCCGCCGCTCGTGGCGGCGCCCCGAGGTATCGGTGGTCTACGGGCAGGGCGACGTCTTCCACCGCAACCGCGGTCGCTACCGCATCGGCTACACCATGCTCGAGGTCGACGGCTTCCCGCTGAAGTGGGTCGAGCAGGCCAACCAGATGGACGAGGTCTGGGTCCCCTCGACGTTCAACCGCGAGGGCTTCCTGCGCAGTGGCCTGCAGCGCCCGATCCACGTCATGCCGCTCGGCATCGACCCCGGGCACTTCCACCCGGCGATCCGCGGCCACCGCAGCCCCGACGGCGACTTCGTCTTCCTGGCCAACTTCGAATGGGGCGAGCGCAAGGCACCCGAGCTGCTGCTCAAGGTCTTCAGCCGGACCTTCCGCCAGAGCGAGCCCGTGGCTTTGGTGTGCAAGACGATCAACCGCGATCCCGAGGTCGACGTGCGCAAGCGGCTGCGCGAGCTGCGGCTCGACCCGGCGGGCGGGCGGATCGCCTTCATCCACAACCGCGAGCTGCCCGACTACGAGCTCGGCTCCCTGTACCGCTCCGCGGACTGCTTCGTCTCGCCGAGCCGCGGCGAGGGCTGGAACATGCCGCTCATGGAGGCGATGGCCTGCGGCCTGCCGGCGATCGCGACCGACTGGGGCGGCCATCGCGACTACGCGAGCGAGGAGACCTGCTACCTGCTGCGGGTGCGCGGCACCAAGCCCGCCCTGGGCACGCGCTGCCCCTACTACCACGGCTTCTCCTGGGCCGACCCCGACCCCGAGCACCTGGCCGAGCTGCTGCGCCACGTCTACGAGAATCGGACGGAGGCCGCGGAGAAGGGCCGGCGTGCGGCCGCCGGCGTCGCAGCGCGCTGGACCTGGGCGCAGGCCGCCTCCCGCGTCAAGCAGAGGCTCGACGCGGTCGCCCGCGGGGCGCCCTAGGCCAGGCCCCGGGAGCAGGAGCTCGGCTCTGCCGTGGTCGCTCCCCAGCTCATCGGACGCGTGCGCCGGCCCTTCGCGCCGTCGCACGCAAGGAGGCGTCCCTGGTGGCCAGGGGGACCCTCTCCCGGAGCGCCAGCTCGACGTAGATCGCGTCGTAGACCGACAAGCCGTGACGCGTGGCCAGCTCCGAAACCTTGGTGAAGGCCAGCCGGTACCCCTCCAGGTCCACGAGGGGCTCCAACGCGCGCAGCGTCTCGAGCGCCTCGGCGCGCTCCTGCGAACGGATCTTCTTGCGCCGCTCGAGCACGAGGAGCGCGTTGGCGACCTCGAGGAACCACAGTGCCGGCACCAGGAAGCTCGCGCCGTCCTGGATCTCGTCCAAGAGGAGCTCGGTCTCCTCGGTCGCTTGCGCGGGATGAACCCAGGCGATTGCCGCCGACGCATCGACCACGAACCGACTCTTCAACGACGCCCCTCCGCGATCGCCGACCTGACCTCGGCGTCCGCGAGCGAGGTGCGGCCTCGAGTGCGAGCGTGGATCTTGGCGCGCAGCGCTCGCAGGCTCGCGACCGCATCGCGGACCTGCGAGGACCGGTGCCGCCCTTCGGGCACGATGCGCGCGACCGGCTTGTCGTGGCGGGTGATGACGATCTCCTCGCCGCGCGCCACCCGCCCGAGCAGCTCTCCGAAGCGAGTCTTGGCGTCAAAAGCGCTCATGGTGGACATCGCGGGGCCCCTTTCGACTAGGCTTTGACTAGTCTAGTGAGCCCCGAAACGGATGACAAGATGCCCCGCCTCGCTCGGCGCCGACGACCATGCCCTCGGGCACGGTCGTCAGCAGCGACGATCTCCAGCTCGATCCGGTAGGCGGACTTCGGTGCATCGAGGGCTCGGTCACCCTCGACGAGCCGATCCTGGGCCTGATCGCTCAGGGTCTACCGGACATCGACCACCTCGGCTCCAGCAATGTCCTCTGGGCTCCGGGAACGACCTGCCCCAGCGCCGTGAGCTGCGTCGGCATCGAACCGCCACCAACACCGCCACCGACAACCTGCGGCTCTACCCCGCCACCCCGAGGGCCGAGCAGGTACGGCATCTGGCGATGCTGCGGGATCGCCTCGGGCGAAGGCTCACGGTGGGCACCCGCGCTCAAGGGAGGGTCGGGCGGGGCTGGTGGCGCACCTCGGAGAAGAACCGCCCCACGGCGTCGCCATTGGCCGTGTCCACGAAGTGCGGCCAGGGCGTGAAGCAGAACATGTGTGCCCCGGCGTCGTACGCCCGCCGGTACTGCGCTGCGATCCTCGCCACGTCGGTGTCCGGCAGAACGTCGATCGGCCAGGAGGGGGCAAACTCGGGGATGCCCCAGTTGGTCACGCCACGGGCCACCATGGCGTCGAAGAGGTGCTGGCTCGTGCGGTTGTAGCCACCCGTGGGGCCGTATCCCGCGTACTCGAACCGGTCGAGAACGGTCAAGCCGGGGCTTCCGACGTCCGCGCCGACGATCGCGGTCTTGAGCGGGCTCGCCGAGGTGATCAGGCGCAGCTCGGGCGTCGAGGCTGGCGAGCGGCCGTTCAGGTAGTCGGCGGGGATCTGGTGCGAGTACCAGCGGTTCGGAGAGAGCGTCGTTCCTCCCGGGCCGAGCGTGGTCGTCATCCAAATGGCGAAATCGCGCGAGTAGTGCGCCATCATCGTCGTGCGGAACTGGAGCCACAGCTTCCAGAACTTCTTGCCCGGGTCGAGCGCGGAGCGAGGCGCATCGAAGCCGCCGGGGACATACGAGGACCCGCTGGTCGGCATCGGGCTCCAGGTCGCCTTGCGGAACTTGGCCAGGCCGATCTTGTGCGGGTCGCCGTCGATCGGATCGTCGAGGCTCCAGTGGAAGTACTCGAGGTTCCAGCTGGTGAACGACGTGCCGAAGACGGCGTTGAACGCGGCCAGGTTCTCCGGCGTGAGCGCGCTCGCGCCCTGCTGGAAGGACTGGTTGCGCTTGCGCCGGTAGCCCTCCCCCGCGTACGGCCCGTCGTCGGCATAGAGCCCGGTGTGCAGCAGCCAGTCGCGGAACTCGAGGATGGCGAACGGGCTGTAGTCGGCGACGATCTGCTCGTCGTAGCTCTTGGAGTCGTCGCGCCGCACGTCGCTGAGCTCGGCCTCGGCGTCGCCACTTGCGCTGATCAGCGTGTCGGGGTAGGCGGCCTGGTACTCGAGGAACCGCTGGGCGAACGCCCGCACCTTGACCTCGAGGTGGCGGCGCAGCTTGCGCGCGTAGCGCGACGGCGTCACCCAGGCCTCGGCGACCGAGCGCTTCACGCCGGCGTCGGGCTTGCCGATCAGCCCGTCGGCGAACCACTGCGCGTTGCGCCGATCGGCCTTTCTGGCGGCATCGTAGGTCGACACGGCGCGGCTCATGCCGCCCATGACCGACATGTGGAACACCAGACCGCGTGCCTTCGCCCAGTCGAGGAGCTGGGTCATGAGCGACGGCGAAGGTCGCTCGAGGACCGGGTGCTCGAGGTCGGTCGTCCAGGGCATCTCGAGTGCGAAGTAGTCGACGAAGCCGATCTTCGCGTACTTGCCCGGCAGGACGCGGTCGAGCAGCTCGTCGGCCGCATCGTCGAACTCCGCCTGGCTCGAGATCGACGGCATGTACACGAAGCCGTAGAGCGTGTTGTCGTAAGTGGGCGGCGGCAGCGCCGCGCTGGCCGGCGGCGCCAGCGTCAATGACAACAAAACCAACCCGAGTGCCGCACTCCACTCGCCGCTCGAGCGCGCGCCCACCCCACCGATCCTCATCCCGCGCGCCTGGCGCGCCCCCATCCAAGCACCCATCATCCTCACCCCCGAGGAGGGCATCGGCCGTCGCGGTCGAAAACTCCAGTGCGCAAACCCGCTCGCGGGCCCCGCGCGGAGGCCGGGGGCGCCGTGCCCGCCGAAGCCTGCGGCCTTGCCGTGCGCCTCGCCGTTGCGCCGGGCAGCGCACCGGCGAGGGCGGCCATCCGGGCCCCCGGCAAGCCTCGAGAGGTCATCGATTCGCTGCGGCGACCAGAGCGGCGGACTGCACCGCGTTCGAGAAGGCGCCGCGGTGGCCGGTGCGGCTCACCGCCAGGACGCGGTAGTAGGGCTGGGCGGAGCTCGGTGCGGGATCCGTCCAGGCCGGCGCGAAGGCCGCGCCGGCCAGCGTGCCGTCGGCGGTGGTGAAATCCGGCGTGGCGCCGCGCCACAGCTCGAAGTGGTGGAAGAGGGGCCAATCGCCCCAGGTGAACCCGGGCGTGCCCTCGAAGATCTCGGCCTGCCAGCCGAGCGCGGGCGCAGCGCCGAAGCCCGCCGCGAGGCCGCGCACGGCGGGGGGGGACCAGGGCGTGCCCCGCGGCCCGCGCGGCTGGTACTTGACCTGGTCGACCAGGTCTCCCAGCGCTTCGCCGTCGGCGGTATCGACGAAGTGTGGCCAGGGCGTGAAGCAGAGCAGGTGCGCGCCGGCGTCGTAGGCGCGCAGAAGCTGGGAGGCGATGCTCGAGCGGTTCTCGTCGGGGAGGACGTCGATCGGCCAGGAGGGCGAGTACTCGGGCATGCCCCAGGAGGGCAGGCCGAGCTGGGGCATCACCGCGAAGAGGTACTGGCTGGTGCGCCGGTAGACGGCCGAGCCGACGACGTCCCCCGACTCGTAGCGGTCGAGCACCGTCAAGCCGGGGCTGCCGACGTCCTCGCCCACCAGGCTCGTCCACAGCGGGCTCGCCGCGGTGAGCAGACGTCGCTCGGGCTTCGCCGAGCCGGGATGGGTCCCGTTCAGGAAATCGGCGGGGATCTGGTGCGAGTACCAGCGCGCTGGCGAGAGGGTCTCGCCGGTGGCGCCCGGCGTGGTCGTCATCCAGGTGGCGAAGTCGCGCGCGTAGCTCGCCAGCATGGTGGCGCGGAACTGCAGCCAGGTGGCCCAGAAGCGCGGCGAGTGCTCGTTCCAAGAGCGCGGCGCATCGAAGCCCCCGGCGACGTAGTCCGGCCCGCTCGACGGCAGCGGCGACCAGCCCAAAGCCCCGTACTCGGCCGAGGCGATCGCGCCGGGATCGGCGTCGATCGGGTCGGCGAGGCTCCAGGGGAAGTGCTCGAGGCTCCAGCTGGTGAACGGCGTGCCGAAGTCGGCGTCGAACCGGGCCAGGTTGTCGGCCGCGAGGGCGCCCGCGCCCTGGGTGAAGGTGTCGCTTTCCGCCTTGGTGTAGCCGTCGCCCGCGTAGATGGCGCCGTCGGCGTAGAGACCCTGGTGGAGCAGCCAGTCGCGGAACTCGAGCACGGCAAACGGGCTGTAGTCGGCGATCGGCTGGCGCTCGAAGGAGAGGTCCTCGTCGAGCGCCTCGGAGTTGAGCTCCATCTCGGCGTCGCCGCTCGCGCTGACCAGCGTGTCGGGGTAGTCGGCGCGCAGGGCGAGCGTCCGCTTGGCGAAGGCTCGGACCTTGGCCTCGAGGTGGCGGCGCAGCTTGCGCGCGTAGCGCGACGGCGTCGCGTAGGCGGAGTCGATCGAGGCGTCGAGGCCACCGGAGAAGCTCGAAGGGACGATCCGGCCGTCGGCGAACCATTGCGCGTTGCGCCGGTCCTCGCGCTTGGCGTCGGTGTACACCGTCGTCGCCCGGCTCGCGCCGGCCATCGCGGCGATGTGGAAGACCAGGCCCCGGGCCCTGGCGCGATCGAGCAGGGCGCGCAGGGATGTCTCGCTCGGCGAGGTGAGCGTGGCCTGGGCGGGATCGCCCGCCCACGCCATGTCGAGCGTGAAGTAGTCGGCGAAGCCGGTCTTCGCGTACGGGCCGGGGGCGACGCGCGCGAGCAGCTCGTCGGCCGCCTCGGTGAAGCCCTGCTCCTCGGCCAGCCCGTCGCCGTACGCAAGTGCGTAAAACGTCGTATCGTAGCTGGGTGCGGGCAGCGGCGCCGGCGTCTGGGCGTGGGCGCGAAGCGCCAGCAGCACCAGGCTGGCGACGATCGCCGGCAGGTGGACGGCGCGAAGCACGGCGGGAGGGGACGCTATCATCCATCGACAAAGACGCCAATGTGCCCCGGTTTCCAACGTCGAATCGGCCAGCGGAGCCCGATTCGGGCGCTCCGGTCCGACGAGGGGTCTTGAGCGGGGCAGAGTCCTTCGCGGGAGCGCCCAGCGGATCGACTCCCCCCAGACCATCTGCCATATGAATGGCATGAAGGTCTCCATCGACAAGGCAGGTCGGGTGGTCATCCCGGCCGCGGCACGAAGCCGCCTCGGGCTCGCTCCAGGGTCAGACCTCGAGCTCGAGGTCGACGACGTCTCCATCCGCTTGATCCGGCGGGCGCCCGGCCCGAAGCTCGTGCGGATCGGCAAGCGCCTGGTCGCCAGGCCGACCGCCTCCAAGGCGAGCCTGCCGCGCATCGACGTGGCGAGGCTGATCGAGGAGGAGCGCAACCGGTGGCCGCTCTGACCTCGCCGTTCTTCGACACGAGCGTCTTGGTTGCGGGCCTGATCGAGCTGGGAGAGGCGGGCGGGTCCGCGCAACGGCTCCTTACGGCCATCTCCGAGGGTCGCCTGCGCCGGCCGCAGACCGCCTGGCATTGCTGTCTGGAATTCTACTCCGTGGCGACCCGGCTGCCCGCCGAGCTTCGCTTGGCGGCCGCGGACGCGCTGCGTCTGGTCGAGGAGGAGATCCTGGATCGCTTCGTCGTCCACCAGCTGCCAGAGCGGTCGAGGCGCGCCTTTCTGCAGGATGTCGCGAAGGACGGGGTCGTGGGTGGGCGAGTCTATGACGCACACATCGCCGAGATCGCGCGGCGGGCCGGCGCGAAGGTCGTCGTGACGGACAACAGACGCCACTTCGTCTCCCTGCTCCGCCACGGGGTGCGCGTGATCGGGCCAGAGGAGCTCGCGCGGGAGGTTGCCTCCTGAGCGCCGGGCTCGGTCCGGGTACCGGTCGCTTGGCGTGCCGTAGCCGTGTTGCGGGCCTGGGGGCGGTGGCCGAGTGGCGACGGGCGCACGCAGGTGCGTCAGAGCGCGCAGGGCACCCTCCGGAAGACAACCCTCCTGCGCGAGCACCCGATCGCGGTCCTCCCGGGCCGACAGCACGCGTGCGGCACCGCGGATGCAGCGGGCGCCGATCGCGCCGCGCTCCTCCGGCCTCAGGTCGCGGTACTCAGCCGCCTCCCGCTCGACCGAGTCCCGGTTGCTCACGACCCAGCCCGGCGGCTCGATGGGCATGGGCGTAGTGCAGCGGCTGGGCGCACCGTTCGCCCAGGCGGCCGCGGTCTAGGGCCGGGCAGCAGCCGATGACGAGCGCTGGCGTGGCCTGGCGGTCTACGGCGTCGACGGCACGAGGTTGCGCGTCCCTGACACGGCCGAGAGCCAGACCGCTTTCGGCCGCGTCCTCACTCTCCGGAAAGGCGCGTTCTGGCGTGAGGGGCGCATGGCCTCTCAGATGGCAGCGGTTCGTTGCCACACGTGCTGCTCACGAGATCGTGCACACGTTGGAAACGATCGCCGAGGCCATGATCGTGCGGGGCCGACGGAGCCTCGTCGCCGAGCGTAACCATATTGGTTACACTCGGCACATGTCGATTCGAAGCTTCCGCCACAAGGGGTTGGAGCGGTTCTTCGAGTCGGGGGCGAAGCGCGGAATCCAGACCGAGTACGCGGATCGACTTCGCTTGATCCTGGGCCGCCTTCACGTTGCGACGGATGCGCGTGACATGAACCTGCCCGGACTTGCACTTCACCCGCTCGAGGGTCCGCAAAGAGGGCGGTGGGCGGTGCGTGTGAGCGGCAGCTGGCGCGTGACGTTCGAGCTCATCGGCAAGGACGCCGAGCTGGTCGATTACGAGGACCACCACTGATGGCGACGAGAAAGATGCACAATCCCCCTCACCCGGGTGCCGTGCTGCGCGAGCTCTGCGTGGAGCCGCTGGGGTTGACGGTGAGCGAAACCGCAGAGGCCCTCGGAGTCAGTCGCAAGACGCTCTCTGCGATCTTGAACGAGCGCTCCGGGATCAGCCCGGAAATGGCCGTTCGCTTGTCGATCGCGTTCGGAACCTCCGCCGAGAGCTGGCTCGATCCGCAGGTCCAGTACGACCTCTGGCGAGCCGAGCGAAAGCGCAAGAGCTTGCGCGTGCGGCCGTTGGCGGCCTGAGCGCGAGGATGTCGTCTCAGCTCTGCTCGAGCGGGCTCGCATCGCGCGGGCAGACGAGATCCCGCCTTAGAGCCTTGACGTCCGCGCGCAGCGGCAGGGTTGCTTCCACGAGCTCGGAGCGCAGCGGCTCGTGCACCAGGCTTCGTCCCTCCTCGCCGCGCAGTCGTCGCGCGTAGGCGTCGATCGAGCTTCGAGTGCGGCTCAGGAGCGCCTTGCTCCTGCAGCGCCGCCGAGCGACGCACTGGAGCTGCGCGCTCGCGAGCTGATCTTGGGCCTCGTCGAGGGCTCGCAGGAGCCGATCCCGGGTCTGGCCGGCGACGACCTCCGCCAGCGTTTCGGCGCGCAGCGCCGACAGGCGGCAGTCCAGAGAGCGGAACGTCGCCGCCCGCGCCACCGCCCCGCAGGTCGTGTCGCTCGGGACCGCGGCGCTTGCCTCGTTGGACGGCTCCGATTCCTGGCCGGCGTCGTTCACCCAGGCCACGCGGTAGTAGTACGTCGTGCCCGCGGCGACGTCGCCGTCGAGGAAGGAGCACTCGCTGCTCGAGTGGCCGGTCTGGAGGAGCGTGTAGGGACCGCCCGCAGCGCTCCCGCGGTACACCTCGTAGCTCGTTGCACCCGCGACGCAGGTCCAGCCGAGGCCGATCGCCTGGCCGGTGGCGCTCGCCGCGAGGTCCAAGATCGTCGACGGCGGCTGCGCGGCCTCGACCGTCACCGTCGTGTAGCTTCCCGTGTCGACGGACGTCGGAGAGTCGCTCGCGCCGTCGTTGACCACCAGGAGCACCCAGTAGGTTCCGGGCTCCGAGAACGCATACGAGGGGCGCGCTCCGGTCGCGGTGGTGCCGTCCGCGAAGGTCCACTCGTAGGTCAACGGTGAGCCCTCGCGGTCGCTGCTCGCGCTGCCGTCGAGCGTCACGGGAGCTCCGGCATGGCCCTGGTAAGGCCCACCGGCGGCGGCCCGTGGCGGCTCGTTCTCGAGCGGCGGACAGGGCACGACGAATTCCGCCGAGAGGCCACCGGCGTCCGGCACGCGGACGGTGTACTCTCCCGGCCCGCCGGCGGCTCCGATGGTCGGGCGCAAGCGCATCGTGAGCTCCAGCGCCGACGGCATCGAGAGCGCTTCGATCGGCACGAGCCGCTCCTCGAGCCCCGTGCCACCCGGCGCGTCGATGCTCACCTCTGCCTGCCCGTCGGGGTGGACGGAGAGCACGGAAGGAAGCGGCTCTCGGCCGAGGTTCCAGCCGCCCTGCGGGCTCGCCAGAGCAAGGCCGTCGACGACGACCTCGACGCGGTCGCCGGGCTGGCCGCACGCCGGCTGCAGGATCAGCTCCGCGGCGCGCGACGGCAGGATCTCGGCGGTCGTGGTCACCGCCGGCGAGGTCCGCTCGCCATCGGTGACCACCAGGCCCACCGTGTACGTCCCGGCCTCGGCATAGGCGTGCGCGACCGCCGCACCGGCGTCGGCCTCGACCACGGGCGAGCCGTCGCCGAAGTCCCAGCGCGCCGTCAGCGTCCGGCCCGCCGGGTCGAACGACCGGCTCGCATCGAAGCTCACGTGGGCGGGCGCCGCGGCACCCTCCGCCCAGCCGAGGTAGGGCCCCGAGGGGTCGGCGACGAGGCCGGCGGGCTGGCGATCGCGCAAGAACACGTCCTCGATCGCGTTGCCGTCGGCACCGGCGAGGTTCGTCGCATCCGAGGAGAACGCGACGAAGCGGCCGTCGGCGCTGACGCCGATGGCCGTCGGGTCGTTGGTGAAGTGCGCCTCCCCGCTGTTGCCGTTGCCCTGCTCCCCGTCGGTCGACTGGCTCACGAGCTCGGTGGTTCCGCTCACGCGGTCGCGCAGGAAGACGTCCTCGCGGTTGTTGGTGTCGCTTGCGACGAGGTTCGTCGCGCGCGAGCGGAAGACGACGAAGCGGCCGTCGCGGCTCACGACCGGGTCGCGATTGCACTCCGAGGGATTGGTCAAGCCCCCGCAGACCGCCTGCGCGCCGGCCCCGGAGAGATTCACGCGCGCGGTGGTCCCGGCGAGGCGGTCGCGCACGAAGGCGTCCTCGACGCCGTTGGTGTCTCCAGGGACCAGATCGGTCGAGCGCGACGCGAACGCGACGATCCGGCCATCGGCGCTGATCGAGGGACCGAAGCCCCCAGTGGTGCTCCCGGCGCTGCCGGCCTCGGGCAGGCTCACGAGCTCCGTGGTCTGCAGGAGGCGGTCGCGGACGTAGACGCGATCCGCGGCGAACTGCGCTCCGGGAACCAGGTCGGTCGACAGGGAGGCGAAGGCGACGAAACGGCCGTCCGCACTGATGCCGAGCCGATTGCGCGCAGCTTGCGTGCTCGTGCCCTGGCTCGCTTGTGCGCCGCTCGTGGCAACGCTCACCCTTTCCGTCGTTCCGGTTTGACGATCGTGCACGAAGGCGTCGGGCTTGCCGTTGGTGTCGTCCGAAACCAGGTTCGCGTGGTCGGAGTAGAAAGCGACGAAGCGGCCGTCCTCGCTGATCGCCGGGTGCGAGCTTCCGCAGAGGCCGCCCCCCTCGCAGGAGCCCGGCTCCCCCGCGGAGGACACGTCGATCCGTTCGCTCTCTCCGGTCGAGCGGTCGTGCACGACGATCGTGCCGAGCCCCGTATGGGTAACGGGGTTCTCGACGCGGCACTCGTACACCACGAATCGAGCATCGGGGCTGATCTCGGGAAGTCGGCCATCCGGGCAGTCCTGCTCGCTCGGCGATTCGGTCGTGTCCGCATCGCGATCGCGGACGAAGATCGAGTGCGGCGTGCCGCTGCCGAGATTGACCGCCGAGGATTCAAAGGCGACGAAGCGGCCATCGGCGCTGACCGACGGGGTGAACGACCCGACGGTGCCCACCGCCTCGATGCCGCCCGCTGCCACGCTGGCTCGCTCGGTGATGCCGCCTGCGAGCTGGTCGCCGAAGACCGAGATCACGGCGGTATCGGTCCCGCTCGAGCCCTGCTCGTCGGTGACGGTCAGCGTGGCGGTGTAGACTCCCGGGGCGTCGTAGACGTGCGAGATCGCGAGGCCCGCGCCGACCTCGCCGTCGCCGAACTCCCACTCGTACGAGGCGATCGCGCCGTCGATGTCGAACGAGGCGCCGCCGTCGAAGGCGACCGCGGTGCCGGCGACGGCGGGCCGGTCGTCGCCCGCCTCGGCCTCGGGGGCGAAGTCGTCCCCCTCGGTGAAGCCCGAAGGGCCGGTCGCCGAGTACTCGATCTGGTACTTGCGAACCTCGCCGGCCACG
>CAZGUU010000001.1:103321-105294 GCA_964529315.1 uncultured Enterobacteriaceae bacterium
CGTCGTAGACGCGGGCATGCAGCGTGAAGGGGCCGTCGCCGGTGGCGATCATCTCGAACCGATGGCGCCCCTCGGCGGCCCCGCGAATCGTCAAGAGCCGTCCCGGGGCGAGGTTCGGGAGCGAGCCGGTCGGGTCGGCCCACACCGGCTGCGGCAGGTAGGACGCTCGCGGGACGTCGATCACCGTCGCGCCGGAGGCGGCATCGTAGCCGGCGCGCCGTCCCTGCGGATCGACCACCGCGATCTCGACCGGCGACTTCGTCGAGAAGGTGATCAGGGGCATGAGGGGCGAGTCTTGGTCCGAGCGATACGGGCTCGGATACAGGGCTCCGGCGACCTTGCTCGGCCATGCGAGCCCGTAGACCTCCTCGATCGCGACGGGACCCTGGCGCGCCGCGGGGTCGTGGACGAGATAGGACCCGACCACACCGTCGACGTCCCAGCCGACGACCACCACGGGGTGGAAGCGATTGGGGGAGGGCTGCATGATCAGAATGGTCGGCTCCCCGGCGGCCAGCAGCCGGTCGATCTTCTGCTCGCTGAGGCCGCTCTCCGGGATGAAGTCGAGCCCGACGAGCTGGTCTGCGGGGTCGAGAAACGCCCCGGATAGACCCGCGTAATCGACGATCACGGTCTTCGCCGGGCCTTGGATGTAGCCCCCGGACTCCTTGAGATAGAGGTGGATGAAGTCCGGCGAGGGCGCCCCGTCGGTGACCGCCGACCCGGGGACGAGGAACAGGGGCCGCAGATGATAGGCGCTCGCGACCATCGCCATGGCCGTCAGGAGCGAGCCCCTGGACCGCATCGCGACGTCCTCGTAGTAGCCGATCTGGAGGTCCGCCCAGGCGCGCTCGAACTGGGCGTAGAAGGGAACCGGGAGCGGGTTCGAGACGGCGAGCGCCCGGGGCGCCGAGCCTGGAGCGGCGACGGCCGCCAGGGTGAGCGCGATCGCAAGAGCTGCTCCGCCGCGCCTGGCGCGATTCGGCCGGAGCTTCGCCCCCGGCTGCGACCTCTCGGTGGTCATGATCCTTCCCCCTTTCGTGCTCGCGACTCGGCGGCGACGAACGCGTCGACGAACTCGAGCAGCCCGGTGAGCGACGAAAACTGCGCCATCCGACCCGATGCGAGGTGCTCCACCCAGCCGTGAAGGCGGCGGCGCCGCTCGCCGTACTCTCCGAGATGGACGACGAACGCCCGGTGTACGGACAGAGTTGCGCCGGACGGATGTGGGCCCACCGGGGGGCGTGCCGGCGTCGGCGATGCCGCTTGGCGAGGTCGATGCATCGGGCTATCTCCTTGGGGCGCAGAGATAGGGCAGCCCGGCGCGCGAGTCCTGGCGGAGATCGGGGATTACCCAGGGGAAATCGAGGGATCCGGTGCCGAGACACACGAAGCAGGCACCACCCGGCGAAGCCTCGGCGGTTCGCCTGGAGCTGGAGAACGAGTGGGCGTGGTGCGGGGATCGGCGTCTCGACCTCGCGCCCAAGGAGTTCGCGGTGCTCCGCCACCTGATGGACCGCGCGGGACGGCTCGTGACCAAGCGCGAGCTGCTCGACACCGTGTGGGGCGGCGCGATCGTGAGCGAAGCCGCCCTCACGAGCTGCATCCGCGATCTGCGGCGTGCGCTCGGCGACTCGTCGAGCGCGCCGCGCTACGTCGAGACGGTGCACCGCAGGGGCTTTCGCTTCGTCGGCCCGATCGCGCGCGCGGCGGGGACGGCGACGGGCAGCGGCGCGGAGCGCCGCGCGGCGGAGACCGACGCGATCCGCTCGCAGGACGAGCGCGCCGCGGCGCCGGCCCGCGCGAGCTTGGTCGGTCGCGAAGCGGAGCTCGAGAGCCTGCGCGAGGCCTTCGCGACGGCGAGGACGGGCCGGCGCCAGCTCGTCTTCGTCACCGGAGAGGCGGGGATCGGCAAGACCGCGCTCGTGGAGTCGTTCCTGGCCGAGCTCGATTCGCACGGCGAAGCTCGCGTC
>CAZGUU010000002.1:0-29938 GCA_964529315.1 uncultured Enterobacteriaceae bacterium
AGCTCGGCGACCCGCGGCAGACCACCGGTGATGTCCTTCGTCTTCGTGGTCTCGCGCGGGATCTTGGCGAGCACGTCGCCCGCGACGACCTGCTGTCCGTCGACGACGTTGATGTGGATCCCGACCGGCAGCTGATAGCGCGCTTCCTGCCCGTTGGGCAGCTTGAGCGTCTTGCCATCCGGCCCCTTGATCGAGATGCGCGGCGTGAGCTGGCTGCCCTGAGAGCTCTCCGCCGCACCCGCACGGCGCTTGGTCTTGGATTCCACGACCGCGGGAGCCGAGGCGGCGTAGTCGATGACCACGAGATTCGACAGGCCGGTACGCTCGTCGAGCCGCTCCTCGATGGTCTGAGCGTCGAGAAGGTCGCCGAACTTCACCGCGCCGGAAACCTCCGTGAGCAGCGGCACCGTGTACGGATCCCACTCCGCCAGACGGGCGCCGGCCTTGACCGCCTGCCCGTCCTTCACCTTGAGGCGCGCTCCGTAGACCAGCGGGTAGCGCTCGCGCTCGCGCTCGCGCCCTTCGCGATCGCCCGCCTCCACCACCGAGAGGTGTCCGTTGCGCGTCATCACGACCAGATCGCCCTCGCGATCGGCCACGACGTTGAGGCTGTGGAAGCGAACGATGCCCTCGTTGCGTGCGTTCAGCTCCGTCTGCTCGACGTGCCGGCTCGCCGTTCCGCCGATGTGGAAGGTGCGCATCGTGAGCTGAGTACCCGGCTCGCCGATCGACTGCGAAGCGATCACGCCGATCGCCTCGCCCAGGTTGACCATGTGGCCACGTGCCAGATCGCGGCCGTAGCAGCAGCTGCACACTCCGTGGTGCGCCTGGCAGGTGAGCACGGAGCGGATCTTGACGCGCTCCACGCTGGCGTCCTCGATCAGGCGCACCTTCTCCTCGTCGATCTCGTCGTTCGCCGCCACGAGCAACCGCCCGTCGAACGGGTCGACGATGTCCTCCAGGGCCACGCGGCCCAGAACGCGATCGCCGAGCGACTCGATGATCTCGCCCCCCTCGACGAGCGGCTCCATGTCGATGCCGTCGAGGGTTCCGCAGTCTCCTTCGGTGATGATCGAGTCCTGGGCGACGTCCACCAGCCTGCGGGTGAGATAGCCGGAGTTCGCCGTCTTGAGCGCGGTGTCGGCGAGCCCCTTGCGCGCGCCGTGCGTCGAGATGAAGTACTGCAGGACGGTCAGGCCTTCGCGGAAGTTCGCCGTGATCGGCGTCTCGATGATCTCGCCGGAGGGCTTGGCCATCAAGCCACGCATGCCCGCCAGCTGGCGGATCTGCTGTGCCGAGCCGCGCGCCCCCGAGTCGGCCATCATGTAGATCGGGTTGAAGCTCTCCGTCTCGTACTGCTTGCCGTCCTGCGCCTGGATCCTCTCGATGCGCAGCTCGCGAAGCATGGCGTCGGCGATGCGGTCCGTCTTCTCCGCCCAGATGTCGACCACCTTGTTGTAGCGCTCGCCGTCGGTGATCAGGCCCTTGGCGTACTGGTCGGCGATCTCGGCCACCTCGCGGTTGGCCTCCTCGATGACCTCGTTCTTCGCCGCAGGAATGCGCATGTCCTTGATGCCGATCGAGATCCCCGCTCGCGTGGCATACTCGAAGCCCAGGTCCTTGAGCTTGTCGGCGAAGATCACGGTCGCCTTGTTGCCCGAGCGGCGGTAGGCGATGTCGATCAGGTTGGCGAGCTCCCGCTTCTTCATCACCCGATTGACCTCCTCGAAGGGCGTCTCGGGTGGAACGATGTCGTAGAGCAGCACCCGGCCCACGGTCGTCTTGACACGTGTGCCGTCCATGCGGACCGCGATCGAGGCCTGGAGTGCGACCTCTCCCTGGTCGAAGGCGGCGCGCACCTCGGCCGGCCCGGAGAAGATCTTGCCGGACCCGACCACTCCGGGGCGCTCCCGCGTCATCCAGTAGAGCCCGAGCACCATGTCCTGCGTGGGCACGATGATCGGCTTGCCGAAGGCCGGCGAGAGGATGTTGTTGGTCGACATCATCAAGGCTCGCGCCTCGACCTGAGCCTCGACCGAGAGCGGTACGTGGACGGCCATCTGGTCGCCGTCGAAGTCCGCGTTGTAGGCGGCGCAGACCAGCGGGTGCAGCTGGATCGCCTTGCCCTCGATGAGCACCGGCTCGAATGCCTGGATGCCCAGGCGGTGCAAGGTCGGCGCGCGGTTGAGCAGCACGGGGTGCTCGCGGATCACCTCGTCGAGGATGTCCCACACCTCGGGCCGCTCCTTCTCTACCATCTTCTTCGCGCTCTTGATGGTGGTGACGAAGCCGCGCTCCTCGAGCTTATTGTAGATGAAGGGCTTGAACAGCTCGAGGGCCATCTTCTTCGGCAGCCCGCACTGATGCAGACGCAGCTCGGGCCCGACGACGATGACCGAGCGCCCGGAATAGTCGACGCGCTTGCCCAGGAGGTTCTGGCGAAACCGCCCCGTCTTGCCCTTGAGCATGTCGGACAGGGACTTGAGCGGCCGCTTGTTCGGACCGGTGATCGCCCGGCCCCGCCGCCCGTTGTCGAACAGCGCGTCGACCGCCTCCTGCAGCATCCGCTTCTCGTTGCGGATGATGATGTCCGGCGCTTGCAGCTCCATCAGGCGCTTGAGGCGGTTGTTGCGGTTGATCACGCGGCGGTAGAGATCGTTGAGATCCGAGGTGGCGAAGCGCCCGCCGTCGAGCGGGACCAGGGGCCTCAAGTCCGGTGGGATGACGGGAATCACCTCGAGGATCATCCACTCGGGCCGGTTCCCGGATCGACGCAACGCATTCACGACCTTGAGGCGCTTGGCGAGCTTCTTGCGCTTCGCCTCGCTCGTCGCCTCCTTCATCTCCGTGCGCAGCTCGTCGGCGAGCTGGTCGACATCGACTTCCCGCAGCATGTCGCGGATCGCCTCGGCGCCCATCTCCGCCCGAAACCCGTCGGGCCCGTGCTCCTCGATCGCCTTGCGGTACTTGGTCTCGGTGAGAAGCTCGTGCTTGGCCAGCCCACTGTCCTTCGGGTCGATCACCACGTACGACTCGAAGTAGAGGATCTTCTCGATCTCCTTGAGGGTCAGGTCGACGACCGTGCCGATCCGCGAGGGCAAGCTCTTGAGAAACCAGATGTGAGCCACCGGCGTCGCGAGATCGATGTGGCCCATGCGCTCACGACGCACCTTGCTCTGGATGACCTCGACGCCGCACTTCTCGCAGACCACGCCCCTGTGGCGCATCCGCTTGTACTTGCCGCAGTTGCACTCGTAGTCCTTGGTCGGGCCGAAGATCTTGGCGCAGAAGAGACCGTCGCGCTCGGGCTTGAACGTCCTGTAGTTGATCGTCTCGGGCTTCTTCACCTCGCCGTGCGACCAGGAGCGGATCTTGTCTGGCGAGGCGATCGAGATGCGCAGCGCCCCGAAAGCCACCGGGTTCTTCGGCTTCTCGAACAGACTGAAGAGATCTTCCATTCTTCTCTCACCTCGTAGCCCGGGCGGGCTCGGACTCCCGCTGCGCCGGGCTCGGCATCATCCGTTCTTGCGATCCGTGCGCGTCCCTCAGGCCTGCTTCGCCGCCACGAGCGCCGCCAGCGGCGCCTCCTCGAGGAGCTCGACGTCGAGCGCCAGGCTCTGCAGCTCCTTGAGCATGACGTTGAAGGACTCCGGGAGCCCCGGCTCCAGCACGCTCTCGCCCTTGACGATGGCCTCGTACATGCGGGTTCGCCCCACCACGTCGTCGGACTTGACCGTGAGCATCTCCTGGAGCGTGTAGGCGGCCCCGTACGCCTCGAGCGCCCAGACCTCCATCTCGCCCAGGCGCTGACCCCCGAACTGCGCCTTGCCGCCGAGCGGCTGCTGCGTCACGAGCGAGTACGGACCCGTCGATCGCGCGTGGATCTTGTCGTCGACCAGGTGGTGGAGCTTCATCATGTAGATGACGCCCACGGTCACCGGCTGGGTGAACGGCTCGCCCGTGCGCCCGTCGAACAGCGTCGTCTGGCCCGTCTCGGGCAGGCCGCCGACCTGAAGCAGATCGAAGATCTCGTCCTCCGTCGCTCCGTCGAACACCGGAGAGGCCACGTGGATGCCATCGCGAGCCTTGCGGGCTGCGGTCACGAGATCCTCCTCGCGGCACGACTCGAAGGTCTCCTCCCACTCCTTGCCGTACAGCTCGAGCAGCCGCTTGCGCAGTCCCGCCAGCGCCTTGGGGTCGCCGTTCTCGGAGGAGACCAGGCTGCGGCCCAGCTCCCGGGCCGCCCACCCGAGATGGGTCTCCAGGATCTGCCCGACGTTCATGCGCGACGGCACGCCGAGCGGGTTGAGCACGATGTCCACCGGCGAGCCGTCGGCCAGGTAGGGCATGTCCTCCTCCGGCAGAATGCGCGAGAGGACGCCCTTGTTGCCGTGACGGCCGGCCATCTTGTCGCCGACCTGGATCTTGCGCTTGATGGCGACGAAGATCTTCACCATCTTGATGACGCCCGGAGCCAGCTCGTCTCCGCCCTGGAGCCGCGCGACCTTCTCGTCGGTCGTGCGTCGCAGGCCGTCGATCTGATCGCGCATCGCGCGGCAGGTCCGCTCGAGCTCGCCCTCGAGCCTGTCGTCGCCCACTCGGATGTCGCCCCAGTAGTTGGGCGGGATCCGATCGACGTCCTCGGCCGTGATCTCCGCGCCCTTGGCGAGCAGCTGACGGCGCTGGTCGTCGGCGAGCCTGGTGGACGCCACCTTGCCGGTCAGGAGCTTGCGCATCTTGCGCTGAGTGGTCTCGCGCACGATGCGAACCTGATCCTCCTCGTTCTTGCGCAGCCGGGCGATCTCGTCCGCCTCGATCTGCTGCGACCGCTCGTCCTTGGTCACGCCCTTGCGCGAGAACACCCGCGCCTCGATCACCGTCCCCTCGACGCCCGGCGGAACCTTGAGCGAGGTGTCGCGCACCTCGCCGGCCTTCTCGCCGAAGATCGCCCGGAGCAGCTTTTCCTCGGGCGAGAGCTGCGTCTCGCCCTTGGGGGTGATCTTGCCGACCAGGATGTCGCCCGGTCGGACCTCCGCGCCGATGCGGATGATCCCGGACTCGTCGAGGTTGGCCAGCGCCTCTTCGCCCACGTTCGGGATGTCTCTGGTGATGTCCTCGGGACCGAGCTTGGTGTCCCGGGCCACGCACTCGAACTCTTCGATGTGGATCGAGGTGAAGAGGTCTTCCTTGACCACACGCTCGCTGATCAGGATCGAGTCCTCGAAGTTGTAGCCACCCCACGGCATGAACGCGACGAGGACGTTGCGCCCCAGCGCGAGCTCGCCGAGCTCTGTGGCCGGCCCGTCGGCGATCACGTCGCCGGCCCGGACACGGTCGCCCACCCGAACCACGGGCTTCTGATTGACGCAGGTGCTCTGGTTCGAGCGCTGGAACTTGATCAGCGGCTCGATGTCGATCCCGGTGTCGCTCCCGTCCGACCGCGGCTTGTCGGCGCGGATCACGACTCGCGTCGCGTCGACGCTCTCGACCACGCCTTCCCGCCTGGCCAGCACGGTCACGCCGGAATCGCGCGCCACCACCCGCTCCATGCCGGTTCCGACCAGCGGAGCGTCGGTCCGCAGGAGGGGTACCGCCTGCCGCTGCATGTTCGAGCCCATCAGGGCTCGATTCGCGTCGTCGTTCTCGAGGAACGGGATCAACGATGCCGCGACCGAGACCAGCTGATTGGGGGAGACGTCCATGAACTCGAGCCGATCGGGTCCGACCTGCTGGAACTCGCCTCCCGTGCGCGCCGAGACGCGATCGGCCTGGAATCGACCCTGCGAGTCGATCGGCGCGTTCGCCTGGGCGATCACGTGGTCTTCCTCCTCGAGGGCCGAGAGGTAGCGAATGTCGTCGGTCACCCGAGCCGCATCCACCCTCCGGTAGGGAGTCTCCACGAAGCCGTAGTCATTCACCCGCGCGTACGTCGAGAGCGACGCGATCAGTCCGATGTTCGGACCTTCCGGCGTCTCGATGGGACACACGCGCCCGTAGTGCGTGGTGTGCACGTCGCGCACCTCGAATCCCGCCCGCTCGCGGGTGAGGCCACCGGGTCCGAGCGCCGAGAGCCGCCGCTTGTGCGTCACCTCGGAGAGCGGGTTCGTCTGGTCCATGAACTGCGAGAGCTGCGAGGATCCGAAGAACTCCTTGATGACCGCCGCCACCGGCTTGTAATTGATCAGCTCCTGCGGCATCAGCGTCTCGATGTCCTGCAGGCTCATGCGCTCCTTGATCGCACGCTCCATCCGGACCAGGCCGATGCGGTATTGATTCTCGACCAGCTCGCCCACCGCACGGACGCGTCGATTGCCGAGGTGGTCGATGTCGTCGACCTGGCCGTCGCCGTTCTTCAGGTCGATCAGGTAGCGCACGACCTCCAGGATGTCGGTCGCCCGCAGGGTTCCCTGCTCGAGCGGCGCGTCCAAGCGCAGCTTGTGGTTCAGCTTGAGGCGTCCGACCTTGGAGAGGTCGTAGCGGTCCTTGTTGAAGAAGAGGTTGTCGAAGAACGTGCGTGCGGTCTCGCGGGTCGGCGGGTCTCCCGGACGCAGGCGCTTGTAGATCTCGACGATCGCCTCGTCCGGGCTGCCGATCTTGTCCTGGAGCATCGTGTTGCGCAGGTAGGGCCCGGAGAGTTCGAGGAAAAGCACCTCGAAGCGCTCGATGCCGCACTCCGCGAGCCGATCCAGGATCGCCGGCGTGATCTCCTGGTTGCACTCGACGATGACCTCGCCGGTCTTGGGGTCGGCGAGATCGTGCGCCGAGATCTTCCCGACGACCTCCTCGCGCACCATCGGCAGGATCTCCACGCCGGCGTTCTCGAGCTGGCGAATCGACCCCTTCGTGAGCTTGCGCCCCTCCTTGACCAGGATCTCGTTCGTCTCGGGGTGGCGAACGTCACGGCTCAGCTTGATCCCGAGGTGCAGCTCCGGCCGAAAGACACGGCTCGCCTTATTGCCATCGAGAAGGATGGAGTCCTTCTTGTAGAAGTAATTCAGCAGATCCTCGGTCGTCATGCCGAGAGCCCGCAGCAGCACAGTAGCGTGGAACTTCCGCCGCCGGTCGATGCGCACGAAGATGATGTCGCGCGGGTCGAACTCGAAGTCGATCCACGATCCTCGATAGGGAATGATGCGCGCCTTGTAGAGCAGCTTGCCCGAGGCATGCGTCTTGCCCTTGTCGTCGTCGAAGAAGACACCCGGCGAGCGGTGGAGCTGCGAGACGATGACGCGCTCCGTCCCGTTGATCATGAAGGTGCCGTTCGAGGTCATGAGCGGGATCTCGCCGAAGTAGACCTCCTGCTCCTTGACGTTCTTGATCGAACGGCTCCCGGTCTCGGGATCGACGTCGTAGATGACCAGATGGACGGTCACCTTCAGCGGTGCCGCGAAGTTGTTGCCTCGCTGGTGGCACTCGTCGATGTCGAACTTCGGCTCGCCGATCGCGTAGCCGACGAAGTCGAGCTCGGCGGTGTCATTGAAGTCCTTGATCGGAAAGACCGATTTGAAGACCGCCTGCAGACCGACGTTCTTGCGCTCTGGGGGGGAGGCGTCCTTCTGGAGGAACTCGTCGTACGACCGCCGCTGGATCTCGATGAGATTGGGGATGTCGACGACCTTCTTGATCTTGCCGAAGTTGCGCCTTGGCCGAAAATTGTTCGCAACTTGAGCCGCCATCTAAGCTCCTACCTCCCGGCCGGATCGCCACGGGGCTCGACCGCACGCGGGGTGCCCGCCGACACCGGCGGGCGACGAAAAAAAGGGCGCACGGGAGCCCTTCGGACCCCCGCCCGCTCGAAATCGACGAACATGTCTCGTCGCGGACAAAGCCGCGACGAACCTACTGTAGCTCGACAGTGCCGCCAGCCTCCTCGAGCTTCTTCTTCATGTCCTCGGCCTCCGCCTTGCTCACGCCCTCCTTCACCGGCTTGGGCGCGCCGTCGACCAGATCCTTGGCCTCCTTGAGGCCCAGGCCGGTCAGCTCACGGACGACCTTGATCACCTGGATCTTCTTCTCACCGGACCCCTTGAGGACCACGGTGAACTCGTCCTTCTCGACGGCCGGAGCCGCTGCCCCACCGGCTGCCGCCCCGGCGGCGGCCGCGATTGCGACCGGCGCAGCCGCCGACACGCCCCACTTCTCCTCGAGGGTCTTGACCAGCTGGGACACCTCCAGAATGGTCAGGTTCGAGAGTGTGTCAACGATCTCGTTCATCTTCTCCGCGGTGATGGACATGACCTCTCCTCGATGCGAGCCGACCGATCGCCGGCTCGACGTCTCATGGAATCGCGCTTTGGCCTACCGGCCCAAACGACCCCGACATCAGTCGGCCGCCGGAGCCCCGCCCTCGGCCCTGGCCGCCAAGACCCGGGCGAGCGCCGCCCCGGGTTCGTTCAACGTACGGACGAGACGCGACGCCGGCGCGGCCAGCACTCCGACCAGCCTGGCCCGCTGCTGATCCTTCCCTCCGAGACTCGCCAGCTGGTCCACCTCCTCGCGACCGAAGAGCTGGCCGTCGAGGACCGCCCCCTTGATCTCGAGGAGCTGGCTGTTCTCGGCCGAGTACGCGACCATCTCCTTGACGATCGCCACGGGGTCGCCGTAGCCCAACACCAGCGCCGTCGGGCCCTCGAGGAGCTCCGTCAGCGCCGCAAACCCCGTCTCGCCCACCGCCCGGATGGCCAGGCTGTTCTTCGCGATCTTGTACTCGCCGTCCAGCTCGCGGACTCGTCGGCGCAGCTTGGTGACCTGGGCCACGTTCAAGCCACGCGGCACCGCGAGCACGGCCACCGAGGCCCGCCCGAGGCGCTCGCGCAGACCCTCGACGACGCTTTCCTTCTCCTGAAGTCTCACGGTTCTCGCTCCGTCCCCGTCAGGCCGCGGCTTTGGTCGAGAGCGGGTCCACCTTGACTCCCGCGCCCATCGTCGTCGCCACGGCGACCGACCTCACGTACGTCCCCTTCGCCGTGGACGGCTTGGCGCGAGCCAGGCTCCCCAGCACCGCGTTGGCGTTCTCGAGAAGCCTCTCGAAGCCGAAGGAGCGCTTGCCGATCGGCACGTGCACGATGCCGGCCTTCTCGACCCGGTACTCCACCTTTCCGGCCTTGAGCTCGCGGACCGCCTTGGCGACGTCCATGGTCACGGTCCCGACCTTCGGGTTCGGCATCAGCCCACGCGGCCCGAGCACCTTGCCGAGCTTGCCGACCACCGCCATCATGTCGGGCGTGGCGATCGCCTTGTCGAACTCCAGCCAGTTCTCACCGGTGATCTTGCTCGCCAGGTCTTCGCCGCCGGCGTAGTCGGCACCGGCCTCCTGCGCCTCGCGAACCTTGTCCCCCTTGGCAAACACCAAGACGCGCACCGAGCGACCGGTCCCGTGCGGCAGCTGGCAGGTGCCGCGCACGTTCTGGTCGGCCTGTCGTGGGTCGACGCCCAGGCGCACCGCGAGCTCGACCGTCTCGTCGAACTTCGCGGCCGGCATCTCGAGAGCCAGCTGGAGCGCCTCCTCGAGCGCGTAGCGCTTGGTCCGGTCCACCTTCTCCACCGCGGCGCGGTGCCGCTTGCTCGCTCTTGCCATCGCATTCCTTCCCGACGTGTCCCGCCCTCGGCCCCAGCCGGGCTCCGACCTCAGCCGACGACCTCGAGGCCGATGCTGCGTGCGGTGCCTTCCACGGTGCGCTCGGCCGCCTCCAGGGAGCTCACCGTCAGGTCGGGCAGCTTGAGCTTGGCGATCTCCCGAACCTGCGCACGCGTGACCTTGCCCACCATCTTCTTGCGCGGCTCGCCCGAGCCCTTCTCCAGGCCGGCCGCCTTCTTGAGGAGGATCGATGCCGGGGGCGTCTTCGTGATGAAGGTGAAGGAGCGGTCGGCGTAGACCGTGATGATCACGGGGATGATCAGCCCGGCCTGGGCCTGCGTCTGCGCGTTGAAAGCCTTGCAGAACTCCATGATGTTGACGCCGCGCTGGCCGAGCGCGGGCCCGACCGGCGGGCTCGGATTGGCCGCACCCGCTGGAATCTGTAGCTTGACTTCTGCGATGACTTTCTTCGCCACCTTGGCTGCCTCGCTCGCCCGTGCGACCACGGGCGGGACGGGAGGGCGCCGCCGGAGCTCCGGCTAGGCCTTCTCCACCTGGACGAAATCGAGCTCGACCGGCGTCGCCCGGCCGAAGATGCTGATCAGGACGCGGAGCTTGCCCTTCTCGGGCTTCACCTCCTCGACGACGCCGTTGAAGTCCTGGAACGGGCCGTCGATCACCTTGACGTTCTCGCCACTCTCGAAGAGGACCTTGGGCTTGGGCTTCGCAGCGCCCTCTTCCATGCGCTGCGTGATCTCCCGGACCTCGGCCTCGCTGATCGCCGGCGGGTCGTCGGTGCCTCCGACGAACCCGGTCACGCGCGGCGTCGACTTGATGAACGCCTTGAGGAAGTCCCCGAGGATGCCGACGTGGATCAGAATGTAGCCGGGGAAGAACTTGCGCGTCGACGTACGCTTGTTTCCCTTGACGAGCTCGACCACCTTCTCCGCCGGCACGAGCACCTCGCGGAAGGACTCGAGCTCTTCGATCGCTCGCTGCAGTGCCTGGATCTGGGCCTCGTCTCGATCCGTTCGGCCCGACTTCGCCTGCAGCGTAGCCACTTCCGAGCGCTTCTTGGCGACCTCGCCGCGGCGCCGCTCGTCGAGCGAAGCCTTCACCTTGGCCTCGAAGCCGGAATACGTGTGCACGACGTACCAGCGGCCCGGATGAACGGCCCCGGCCTCGGCGGTCGCCTGCTCTGCCTCCACTTCGCTCATCGAACTCGAACTCATCCCTGATTGAGGATGTGACGCATGGCAAAAGACAGCCCGAAGTCCACCAGCCCGAGGAACAGGGCGACGACCAGGACGACGACGACGACGATCACGGTGGCCGCGTAGGTCTCCTTTGGCGTAGGCCAGTGAACCTTGCGCAGCTCCTGCCAAGCCTCCTTGGTGAACTCCACGGAGCGTGGGCCGAACGAGAGCCACTCCTTGAGCCCACCCGCCGACTTGTCGCCCGGTCTTTCTTCCGTCGTATTGCGCACTCGCGCCTCGCCGTCTGCTCTCGCTTCGCCTCGTCTCGCCGCGGCCCGACCCGCACTCGACACCGAAACCGCATCGCCGCCGGTCGCCATCGCCGCGGAGCCGACGGGCCAGGCAGGACTCGAACCTGCAACCCCCGGATTTGGAGTCCGGTGCTCTAACCAATTCGAGCTACTGACCCCCGAACGGTGCCGATCGCGCTCTCGACGTGTCCATCTGGAGCCGCCTACCCTCGCCGTCGTCCCCCGGACGAGCAGCACCACATCCCGGGCCGGTCGAGGCCTGCGCCCTGTGCCCTCGCGCCGCCGATCCTCGGTCAGACCTTGGCTTCCTTGTGCTGGCGGTGCCCCCGGCACGCCGGGCAGAACTTCTTCATTCCCAGCTTCTCCGTGGTCCGCTTCTTGTTCCTCGTGGTCGTGTAGTTTCGACGCTTGCAATCCTCGCACGCGAGCGCGACCAGATCTCTCATCGCTTGCCCAACCTCTCCGACGAGCCCAGGAGCGGGATCGAACCGCCGACCTCGTCCTTACCAAGGACGTGCTCTGCCAACTGAGCTACCTGGGCCTGTTTTCGACGCTGCAATCCGCTCCTCGGGTCAATCGAAGCCCGCCCGTGTTCATCGACCGCCCCTGCGACTCCCGGACGGCACCAGCGCACCTCGCTGGATCCGCCCCTGCCTCTTGCCGTCTGGTTCCCTGCGACCTGAGAGCGGGAAACGGGATTCGAACCCGCGACCCCGAGCTTGGAAGGCTCGTGCTCTAACCAGCTGAGCTACTCCCGCCCGACTTCCCGGTGGACCGGCCGGCCTTCCGCGTCACCCAGGCTCGCCCGTTCCACCTCGTCGATCGACCCCCTGTCCGTCGCCGCCGCCGCACTGCGCGGCAATCGCACTCACCAGATCCTGCCGCCCCGGCTGCCGTCGGTCACCGCTTTTTCCGGCTCCTGCCGAGCCATCCTGCGAATTCCATGGAGAGGGGAGGATTCGAACCTCCGAAGGCGTTCGCCGGCAGATTTACAGTCTGCTCCCGTTGGCCACTTGGGTACCTCTCCCCTGACCCCGACGGGTCCGCAGCCGATGATCGGAGTCGAACCGACAACCTACTGATTACAAATCAGTTGCTCTACCGTTGAGCTACATCGGCCCTCGGCACCGGAGCGGTTCGGAACTCTATGTATTCGATTTCCCTAGCGATTCACCCCAAATCCCACATCGAAGGGAAGGCCGGATGGCACTCCCTCGGAAGCGGAGTCAACCGGCGTTCTTACCATTGCTCCAAAAGCACTGTCAAGTTGGCCGCGCTGCGCGTCCGGCGCGCCGCTGCGCGCGCGCCAGGAGCAACCACAGCCGCCCCTTGCTCGCCGACCGCAAGGATGCGCCCCGAGGGACCGACCGCCCAAAGGCATCCGGCGAATACACGGCCGCTCTCAGGCGCCCAGAGCGCCCAAGCGGAAGAGCCGTCGGAGCTCGAAGAGCGCAAGCGCAGAGGCCACGGAGACGTTCAGCGACTCGGTGCGGCCCTCCATCGGGATGCGGAGCAGCCGATGACACGAGCGTCGGATCAGCGGTCGGATGCCACTGTCCTCGGCCCCGACGACCAGCACGCAGGGCAAGCCCGGCACCGCTCCGGGGTCGTAGAGATCGTCCACTGCCGCCGCGTCTAGCCCGACGACCCAGTAGCCCCTCTCGCGCAGCGTCGTCAACGCCCGAGCGAGGTTGGTCACATGAGCTACGGGCAGCCACTCGACCGCGCCGGCGGCGGCCTTCACCAGAGCCGGCGCCCAGCCGGGGCTGCGGTCTCGGGGCAGAATCACGGCTGCGACACCTGCGGCCTCGGCAGAGCGCATCACCGCTCCGACGTTGCGTGGATCGGTCACCCCGTCGAAGGCGACCAGCAGCGGAAACCGCTCCGGCCGAACTCCCTCCAGTGGGAGGGCAGCAGGTGGCTCGCCGAGCGCGACGACCCCTTGATGGGGCAAGCCCCCGGCCAGCCGCTCGAGGACGGCGGGCTCCGTTCGCTCCGCCGTCAGCCTCGCGTTGCGCAGCTCGGCCTCGAGCCACTCGGGGGTGCCCCGCGCGACGAGGACCCGTGCCACCGCGCCCGGACGGGCAGCGAGAAAGGCGCGCACCGCGTGGCGGCCGCACGCGAGGTAGGGCTCGCGCCCGCGCGGCGTGGCCACTCGCCCCACACCCCGTGCGGGTGCTGCTCGTTTTACACCCCCGAACGGCTCGGCTAGCATGCTCCGTCCGGGCCCATGGGGCGAACGCTTCACCGCTACGTATTCCTGCAGGTTCTCGCACCGTTCGTCGCCGGGCTGGCGCTCTTCACGTTCATCCTGCTCATCGCTCGGATCATGAAGCTGATCGAGCTGGTGGTGAACCGCGGCGTTCCGGCCCTCGAGATCCTCAAGCTGTTCTCGTACATCCTCCCCGCGTTTCTCGAGGTCACCGTGCCGATGGCGCTTCTGCTGGCCTGCCTCATGGCCTGCGGGCGGCTATCGGCGGACAGCGAGTTCACGGCACTGCGCTCCTGCGGCATCAGCCTCTACCAGTTCGCCGCGCCCATCGCCCTGTTCGCCGTCGCCGTCTGGGGGATCTCTCTGCTGGTGTCCATCTACACCCGCCCCTGGGGCAATGCGGCCCTGCGAAACGGCCTCTTCCAGCTCGCCCGCAGCCGCGCCACCGTAGGCTTGAAGGAACACGTCTTCAACGACGAGTTCAAGGACCTGGTGATTTACGTCGACCAGATCGAGCCGCCCGGCAACCAGCTGAAGCGGATCCTGATCTCCGACCGGCGAAACCCCAGCGAGCGCAACACGGTGGTGGCGCGCAGCGGGACGCTGATCGCGAACGAGGACGCGAAGTCCGTCGACCTGCGCCTCCACGACGGCGTCATCTACACCGCCGAAACCGAGCGCGGCGATTACCACAAGACCGACTTCAGCTCGTACGACGTCTCGCTCGACCTGGGCGAGGCCCTGGGCCACCGGGACAACCGTGATCGTGACCCCAGTGAGCTGTCGCTCGCCGAACTCCGCTCGCGCATCGCGGACCTGGCCCTCCACGACCAGCCGAGCTTCGTCGAGCAGGTCGAGGTCCAGCGCCGGTTCTCCGTACCCTTCGCCTGCCTGGTGTTTGCGCTCCTCGGCGTACCCCTCGGGCTCCAGCCGGTACGCGCCGTGCGCTCGCGCGGACTGGCCGTGAGCCTGGTGGTGATCCTCGCCTATTACCTCATGCTGTCCGCGGCGGAAGCCCTCGGCGGAAAGGGGCGCGTACCCATCGCCGTCGCCCTGTGGACGCCGAACCTGGTCCTCGGCGCGCTCGGGTGCGTGCTCTTCCTGCGCGAGGCACGCGAGAGCCGCGCCCGGGCGCTCGAGGATCGTCTGTCCGACACCGTGGACCGCATGCTCTCCCACCTGACCGCGGCGGCGCGCCGCACCGGACCGTGATGGCGGCCCGCTGGCTCCCCACCGTCGCGGGCTACCTGCTCGGAGAGTTTGGCCGCTCCGTCGCCCTCTGCCTGGGCGGATTCATCGCCCTGTATCTTTGCATCGACTTCTTCGAGCGCTTCCGGGGCTTCCTCGGGCACGGCGCCAGCGCGGGGCTGGTCCTCGCCTACTTCCTACTCAAGACCCCTCGGATCGTGACCGAGATCGTGCCGGTCGCCGTCTTGGCCGGGACCCTCCTGGGGCTGGGCAACCTCGCCAAGCGCAACGAGCTGATGGCGATGCGCGCCTGCGGCATCAGCCTCTGGCAGATGGCCGCGCCCGTGCTGCTCGCCGGCCTGGGCATATCGGTCGCCGCGCTGGCGTGGAACGAGTACGTGGTTCCGCCCAGCCTCCTGCGCGCGCACTACATCGAGCACGTGAAGATCAAGAAGAAGCAGCTCCGCGGCCATTTCGCCGAGACCGCGATTTGGTACCACGGCAAGGAGAGCTTCACGAACGTCGACCGCTTCGACGCCCGGCGAAGCCAGGTGCACGGGCTGACCCGGTACGAGTTCGACGGGAGCTTTCGCTTGGCGCGGATCGTCGTCGTTCGCCTGGCGACCTGGACGGGAAGCGAGTGGGAAGCGAGCGACGCCTCCGAGGTCTTGATCGCGCCGGACGGTGCCCTCGAGACCCGCCCCCTCGGCTCGAGGGCGGCCGGGATCACCGAGACCCCCGAGGACCTGGGGGCGGTGCTTCGCGACCCCAACGACCTGAGCTTCGCCGCGCTGCTCGACGAGATCCGTGACCTGCACCGCAAGGGCATCGACACCACGGACGCGACGGTCGACCTCTGGCTGAAGCTCGCCGTGCCGTTCGTCAGCCTGGTGATGGCGCTCGTGGCCGTACCCCTGGCGGTGCGTCCGAGTCGGGGCTCGAGCGTGGCCGCGAACGTGGGAGCCGCGCTTGTGGTAGGCTTCAGCTACTGGGTGGTCCTCGCCCTCACTACGAGCCTGGGTCGAAGCGGCGTCCTGCCGCCGCTCTTGGCGGCGTGGTCGGCCAACGCGATCTTCGCGGCGATCGGCGTGATCTTCTTCCTCGGAACCGACTGAGACTCGCGGGCACCGCGCCACACCGCCGGGCGCTCGAGCGCCGACTCCCGTCGCACCCCCGGCGTATCGCCGGACACGGCCGAGCGACACCCAGCCTCTCAAGGGACCAGCGCGAGTGCCTCCAGGCCCGTCGTCTCGGGGAAGCCCAGCATGACATTCAGGTTCTGCAGCGCCTGGCCGGCGGCGCCCTTGATCAGGTTGTCGATCGCCGTGACCACGACGGCGAGCCCGGCACGCTGGTCGACGCGCCAGCCGATCGCGCAGCGGTTGCTTCCCCGCACGTCGCGCACCTCGGGAAAGGCGCCCGCGCCGAGCAGATCGACGAACGGCTCGTCGCGGTAGGCCGCCTCGAACAGGTCGGACACGCGATCCTCGGCGACGCCGCGACACGACAGGTAGATCGTCGAGAGGATGCCGCGGGTCATGGGCACCAGGTGGGGCACGAAGAACGTCGTGGGGGGTGATTCGGCGGTGGCTTCGGCGATCTCCTGATCCATCTCGGGAGCGTGCCGGTGCGTTCCGACCTTGTAGGCCCGCAGGTTGTCGTTCACCTCGCTGAAGAGCAGGTCGGTCTGCGCGGCGCGTCCCGCGCCGCTCGTACCGGATTTGGCATCGACCACGATCGAGCCGATCGCCAGGCCCGCCCGGACCAACGGCAGGATGCCGAGAAGAGCGCCGGTCGGATAGCAGCCCGGATTGGCCACCAGCGACGCCCCGCGCAGATCCATGCGATGCACCTCGGTGAGGCCATAGACGGCCGAGCCGAGCAGCGCTGGGGCGGGATGGTCGATCCCGTAGATCCGCTCGAAGGTTCCCCGATCGTGCAAGCGGAAGTCGGCGGAAAGATCGACGACGCAGCGTCCCCGCGCGAGGACCGCCGCGACGGTCGCGGCCGCCTTGCCGTGCGGCAGGGAGGCAAAGACGACCTCGGCCTCCGAGCAGGCGCGGTCGACTTGGAGCGGCTCTAGCACCAAGTCTCCCGCGCGGCCGAGGAAGGGGTAGACCGAGCGCAGCGCGCGGCCGGCGTACTGCTCCGAGCTGGCGAAGGCCAGCTCCAGCCGGGGATGGCCAGCAACCAGACGGACCAACTCGATCCCCGCGTAGCCGGTCGCCCCGAGAATCGCGACCCTGGTCGCGTCCATTTCCTACAGCCCTCCCGTGGCAAGGCGGTCCACCGGAGAAGCGCCTCGCCAGATCTTGCGGATGCCTCCAGCCCACTGGCAGCATCCGCGCGGCGCCCAGCCGAGCCTGAGGGGCCGAATCCCCCTCGCCGCGGCGGCCTGCCGGACTGCGGCCCGCCAGCGCGTCAGCGCTTGGAGTACTGCGGACGCTTGCGCGCCTTGTGCCGACCGTATTTCTTGCGCTCGACCTCGCGAGAGTCGCGCGTCAGGTAGCCCGCCTTCTTGAGAGCCGGCCGATGTCCCGCGTCGACCTCGAGCAGCGCCCGGGAGATGCCATGGCGGATCGCCGAGGCCTGTGCCGCCACGCCGCCGCCGCGTACGTTCACCGCAACGTCGAAGCGCCCGGAAACCTCCGCCACCTCGAGAGGCTGGTGGACGATCATCCGCGAGGTCTCGCGACCGAAGTACTCCTCGAGCGGGCGCCGGTTGACCACGATCCTGCCCTCGCCAGGGAGGAGTCGCACCTGGGCAATCGCGCACTTGCGCTTTCCCGTCGCTTGAATTGCCTGCGCTTGCTCTGCCATGGCGATCGATCAATCCTTGGCGGCGACCGCGGTCGCCTGCTGCGCGCCGTGCGGATGATCCGCTCCGGGGTAGACCTTGAGCTTGGTGATCAGCCGACGCGAGAGCCGGTTCTTCGGCAGCATTCCGGACACCGCGTCTCGCACCAGGCGCTCGGGCCGCTCCGCCAGCACCTGCCCAGCCGTCCTCGAACGCAGGCCGCCGGGATACTCCGTGTGCCGGTAGTAGATCTTGTCCGTGGCCTTGCTGCCGGTGAGCCGGACTTTGCTCGCGTTGACCACGATGACGAAGTCCCCGCAGTCGACGTGCGGCGAGAAGGTGGGCTTGCCCTTGCCCCGCAGCAGATTGGCCGCCTGCGTGGCAAGCCGCCCCAGCGAGCGCCCTTCGGCGTCCAGCAGGAACCAGCGACGCTGTGCGAGGGCGGCCTCGCGAGTCACGACCGTTGTCCGCATCTGCTCGCTTCTCTCGTCTCGCCGGGCCCATGGGCCCGGACCGCTCGTGGCCAGGGGGGAAGACAGCGGGGCCGACGAGGCTCGAACTCGCGACCTCCGGCGTGACAGGCCGGCGCTCTAACCAGCTGAGCTACGACCCCGCAAATCGCTGGCGTGGTTAACAGTCGGCTGGCCCCTCGGCAAGGAAGCCCGGCCCCGACGGCAATGGGCGGTATCCGGATCGAACGGATGACCCCCGGCTTGTAAGGCCGATGCTCTCCCTCTGAGCTAACCGCCCGAGCGCCCCGCTCCGCCGCGCCGGCGGCCCGCCCTCGGCGCTCCGGCGCGAGCGCACACTCAGTTGAGCGAGTCCTTGAGCACCTTGCCCGGCTTGAACTTGGCCGACCGGGAGGCCTGGATCTCGATCGTCTCGCCGGTCTTGGGATTGCGTCCTTGGCGCGCCTTGCGCTCTGAGACCGTGAACGTCCCGAAACCGGAGATGTTGACCTTGTCGTTGCCCTTGAGGGCGGCGATGATGTCGTCGAAGATCAAGTTCACGGCCCGCTCGGCCGTCGTCTTGGGAAGATCGATCTTGGTCGCCATCGCCTCGATCAGGTCTGCCTTGGTCATCTCGTCCCCCTCTCCGGAATTCCGCCCGAATACCAATAGAGCTGACCTGCCGCAAACCCGGCGCCTCGAGCCCGACGCATCCGCGCCACCGGCTCGCGTCCGGCGTCTCGGCTCCGAACGCTGCCCCCGCCACGTTGCACCGCCGCACCCCGGCGAGCTCTCCAAGGATGCATTCTCCGGCGCCGCCCTCGCACCACCGGGGGCCACGCCCGGCCGGCCGGCGGGTGACCGCGCCATCTCCACCCCCCGCGGGCGAGTCTCGCGCGCCGGGGAGCGGCCATCGAAGCGCCGATCTAGTGTGTGACCACGTCGGTCGGAGTCGTGGCGGGCTGCGTGAACGCCTCAGCTTCGGAGGCGACCTCGACGGGCTTCTTCTTGAGAAACGCCTCCGGATCCTCGAGCACCAGCGCCTTGCGGAGAACCTGGTCCATGTGCTGCACGAGCTCGATCGAGATGCTCTTGAGGATCGACGCCGGGATCTCCGAGATGTCCTTCTCGTTCTCTGCCGGGATCAGGACGTGCTTGATTCCGCCACGGTGCGCGGCCAGCACCTTCTCCTTCAGCCCACCGATCGGCAGGACGTTGCCGCGCAGCGTCAACTCCCCGGTCATCGCCAGGTCGCTGCGCACCGGGATCTTGACCAGCGCCGAAACCAGCGAGGTCGCCAGCGTGATCCCGGCCGAAGGGCCGTCCTTGGGCGTCGCGCCCTCCGGCACGTGAATGTGGATGTCGACCTTTTGGTAGAAGTCGCGCTCGAGGCCGAGGTCGTCGGCGCGGGATCGAACGTAGCTCATCGCGGCCTGTGCAGATTCCTGCATCACCTCGCCGAGACGGCCGGTGATCGTGAGCCGGCCCTTGCCGGGTACGACGGCGACCTCCGTGGCGAGCAGCTCGCCACCCAGGTCCGTCCAGGCCAAGCCCGTGGTGACACCGATCTTTTGCTCCTGATCCGCACGCCCGTAGCGGAACTTCTCGGGTCCCAGGTACTTCTGGAGGCTCTTCGAGCTGATGACGAAGCTCGCCTCCCGATCGCCCTTGACCACCTCGACCACCACCTTGCGGCACACGGCGGCGAGCTCGCGCTCCAGGTTCCGGACCCCCGCCTCCTTGGTGTAGTTGCGGATCAGCCCGAGGATCGCGTTGTCCGAGAACTCGATGTTGGAGTCCTTGAGCCCGTTCTGCTTGCGCACCTTCGGGATCAGGTACTTCTTGGCGATGTTGAGCTTCTCGATCTCCGTGTAGCCGGCGATCCGGATGATCTCCATGCGGTCCTGCAGCGGCCGCGGGATGCGCTCCAGGGCGTTGGCCGTGGTGATGAACATCACCTTGGAGAGGTCGTAGTCGACGTCGAGGTAATGGTCGTTGAACGTCGTGTTCTGCTCCGGGTCGAGCACCTCGAGCAGCGCCGACGACGGGTCTCCGCGGAAGTCGGTCGACATCTTGTCGATCTCGTCGAGCAGGAAGACCGGGTTGTTCGACCCCGCCTTCTTCATCGACTGGATCACCTTGCCGGGCAGCGCCCCGATGTAGGTGCGCCGGTGACCACGGATCTCCGCCTCGTCGCGCACCCCGCCGAGCGAGACGCGGACGAACTTACGGCCCGTCGCCCGCGCGATGGACTTGCCGAGCGAGGTCTTGCCGACGCCCGGGGGGCCGACGAGGCACAGGATGGGCCCCTTGAGCTCTCCGACCAGGCTCTGCACCGCGAGGTACTCGAGGATCCGCTGCTTGACCTTCTCGAGGCCGTAATGGTCCTCCTCGAGCACCTTCTCGGCCTCGCCGATGTCGAGCTTGTCCTCGGTGAAGTCGTTCCACGGAAGCGAGATCAGCCAATCGATGTAGTTGCGGACCACCGTCGCTTCGGCGGACATCGGCGACATCATCTTCAGCTTGCGCAGCTCCTTCTCGGCCTTCTCCTGGGCCTCCGGAGTCATCTTCCGCGCCTTGATCTTCTCCTCCAGCTCCTGGATCTCGTTCTTGAACTCGTCCTTCTCGCCGAGCTCCTTCTGGATCGCGCGCATCTGCTCGTTGAGGTAGTACTCCTTCTGCGTCTTCTCCATCTGCTTCTTGACGCGAGTACGGATGCGCTTCTCGACCTCGAGGATCTCGATCTCCGACCGCATGTAGCCGAGCACCTTCTCCAGGCGCTGCGCCGGATCGACGGCCTCGAGAAGGGCCTCCTTGTCCTCCAGCTTGATGCCGAGATGGGCGACGATCGTGTCCGCCAGGCGCGCCGGATCGGTGATCGACGCGACGGACATGATCATCTCGGGCGGTATCTTCTTATTGAGCTTGACGTAGCTCTCGAAGGTCGAGTTCACGCTGCGGCACAGCGCCTCGATCTCGGTGGTCTGGGCGCAGACCTCCTCGATCTCCTCCACCTCGACCAGGAAGTAGTCGGGGTTGGGAACGTAGCGCTGGATGCGCGCGCGCTTCTTGCCCTCGACCAGAACCTTGACCGTGCCGTCGGGCAGGCGCAGGAGCTGGACCACGGTGCCCAGCGTTCCCACGCGATAGATGTCAGCCTCGGCGGGCTCGTTCGTCTTGGCGTCCTTCTGTGCGGCGAGCAGGATGAACTTCTGCCGGTTCATCGCCTCCTCGAGCGCGCGGATGGACTTCTGTCGGCCGACGAACAGGGGCACGACCATGTGCGGGAAGACGATGATGTCGCGCAGCGGGAGCAGCGGCACGCGGAGGCCGCCCTTCGGGTCGTCGCCGCCGGGCTCCTTCTTGTCCTTCTCGTTGCGGAAGAGCATCTACGCGGCCCTCACGCCGTCTCGGCGGCCTTTTGGTAGAGAACGATGGGCTGCTCGCGGTGAGTGATGACCTCCTCGGAGATCAACACCTCCTTGATGTTCGGCTGCGAGGGGATGTCGTACATGATGTCGAGCATCACGTTTTCCATGATCGCCCGCAGGCCCCGCGCCCCCGACTTGCGCTTGAGCGCTTCACGGGCGATCGCGGTGAGCGCTCCGTCGGTGAACTTCAGATGGACGTTCTCCATCTCGAAGAGCTTGGAGTACTGCCGGGTGAGCGCGTTCTTCGGCTCGCGCAGGATCCGCACCAGGGCCTGCTCGTCGAGCTCCTCGAGGGTCGCGATCATCGGCAGACGACCCACGAACTCGGGGATCAGCCCGAACTTCAGGAGGTCTTCGGTTTGCACGTCGTGCAGCAAGTCACTCACGCTGCGGTCGTCTCGCTTGCGAATCTCGGCTCCGAAGCCCACGGCCTTGAGCCCGACTCTCCGGCGGATGATGTCCTCGAGCCCGACGAAGGCCCCACCGCAGATGAACAGGATGTTCGTCGTGTCGACCTGGAGGAACTCCTGCTGCGGGTGCTTGCGGCCTCCCTTGGGCGGCACCGAGGCAGTGGTCCCCTCGATGATCTTGAGCAGCGCCTGCTGGACCCCCTCGCCCGAAACGTCGCGGGTGATCGACGGGTTGTCCCCCTTGCGGGCGATCTTGTCGATCTCGTCGATGTAGACGATGCCGCGCTGGCACTTCTCGACGTCGTAGTCGGCGTTCTGCAGCAGCGAGAGGATGATGTTCTCGACGTCCTCGCCCACGTAGCCGGCCTCCGTGAGCGAGGTGGCATCGGCGATGGCAAAGGGCACCTGCAGGAAGCGAGCCAGCGTCTGCGCGAGCAGCGTCTTGCCGGAGCCGGTCGGGCCGATCAGGATGATGTTCGACTTCTGCAGCTCGACGTCACCGGTGACCAGCTGGGAGTCGATCCGCTTGTAGTGGTTGTGCACCGCTACGGCGAGGATCTTCTTGGCGCGCTCCTGGCCGATCACGTACTGGTCGAGAACCTTCTTGATCTCGGACGGCTTGGGAACCGCCGACCCCGACGCGACGCTCTCGTCCTGGTCACACTCCTCCGCGATGATGTCGTTGCAAAGGTCGATGCACTCGTCGCAGATGTAGACGGTCGGCCCGGCGATCAGCTTGCGGACCTCGTCCTGGCTCTTGCCGCAGAAGGAGCAGACCAGATTGCCCGACCGGTCGTCGCCGTGTTTCGCCATGGAACCCCCTAGGCCTTCTTGGAGCGCGCGACAATCACCTCGTCGACGATCCCGTACTCGACCGCCTGCTTGCTGGTCATGTAGAAGTCGCGGTCTGTGTCCCGCTCGATCCGCTTGAGGCTCTGACCGGTGTGCTTGGCGATGACGTTGTTGAGCTGCTCGCGGACCCGGAGGATCTCGCGGGCCTGGATGTCGATGTCCGTGGCCTGCCCCTGGGCGCCCCCCAAGGGCTGGTGGATCATGATCCTGGCGTAGGGAAGCGCAAAGCGTTTGCCCTTCTCACCGGCCGCCAGCAGCAGCGCGCCCATGCTCGCCGCCTGCCCGAGGCACAGGGTCGAGACCGGCGGGCGGATGTACTGCATGGTGTCGTAGATCGCGAGGCCGGCCGAGACGGATCCCCCAGGGGAGTTGATGTAGAAATGGATGTCCTTCTCGGGATCCTCGGACTCGAGAAAGAGCATCTGCGCGATCACCAGGTTGGAGATCTCGTCGGTCACCTGGGTGCCCAGGAACACGATGCGATCCTTGAGCAGCCGCGAAAAGATGTCGTAGGCTCGCTCTCCTCGACCGGTCTGCTCGACCACCATGGGAACGAGTTGACCGTTCAATTCCGCTCTCCGATCGACGGCATCGTCACCACCTTCGAAATCCTAGACGTTTCGCTACGCCCGAGCAACGCGATTCATCCCTGCGGCTGGGGCTCCCCATCGTCAATAGCGGCAAGGCCGACCAGCTTCTCTAGCGCCTTGACCCGGCGCAGCTCGGAGCGCACCGCGTCACGGGCGTGCTCCTGCGCGTAGTGCTCGCGCATCTGCTCACGGTGGCTCCCGGCCGCGGCCAGCACCCGTCCGATGCGCTCGGCGAGCTCGTCGTCACCCACCTCCACCTCGAGCTGGCCAGCCAAGACGTCGAGCAGGAGCCCCGCTCGCACGTCGCGCTCGGCGCGCGGCCGCAGCTTCTCGCGCGCCTCGGTCTCGTGCTCCGCGCTCGACAGGCGCAGCCCACGCCCGGCGAGATCCATCTGCAGCTCGCGCAGCAGATCCTCGACCCTGCGCTCGACCATGGTGGCCGGCGCATCGAACGGGTGGCGCTCGAGGAGCCGCTCGACCAGGCGGTCGCGAACCACGCCGTCGGCGCGGTGCTGGGCCTCTCGGTCGAGATGCTCGGCGATCCGGCCGCGCACCTCGGCGAGCGTCTCGCAGTCGCCGTGGTCCTTGGCGAACTCGTCGTCCAGCGCCGGCAGGCGGCGCTCGGCGATCGACCGCACCGTCACGGTGAAACGCAGCGTCTTGCCCGCGATCTCCGGCGGTGCCCCGTCCGGCGCATCGGCGTCCACCACGAATGTCTCCCCGACTCGTGCCAGGGCCAGCCGCTCCTCGACCTCGGGCGGCAGCTTCCCACCGGCGACCTCGACATTAGCCGACTCGACGGCCATGCCGGGAACGGCCTCCCCGTCGCACTCGACGGAGATCTGCACGTTGGCGAAGTCGCCGCGGCCGACGTCGGTGCGGTCCTCGATCGGCACCAGCTCGGCGTAGCGCGCTCGAAGCTGCTCGAGCACCTGATCGACCTGCTCGTCGCCGATCACCACCCGCGGGCGCTCGATCGTGAGCCCGCTGGTGTCGATCGCCCCGAGCTCGGGGCGTACGTCGACCGTCGCCGAGAAGCGCAGCGCGTCGTTCTCGCTCAGCGACTCGATGTCGAGCTCGGGCTGCGAGACGACGTCGAGCTTGGCCTCGGCGACGGCGGACCGGATCCCCTCGCCCACCAGGCTCGTGGCGACCCGGTTGCGCACGTCCTCGCCGAAGTAGCGCTCCAGGATCGGCCGAGGCACGCGGCCTGGGCGAAATCCCTTGATGCGCGCGCTCTGCGACACCGAGCGAAACGCCCGATCGAACTCGCTCGCCACGCGCTCGGCCGGGATCTCGACGGCGATCTTTCGACGGGTGGGGCTGATCTCTTCGACTTGAACCTTCATGGGCGCTTCGCGGCCCTCCTCTTCGCTCGGCGGGGTGGAGCGACGTCCGCAAACGACACGATCTTCCCGTAGCCGAGGGGGCGGATGGCCACAAGCCGCGATCGCTCGTCGGCCGAGGTGAGCCCCCGCATCCACGGCTTGCGTCGCCCGCGGGCGTCCGCCCTGGCGCGATGGCTCCCTCGAGGAGGTGCGCAGTGCGAGAGGGGGGACTCGAACCCCCACGGTTGCCCGCTAGATCCTAAGTCTAGTGCGTCTGCCAGTTCCGCCACTCTCGCTCGCGCCGGCAGTCTAGCAGACCGCCCGCACGCCGTGCAGCCGCGCGTCGCCGCGTGACGCCGCGGCTCTCACGGCCTGCGGACGCGCTCCCGGAATCGCTCGAAATCGATGCGCGCCTTGACCCGATCGAGCAGGCGACGGGCCCAGAGGAACTCGCTCGCCAGGATGGCCAACCCGGCCGGGATGACCACCACGGCGGGGCCAGGAAGAACGATCATCGCCACGCCCACCAGCAGGACCGTCCCACCGACCACGAGGACGACGATCCTCCATACTTGACGTAGCGCCGCGGGCAGCAGGCTCGCACGATCGCTGCTGCGCTCCTCCGAGGGCTCGGTCATGGCAGGCAAGGTCTCCGCTCGCCGGGGCGGGCCACGGCCCACCCCGGTTGACTTCCCCGATAGCCGGTCGCCCGGCGACGGGAAAGCCCTCCTGCGCACCAGCCTCGAAGCGGAGCTCCACGCCGCGCGTCCCGGGCCGGCCTGCGCCGCGCCCCTTTTTCCCCGCCCCGGTTCGCGATAGGGATTCCGCATGGCCAAGCTGTTCCGAACGATCCTGGTTCCGCACGACGGATCCGAGCACGCCGACCCGGCGCTCCGCATGGCCGCCGACCTGGCGATCGCCGGCGGAGGCCGCCTCCTGGTGTTGCGCGCAATCGCACCCTTCCTGCCGTTCGCCGACCTCGGGGCCCCGGACGGCACCGCCTGGATTCCGCCCGAGGACATCCTGGCGACCGAGCTCGACGCCCTCGAGAAGCGAGTCGCGCGCTCGCTGGGCCGGCGCTCCGCGCCGCCCGCGGAGTGCCGCGTCGTCGTCGGCGACGCCTATGGCAGCATCATGGACGCAGCCGAGGAGGCCGACCTGATCGTCATGGGAACGCACGGGCGCACCGGCATCGACCACCTGGTGATCGGCAGCGTCGCGGAGAAGGTGGTGCGGCACGCAACCGTGCCGGTGCTGACGATCCGCTCGCGGCCGTCCGCCGGCGGGAGCGCCAGCGGACGGCGCCCGCAGCGGCCGCCGATCCGCCGCCGATCCCGGGGAGCTCGAACCTGAGCGCCGTGGCGTCCTCGTTGCAGGACTGCTCCCGCCTCGGCTAACGGGCACCCGATGTCGGAAGCCATCCTGGTCGCGGACGACGAGCCGGGCGTGCGCGAGAGCCTCGCCGAGGTGCTACGCGACGCCGGGTACACCGTCGAGACCGCCGCCGACGGCAGCGCGGCCCTAGCGGCTCTCGAGCACCGCAACTTCGCGGTGATCGTCACGGATCTGCGGATGCCGGGTGCCGACGGCCTCGCCGTGCTCGGCCGTGCGCGAGAGATCTCGCCGCAGACGGTCGTGCTGGTCATGACGGCGCACGCAAGCGTCGACACGGCCGTCGAGGCTCTGCGGGCCGGGGCGACCGACTACATCCTGAAGCCGGTGCTGTTCGACGACCTCCTCGCCAAGGTGGAGCGGGTGCTCGAGCACCGCCAGCTGGTGTGGCAGACCCAGATGCTGCGCCGCGAGCTCGAGCAGGACATCGACTTCGAGCAGATGGTCGGCAAGAGCCTCGCGATGCGTGAGGTGGTGAACCTGATCCGCAAGGTCGCCCCGACGCAGAGCACCGTGCTGATCACGGGCGAGAGCGGCACGGGCAAGGAGGTCGTCGCGCGCGCCATCCACCACGCGAGCCTGCTGCGCGCCCGCATCTTCCTCCCGGTCAACTGCGCTGCCATTCCCGAGTCGCTGCTCGAGAGCCAGCTCTTCGGGCACGTGCGGGGCTCGTTCACCGGGGCGGTCACCTCGCAGGAGGGCCTCTTCAGCCGAGCCCGCGGCGGTACGATCTTCCTCGACGAGATCGGCGACCTCCCGCTCGGGCTGCAGTCGAAGCTCCTGCGGGTCATCGAGGCCAAGGAGATTCTGCCCGTGGGCAGCACCCAGCCGGTGAAGGTCGACGTGCGGGTGGTCGCCGCGACCAACCGGGACCTCGGTCGGATGGTCGAGGAGGGCCTGTTCCGAGACGACCTCTTCTATCGCCTCAACGTCGTCAACATCCACCTGCCCCCGCTCCGCGAGCGCCGCGAGGACATCCCCGGGCTGATCGACTTCCTCGTGCAGCGCCATCGCCGCGAGCTCAAGCGCTCGTGCCAGGGGGTGGACAACGCGACGCTCAAGCTGCTGATGTCGCAGACATGGAAGGGCAACGTGCGCGAGCTCGACAACGCGATCGAGCATGCCATGATCCTCGGAGACGGAGAGTGGATCAGCGTCGAGGATCTGCCCCGCTCGCTGCGCGACAAGGCCGACGCGCTGCCGGCCGTGGGCGACAACCTGCGCGAGGCCCTGCGCGCCTACGAGCGGATTCACATCGAGACGGTGCTGCGCCGCACCGCCAACGACAAGCGAACCGCGGCGGAGCGGCTCGGCCTCTCCCTGTCGTCGCTCTACCGCAAGATCGAGGAGCTGGGCATCGACCTTGGATGAGAAGCGCGATCCGCCGAAGGCCACCCCCGAGAGCCTGAGCCGCGAGCTCGGCCTGGACGCCGAAGCGCTCGCGATCCGCCTGGCGTTCTTCGATCTCACGGCCGAGGACGAGGCACGCCTGCGCGAGCTCGAGCCGCTCTGCGACCGCCACATCGACCGGATCGTCGCCGACTTCCACGCACACCTGCTTCGCTTCCCCGCCCTCGAGGAGCTACTGCGGGCGGAGCCCGGACGGCTGGCACGCCTCGAGCGGCTGCAGCGCGACTACTTCCATCGCCTCGCCGAGGGCCGCATCGACGAATCCTACGTCGAGAGCCGCCTGCGCGTGGGCAACGCCCACCAGCGCATCGGCCTCGAGCCGCAGTGGTACATCGGCGCCTTCGGCCTCTTCCTGCGTCTATGCCTGCGCGAGCTGATGACAGAGCACAGCGACGGCCAGCGCATCCTGGCGAGCCTCGAATCGTTGATCAAGGCGGTGTTCCTCGACATGTCGCTCGCCATCGACACCTACATCTGGGGCGGCTACGTCGATCGCGAGTTCGCCGGCCAGCTGCAGCGAGCCACGCAGACCGCCGAGGACGCACTCCACGCCAAGCAGCACACCGAGCGCCTCAAGGACGACTTGACCAGCATGGTGGTGCACGACTTGAAGAACCCGGTCAACGGCATCGCCATGATGGTGCAGCTCGCGCTGCGCAAGGGCGGCGACCTCCCCGAGGCCCACCGTGGCTACCTTCGCCAGATCGACCGCACCTGCCGCGAGATGATGCGCCTGATCCAGAACCTCCTCGAGATCGGCAAGATCGAGGAGGGCCGCATGCCGGTGGAGCACGTGGCCATCGCCGCCGGGGAGATCGCCTCCGACGTCGCGCGCGAGTATGGCCCGGTGGCCGAAGAGCTCGGCCGCCGCCTGCGGGTCGAGGTCTCCGCCGGCCTCCCCGACATGCTCGGCGACCGAGCCTTGCTGCGGCGGGTTCTGGTCAACCTGGTCACCAACGCGCTGCGCCACAGCGGCAGCCCCGAGGTGCAGCTCGACGCTCGCGCCGAGCCCGACGGCGATCTGGTGACGCTGCGCGTGGTGGACCACGGAGAGGGGATCGACGAGGCCGACCAGCAGCGGATCTTCGACAAGTTCCGCAGCGGACGCAGCCCGGTCAGCGACCCGCCGGCGGGCGATACCGGTCTCGGCTTGGCGTTCTGCAAGCTCGCGGTCGAGCTCATGGGGGGGCGCATCGGCGTGCGCAGCGATCGCCGGGAGGGAACGAGCTTCTGGGTGACGCTCCCACGCCACTCGCCCCCATGAGCGACGACTTGCGCTCCGCGATCGCGATCGCCGTCGCCGCGTTGGGCGGCACGGCGATCGGCGTCGAGCGCCAGTGGTCGGGGCACGCCACCGGCGAGCAGGCGCGGTTCGGCGGCGTGAGGACCTTCACCCTGCTCGGTGCAGCAGCGGGGATCGCGGGCCAGCTGTGGCTCGCCGGCATGGCGCTGGCCGCGGCGGCGCTGGTGGGCGGTGCGATCGCGCTGGTGATCGCGGGGTACGTGGCTGCGAGCCGGCACGAGGTCGATGCGACGACCGAGGTCGCCGCCCTGGTGGTGATCGCCGCGGGACTCCTGGCCGGCAGCGGGCACATCGCCCTGGCCAGTGGCACGATCGCTCTGACCAATCTCCTGCTGATCGAGAAGTCGCAGCTGCACTCGCTGGTGCGGCGCATCGGCGACGTCGAGCTGCACGCGGCAGCGCGCTTCCTGGTCATGGCGGTGGTCGTCCTGCCCCTGCTGCCGAAGGGGCCATTCGGCCCGCTCGGCGGGGTCCGACCGCGCGAGCTGTGGGCTCTGGTCCTGATCCTCTCCGGCCTGAGCTTCGCCGGCTACCTGGGTCGGCGCCTGGTCGGGCCACGCCACGGCCACGTCCTCGCCGGGGCCTTGGGCGGATTGGTCTCGTCGACTTCGGTCGCGCTCTCCTTCGCCCGTGCCAGCCGCGCGCAGTCCGCCTCGGCGAGCTCGCTGGCCACGGGGGTCGTCGCCGCCTCGAGTGTGATGTTCGTCCGGCTGATCCTGGTCACTCTGGCGCTGAACCCGCCGCTGGGCGCCAAAGTCGCCCCGCTCCTCGCGGCGCCGTTGCTCACCGGAGCCGCCGCCACGGCCTTGGGCCTGCGGCGCGAGCCCGTCGCCACGACCCGAACCCCGGCGGGCCCGGAGAACCCCCTTCAGTTCGGCGCCGCCCTGCAGATGGCCGCGCTCTTCCAGGTCGTGCTGTTCGCCGTCCACTGGGTGCGGGAGGCCTGGGGCACACCAGGCCTGATCGCTTCGGGTGCCGTCCTGGGCCTCACCGACACCGACGCCCTCGCCCTGTCGATGGCCAAGTCGGCACCGCAGGGTGCCGACCTCGCCGCATCCGCCGCCGCGATCGCCGCGGGAGGCGTCTCCAACACGGCGCTCAAGCTGGGCGCGGTGCTGGCGATCGGCGGGCGCCGCTTCCGCGCCCATGCCGGGTGCGGCCTAGCGGCGATTGCCGCAGCCGCCTTGGGAGCGATCGCCCTTTTCGTGGCCTCTGGCGTACGGTAGCTCCGCGGGCACCCGATCCGGGTGACGCACCACGAGCACCGGCACCGGTGCGCGGCGCACCACGCGATCCGCGACGCTCCCCAGCAGCAGCGCCCTCACCCCCGTCCGGCCGTGCGTTCCCAGGACGATCAGGCCCGGCCTCTCCAGCTCGGCGACGCGCAGGATCTCCCGCGCCGGGTCGCCCGGCCGCAGAATGCTGCGCGAGCGCAGCTCGCGCTCGCGCAGCTCGCGCTGGCTGCGCTCGAGCTGGTCGCGTACCCTCCGGT
>CAZGUU010000002.1:29948-54436 GCA_964529315.1 uncultured Enterobacteriaceae bacterium
GCCGATCGGCGGACCGGGCGCCGTCACGGTACCCTCGTCGACGTGGAGCAGGACGATCTCGGCACCGAATCGCCGGGCCATCTCCTTGGCGTACTCCAGGGCCCGACCGGCGTCAGGAGAGAAGTCCGTGGCCACCAGAATGCGCTCGATGCTGCTCATGGGCTGCACCCTCGGAGCGATGGACGGGCGCGCGGGAGACGAAGACCCTCCCGAACCTGCCGCATGGCGCACGGGGGCTGCAACTCGCGTACCGCGACGAGCGGCAGAGCAGGAGCCGCCCGGACCGCCCCACGGCGCCCCGGCAGGCCCCTCCTCGTCGCACGCCGGCCGACATCGCCCGAGCTGGCGACTTCTACGCCCCGGGAATCGCCGCCAGGGGGTTTCGCACGCCTGAGAAGCGCCGCCCGGGGTCGTGTCTCGAGCGAAGCGTGCTATCGGTGGCAGGCAGACCGCCGCCACCCGGCGCAGGAGGCCCAGATGCTCATCGAGGATTGGATGCGGCACCCCGTGCACACGGTGAAGCCGCTCGATTCGATCGCTCACGCTCGTGCACAGATGACGCGCCACCGCGTCAATCAACTCCCCGTCGTGCGCGACGCGCACCTGGTCGGCATCGTCACCGACCGCGATCTGCGCGACGCCTTCCCCTCGGTATTCGACGAGGTCGAGCGACAGATCGAGCAGGAGGAGGCCGCGGCCCAGCCGGCCTCGCGCAGGCGACGCGCACACGCCCACGGTCCGACACCGGAGAGCGTCCCCGTGGAGATGGTGATGACCCAGGCCGTGGTCTCGCTCGCCCCGGGCGAGAGCGTGGAGGACGCCGCCAGCCTGATGCGCCGCCAGCGCATCGGTGCGGTGCCCATCGCCGAGCAGGGCCGGCTGGTCGGCATCCTCACGCGCAGCGACATCCTGGACGCCTTTCTCGCCCTGGCTAGGGCCGGGGCGCAGCCCGACGGCTGCTGAGCGGGCACAGGCGCGGCCTGGCGGGCGCGACACGGTTCTGGCAAGACGGGGCGCAGCGCGCCCCAGCGGGCTCGAGCGACGTCGGCCCCGGAGGGGGGCGCGTGCTCGGTGCGGTGGGTGAAGGGACCCCGAGATGATGAGTCGCCACCGCGCGCAACCCGTCGATCCATGCGTCGCAAGCTGATCTGGACCCTACCCGTAGCCGCGCTGGGCGCGACGGCCGCCGTCTGGCTCGCCACGCGGCCCAGCCCCCTGGCCGTGCTGGCGCGCGCCGTCGAGCGCGGCCGCGTCGAGCAGACCGTCGCCAATACCCGGGCCGGCACCGTGGAAGCCTGCCAGCGCGCGCGCATGTCGCCGTCGGTGGGCGGGCAGATCGCTCGCCTGCCGGCCCGGCGCGGAGACCCGGTCGCGGCGGGCGAGATCCTGCTCGAGCTGTGGAACGACGACATCCTCGCCGAGCTGCAGCTCGCCGAGGCCGAGGTGACCGCGGCACGCTCGCGCCTCGAGGAGATCTGTGCGCTCTCCGGAGTCGCGCGCAGCGAGGCCCGCCGGCAGGAGAGCCTGCGCCGCCAGGGAGTGGCCGCCGCGGAGACCACCGAGCGCGCCGCGGGCGAAGCGACCGCCAAGCAGGCGTCGTGCGAGGCCGCCCGTGCGACCTTGGCGGTCAGCGTCGCCCGGGCCGAGGTGGTGCGCGCCAACCTCGAGCGCACCCGCCTGCGCGCCCCGTTCGCGGGCGTGGTCGCCGAGGTGAACGGCGAGCTCGGCGAGGTGGTCACGCCGTCGCCGGTAGGCATCCCGACCAAGCCCGCCGTCGATCTGGTCGACCCCGGGTGCATCCACGTCGAAGCACCGATCGACGAGGTCGACGCCGCGCCGGTACGGCCAGGCCTGCCGGTGCGCATCACGCTCGACGCCTTTCCCGGCGAGACCTTCGCCGGGCGCGTCGAGCGCGTGGCCCCCTACGTTCTCGATCAGGAGAAGCAGGCCCGCACGGTCGAAGTGGAGGTCGCCTTCGACGACCCGCAGCGCGCCCGCGAGCTCCTCCCCGGCTACAGCGCCGACATCGAGGTGGTCGTCGCGGCGCACGACGATGTGGTGCGAGTGCCCACCGAAGCGGTGCTCGAGGGGCACCGGGTGCTGGTCCTTCGCTCAACCTCCGGCATCGCCGAGGAGCGGCACTTCGCCCCGGGCTTGTCGAACTGGCAGTACACCGAGGTGCTCTCCGGGATCGAGCCGGGCGAGCAGGTCATCACCTCGATCGATCGCGAGGGCGTAGCGTCCGGAGCGCGCGTGGCGCCGGAGACGGAGCCCGAGACGGTGCCGGAGGCCGCGGAGCCCGGGTGATCTCGCTCGAGCGCATCGGCCGGGTGTTCTTCGTCGGCGACCAGGAGGTCCACGCCCTGCGCAGCGTCACCCTGGAGATCGCTGCCGGGGAGCACGTCTCGATCATGGGCCCCTCGGGCTCGGGCAAGTCCACCCTGCTCCACATCCTGGGCCTGCTCGATCGGCCGACCTCTGGAGCCTACCGCCTCGGTGGGCGCGACGTCACCTCGCTCGACGACCGCGAGCAGGCGCGCACCCGGCGCGAGCAGATCGGCTTCGTGTTCCAGTTCTTCCACCTCGTGCCCTACTTGACGGCCGCCGAGAATGTCGAGCTGCCGCTGGTGCTGGCCGGCATCCCCCCGGCCCGGCGGCGCCCACGAGTCGAAGCCGCGCTGCGAGCCATGGCGCTCGGCCACCGCGCCGGCCACCGGCCCGAGGAGCTCTCCGGCGGCCAGCGCCAGCGCGTGGCGATCGCGCGCGCGACCGTGACCGAGCCCGCCGTCCTGCTCGCCGACGAGCCGACCGGCAACCTCGACCGCCGCTCCGGCCACGAGGTGGTGGAGATCCTCGAGGCACTGCACGAGCGCGGCATCACGCTGATCGTCGTGACGCACGACCCGGAGATCGGCGAGCGCGCCCACCGCCGCATCCGCATGGCCGACGGGGAGGTCGTCGAGGACGTGCACCAGGCTGCGCTGCGAGGCGTGCCATGAGCCCGGCCGACCTACTCCGCCTAGCGCTGCGCGCGGTCGCGCGCTCGCCGGTGCGCTCCGCGCTGCTGCTGCTCGCCATGGCGATCGGGGTCGCGGCGGTGGTCGTGCTCACCTCCCTCGGTGAGGCGGCGCGACGCTACGTGCGCCAGGAGTTCGCCGCGCTCGGCACCAACCTGCTGATCGTTCTGCCCGGCCGCAGCGAGACCGTGGGGGGCGCACCGGCGATGTTCGCCGGCGAGACGCCGCGCGACCTGACCATCGCGGATGCGATGGCCCTGCTGCGCGCCGATGCGGTGCGCCGCGTGGCGCCGCTGGTGATCGGCGAGGCCAAGGCCTCGGTGCTCGAGCGCGAGCGCCAGGTGCCGATTCTCGGCGCCACCGACAGCCTGCTCGAGATCCGGCGCTGGCGCATGGCACAGGGGCGCTTCCTTCCCGCGGGCGATGCCGAGCGCGGCGCCAACGTGTGCGTGATCGGGCCGCGTGTGCGGCGCGAGCTGTTCGGGGCCCGACCGGCGCTGGGCGCCTGGCTGCGCCTCGGCGACCGGCGCTTCCGCGTGATCGGCGTGCTGGGCACGAGCGGCCGGTCGATCGGGCTCGACGTCGAGGATCTGGTGATCCTGCCGGTCGCTGCAGCGCAGGCCGTGCTCGACGCCCCCTCCCTGTTCCGCATCATGGTCGAGGCGCGCAGCCGCGCTCAGGTGCCGCGCGCGCGGCGCCAGATCCAGGAGGTGCTCCGCGAGCGGCACCAAGGCGAGGAGGACGTGACCGTGGTCACCCAGGACGCGGTGCTCGCCACCTTCGACCGCATCCTGCGGGCGCTCACCCTGACGGTGGCCGGCATCGCGGCGATCAGCCTGGGTGTGGCGGGCATCCTGATCATGAACGTCATGCTGGTGTCGGTCGCCCAGCGCACCGCCGAGATCGGCCTGATGAAGGCGCTCGGCGCACCCGGCCCCGGAATCCTCGCGCTGTTTCTCACCGAGGCGGTGCTCCTCTCGCTGGCCGGCGCCGCCTGTGGCCTGGCGCTCGGTGCCGCTTCGAGCGGCGCCATCGCACGCATCTACCCCGCCCTGGAGATGCGCCCCGCCCCCTGGGCCGTCGCGGCCGCCGTCGGCACGGCGATCGCCGCAGGCCTGGTCTTCGGGGTCGCCCCGGCGCGGCGCGCGGCGCGCCTGGATCCGGTGCGCGCTCTGTCGCGCCGCTGAGGACGAGGCCCGTGCGCTCCGCCGACCTGCTCGCTCTCTCTGCCAGCGCGATCGCTTCGCACCGCCTGCGCAGCGGCCTCACCGCGCTGGGCATCGCGGTCGGGATCGCCGCCGTCGTGCTGCTCACTTCGATCGCCGAGGGCGTGCACCGCTTCGTGCTCGCGGAGTTCACGCAGTTCGGGACGAACATCGTGGCGGTCAATCCCGGGCGAGTCACCACCCACGGAACGCCGCTCGGCGTCTTCGGGACGGCCCGCCCGCTCTCCATCGAGGACTCCACGGCGCTCGAGCGCGTCCCGCACGTGGTCTCCGTCGTTCCGGTCGCGCAGGGCAACGCCGAGGTCACGGCCGGCACCCGCCGGCGACGAACGGCGATCCAGGGGGTCGGGGCCGACTTCCCACGAACTTTTCGCTTCGAGATCGCCTCGGGCGAGTTCCTGCCGCACGACGACCCGCGAGCGCCGCGCGCACTCGCCGTGCTGGGCAGCACGCTGCGCACCGAGCTGTTCGGCACGGGCCGCGCGCTGGGACGGCGCATCCGCATCGGTGGCGACCGCTACCGGGTGGTCGGCGTCATGCGGCCCAAGGGCCAGGTTCTGGGCTTCGACCTCGACGACAGCGTCTACATCCCCACGGCGCGCGCCCTGCAGCTCTTCGATCGCGAGGGCCTGATGGAGATCGACGTGCTGTTCGAGGATGGCGCGCCGGTCGCCGAGGTGGTCGGGGCCATCCGCCGCAGGCTCACCGCGCGCCATCGCAGCGAGGACTTCACCATCACCACCCAGCAGCAGATGCTCGACGTGCTGGGAAACGTCCTCTCGGTGCTCACGTTCGCCGTCGGATCGCTGGGCGGCATCTCCCTGCTGGTCGGCGGCGTCGGCATCCTGACGATCATGACGATCTCGGTCGGCGAGCGCACCGCGGAGATCGGCCTACTGCGCGCCCTGGGCGCCGAGCGGGGCCAGATCCTCGCACTCTTCTTGCTCGATGCCACGGCGCTCGCCGCCGCGGGAGGCTTGGGCGGCCTCGCGCTCGGCTTGGTGGGCGGCGGGCTGCTGCGCCTGCTGGTCCCTGCATTGCCGGTGCACGCCTCGTGGGGCTACGTCCTGCTCGCCGAAGCGCTCGCCACGGTGATCGGCCTGGCGGCCGGCGTGCTGCCGGCGCGGCGCGCCGCGCACCTCGATCCGGTCGAAGCGCTGCGCGCGGAATGAGCCGCCCCGAGCGACGCAGCGCCTCGTCGCAGCGCCGCGCCCGACGGCTCGCAGACCATGCCCGCGCGCCCCGGCTATCGCAGGACCAGCACCGAGCAGCGCGTGAGACGAGCCAGCGCCGGCAGATCGACGCCCTCGGCGACCTCGAGCTCGCCCGAACGCGGCAGGGCGAGCAACGCCTCGGGTCTCTGGCGCGCGAGCGCCGCGATGCGCCGTCCATCGCGCGGCAGCCGGACGACCTCGAAGCGCGCTGGGCCGCCGGCCAGGGCCGCGGCGACCTCGCGCTCGAGTGTCCCGCCGTCGGGGATCTCCTCGGGAAGCAGGACGGCGAGCACGCGATCGACCGCCGCCGCAACCCTGGCCAGGGCGGTCAGCCCGCCGCGCTCGCCCCCCAGCGGGTCGTAGGCGGCGAGCAGCGCCCGGGCCGCCTCGTCGTCGCCGCCGAGCAGCAGCACCGAGCCGCGCGTCGCCTCGAGGGCGGCGCGCACCGATCCGCCGAGCGCGCGGAGCTCGACGATCAGGAGATCCTCCGTCTCGGCCACGCCCACCACGTCCGAGGGGATGCGACCGCGCACGATGCGCAGCGAGCACGCCCCCGGCCGGCGCAGCTCCGCGCGCTCGAGGATCGCCCGAGCCTCGCCGGCCGCACCGCGCAGCCAGCGCTCCACGGTGGCGACGTCGACCTCCCGCTCCGCCGCCCCCGGACCCACGATCCGCGTGAAGGGCAGCGCCGCCATGCGCAGCAGGTCCACGTCCTCGACGAACAGACCGACCAGCTCCGCGTGCAGCCGCGCCGCCAGGCGAGTCGAGCTCTCGAGCGCTCGCAGGCTCGCACGGCTCGCATCGAGGGCGACCAGAACCCGCCGGAAGGCCCTCTCCGCGTCGCTCACTGCGCCTCCTGCGCGGGCGGCCGGGCGAAGCTGCGCCGCCGCTCGGCGAACCGCTTCAGCCGATCCGCGACGCGCCGGTTGACCGTCGCTTCGGGATAGAGCCCGTCTGCGCCGAGCACGCCGGCCGGCACGCCGGTCAAGAGCTCGATGCCCTCGTCGATCGTACCCACCGAGTAGACCGCGAACTGCCCCCCGGCGGCTGCCGCGATCACCTCGTCGCGCAGCATGAGATGCGGCCGGTTCGTGCGCGGCACGAGCACTCCCTGGCACCCGGTCAGGCCGCGCCTCTGGCAGAGCTGGAAGAAGCCCTCGATCTTCTCGTTCACCCCGCCGATCGCCTGGACCTCGCCGTGCTGGTCGACCGATCCGGTCACCGCCAGATCCTGGCGGATGGGCAGCTCCGCCAGCGCCGAGAGCAGCGCGTAGAGCTCGGCGCAAGACGCGCTGTCCCCCTCCACGCCACCGTACGATTGCTCGAACACCAAGCTGGCGGCCAGCGACAGCGGCTCGTCGGCAGCGTAGCGCGTGGCCAGGAAGCTCGACAGGATCAGCACGCCCTTGGAGTGGATCGGCCCGCCGAGATCGACCTCCCACTCGATGTCGACCACCTCGCCGTTGCCGACACGCACGCGGGCGGTGATCCGGCTCGGCCGCCCGAAGGAGAAGTCCCCGAGCGCCAGGACGGAGAGGCCGTTCACCTGACCGATGCGGCTCCCCTCCGTTTCGACCGAGATCGTGCCGCGCACGGTCTCCTCGAGCAGGCGCTCGCGCAGCCGGTCGGAGCGGCGGATCGCGCCGTCGATCGCCGCCTGCACGTCCGCGGCACCGATCAGCGCAGCCCCTCGCTGCGCTGCGCGAAAGTCCGCCTCGGCGAGCAGGTCGGCCAGGTCGTGGAGCAAAAGGGAGAGGTGGTCGCCGTCCCCGGCGCAGCGCGACCCGTGCTCGACGACACGCGCCACGGCGGCGCGCTCGAGCGCTCGCAGACCTGCGCCGCGTGCCTCGGTGGCGACCGCGCGGGCGAGCTCGAGCGTGGTCTGCGGCGTGCGCGGCATGCGGTCGTCGAAGTCGGCAGCGACCTTGAACAGCTCGCGGAAATCCGGGTCGAGCAGGTGGAGCAGGTAGTAGACCCGCGGCTCGTCCACCAAGACGACCTTGACGTCCAGAGGAATGTGCTCCGGCTCGAGGGACACCGTCGACACGACGCCGATCGCTTCACCGAGCGACTCGATGCGGATCTCTCGCGCGCGCAGCGCCTGCTTGAGCCCCTCCCAGGCGAACGGCTGCCCCAGAACCTTGCGTGCGTCGAGCAGTAGATAGCCCCCGTTGGCGTGGTGCAGCGCGCCGGGCTTGACGAGCAGGAAGTCGGTGGTCAGCGTGCCCATCCACTGGCGGTGCTCGATGCGGCCGACGAGGTTCTGGTAGGTCGGGTGCGGCTCGTAGACGACCGGAGCCCCGCGACTCGAGCGGTGGTCGACCAGCACGTTGACCTGGTAGCGCCGCAGCGCGGCGTGGTCGCCGTCGAGCGGCTGCTCGCCGGGCATCGACGGAGGCCCGGCCTCCCGCGGACGGAACAGGTCGACGTGCGCGACGACGTCCTCCTGCAGCCGGCCGAGGTGCTCGACGATCCGCGCAATGGGCGCGTACTTCTCCCGCAGCTCCTCGAGCAGGTGGTGCACCGCGTGCTCGGCGAGCTCGCGGTTGAGCTCGCGCATGCGCGCCTTGGCCTCGCGCTGCCACTGCGGAAACAGAGCGATCGCGTGCTGCAGCTCCTCCTGCATCGCCGAGATGCGCGCGGTGATCGCCTCGCGCTCCTCGGCCGGCAGCTTGGCGAAGTCGCCCGGGTCCATCACCTCGTCGCCCGCCAGGGGCGCCAGGCCCATGCCGAGCGGTGTGCGGATCAGCGCGAGCCCAGTGGCCCGGGCGCGCTGCTCGAGCTCCTCGAACGCCTTCTGCTGGCGCTCCTTGAGCTCCTCCTCGATGACGTGGGCACGGGCGCGGTACTCCTCGGTCTCGAAGGCCGCGGGGATCGCCGCGCGCAGGTCGTCGATCAGACGGTCGATGTCCTCGCGCAACGCGCAGCCCACCCCCGCCGGGAGCGCGATGGCGCGCGGGCCCTGCGGGCGGTCGAAGTCGTGCACGTACACCCAATCGCTCGGCACCTCCTCCCCGGCGGCACGCCGCTCGATCGAGCGACGCACGATCTCGTGGGTGGCGGCCGCGATCGGCCCGAAGGCGAAAAGGTTGAAGCCGGGACGTCGAATGCCGATGCCGATCTCCAGTGCCTCCGCCGCTCGGGGCTGCCCCATGGCATCGGCCAGGTCGGCGAGCTCGGCCGTGGTCGCGAAGGGGAGATCCTCCTCGGCACAGCGCCGGCTCAGCGCCTCGACGGGCAGGGGCTTGCATTCGCTCATCGGTCGTCGTCCTCTCGTGGCTGGCCGCTCCTGGGGGAGATGGTCCACCGCGCGCGGTGAAGCAAGCGCCGACACGCGGGGCCGGCGAAGCGGAGGGCACGCCCTGGCGCGCCTCCTGCTTCGTCCCCTGGCGGCGAAGGGAGGCGAACGATGGCGGAGCCCTCGAGCATCCGTACGGTTCTCGTGGCGACGGACTTCTCCGACACCGGACAGAGCGCAGTCGCCTGGGGTGCCGAGCTGGCACACCTGCACGCAGCGCAGCTCGTCCTGTTCCACGCCCTGATGCCCCCCCTGCCGTCCTCGCCGGCACCGGAGTTCGTCCCGCTGCCGGTGCGCTTCCACGAGGACCTGCGCGCCGGCATCGAGGAGCGGCTCGCTCGGGCCGCCGCGGAGCTGCGCGCGAGCGGCCTGCGAGTCGAGACCGACATGGTCGTGGGTGCCGCAGCTGCGACCATCCTGGCCGCGGCACAGCGGTGGAGGGCCGGCGTGATCGTCGCAGGCACACGCGGCTCGACCGGGTGGCGACGCGTGTGGCTCGGCAGCACTGCGGCGCACCTGGTGCGCGATGCCCATGGCCCGGTCCTCACCGTGCACCCGGCCGACGCCGGCCGGCACCGGCCGGTCCGCACGGTCCTGGTACCCACGGACTTCTCCCGCGATGCCGAGCTGGCGGTGGAAGCCAGCGTACGCCTGCTGCACCCTGCAGCTGCCGAGAGCCGGGTCGTCCTGCTGCACGTCTTCCACGTTCCGGTCGAGTTCGTCGCGCCGCTGCCCGCTCCGGTGCTGCTCGAGGATCTCCCCCAGGTCGAGGCCGCGGCGCGCCTCGAGCTCGAGCGCATCGCCGCGCAGGTGCGCGGCGCCGGGCTGCGAGTCGAGGTGCTGGCCTGCGAGGGCTACCCCCCGCAGACGATCACCCAGCAAGCCGCCGACCTCGGCGCGGATCTGGTCGCCATGGGAACGCACGGCCGCTCGGGGTTGAAGCGCCTGCTGCTCGGCAGCACCGCCGAGCGCGTGCTGGCCGCGGCTCCTTGCCCGGTGTTGACCATTCGCCGACCGCCCGGCGAGTAGCCTGCATTCCGGGGACCCTGCATCCGGGGCGCCTACCGAGGGTCGACAGCGAAAATGGCGGACGGGCGCCGAAAGCGGCTTCCCAGAGCTGCGAATCGACGATCGCCGCCTTCCTGCCGACGAGACCCAGAGACACGGATCTGGGAGGATCCTTGGACTCGCGGGTCACCAGGCGAAGCGATCGGCAGGCGACCACGGGCGTCCCTGCGAACGACGGAAGCCCGCTGCCATGCCCCATGCACCCCACCCGGGGGATGCCGCGATCAGCGGCGGCCGGCCCTCACGCCAGGGTGCGGTCAGTGCTTCTCGGCAGGCTCGCGGTGGGCATCCAGCCAGAGCGCCTTCAAGTCCTTGGGCAGCTGGCTGAAGACGTCCCATGCCTCGCCCTCGGTCCCCGAAGGGCTCCCGAGCAGGCTTTGCAGCGCGGCGAATACCGCACGCACCGCCCGCTCGGCCTCCGTGTCGTCGGGCAGCCCGGCGAAGCGGCGGACGCGGCCGAGGAACTCATCGCGATGCAAGCGCTCGACCCTGCGCCCCTCTCGGTCGTTGTCGAGCCATAGGTGACGCAGCGCGGCGGGCATCTGCGCGGCGACGTCGGCTGCTTCGTGCGGCGTCAGTCGGTCGCGCAGATTCTGGAAGACCGCGAGGATCACCCCCTCGGCCCGCTCCTCGTCGCACCGCAGGCGGTGCGCCACGTGGCTAACGAAGCTCTTGGTATCCATGCTCCACCCCTCCCGCGGCCGAGCACGGCGCGGCAGCGCCCACCAGAGAGCAAGACGCCGGCCGCGAGGGGAAGTCAATGGGCGCCCCACTGCCGTCGCTTCTAGAAAAGCGGGCGGGGTTGTTGTAGGGGAAGCGGCGTTCGCCGGCTCGAGAGGATTCCTGTCGCACTGCTCAAGGGTGGTGGGACGCGACGCCGGCGGTGATTCAGAGCCGGCGGGGTTGCCTCCGGCGCTGCCTGAACGGAGGGAGGAGCTAAATGCGGAGTGGCATTCGAGCGGTGCTGGTCGGGTTGGCAGGCTTCGGCGTGATTTCCCTGGCGACGAGCGCGATCGCCGGCAAGGACGACGCGATCAAGCTGGGCAAGGAGCGCTACATGAAGTATTGCGCCACCTGCCACGGCCCGAGCGCGACGGGCGACGGGATCGCGGCGCCGACCTTCGTCAAGAAGCCGACCAACCTCACGCTGCTGGCCAAGGAGAGCGGCGGCAAGTTCCCGACGATGAAGGTCTTGAGCATCGTCAAGGGCGAGACGCCGATCGCGGCGCACGGCACGCGCGAGATGCCGGTGTGGACCGAGATCCTCGGGCAGCCTCTCGAGGGCGACATGTACAAGCAGGACGAGGCGGAGCTCAAGATCCTGCCCATCGCGCAGTACCTCGAGTCGCTCCAGCAGAAGTAGACACCCGAACTCCTCCGTTGCGCCAGGGGACCGGGAGCGTGCCCGCGATCCGGACGGGCTTGGCGCAAGGCGCGACGACGACGCAGGGCCGACGGCTCCGCCAGCATGGCGACGTGCCGTCGGCCCTGTCGTCATGATCGGCCGGGCAGCCGTCGCGCGGCATCGACCTCGATGGAGTGCCCGTTGCTAGAGCGCAACGACGTGCCGCAACGAGCAATGCGATCGAAGGGCTCTCCCCTGGAGAGGTCGCCAGCCCAGGCGACGCAAGGCGGCGCCTCGCACCCAGACCGAGTGCCGGCCGCCTGCCTGGTCGTGTTCCTGAGCCTCTGGGTGGCCCTCGCCATCGCGCCCCGCCACCGCGAGGACTGGGTGCTCGAGAATCTACCCACCTTCCTCGCCGTCCCCTTGCTCGTGGCGACGCACCGCCGGCTGCGCTTCTCCGATCGCGCCTACGTACAGATCACGGCCTTCCTCCTCCTGCACTCGATCGGCAGCCACTACACTTACTCCGAGGTGCCGCTGGGCCACTGGGCCTCCGCGGCTCTCGGCCTGTCGCGCAACCACTACGACCGCTTCGTCCACCTCGCCGCCGGCCTGCTGCTGCTCCGTCCGGTCGAGGAACTCGCCTTCGGCCGCGGTCGAGCGCCGGGACGGCTTGCTACCATGAGCCTGTGCGTCGCGGCGATCGCTGGGTCGAGCGCGCTCTACGAGATCACCGAATGGCTGGTGGCCATCGTCGTCGATCCCGCGGCCGGCACCGCATTTCTCGGAACTCAGGGCGACGTCTGGGACGCGCAGAAGGACATGGCCCTTTGCACCGGCGGAGCCGTGGTGGCAGCGATGATCGAGGCCCGTCTCGCGCCGCCGGCGGCGGCCGGGCGGGACCGAGGGAGGCAGCGATGAGCAGCGCTCGTGGACGGAGAACCGATCGACGCACGACGAAGTCCGCGGCACCGGCCGCCCCCCTGGGCAGGGCGCGGCGCACGCCTGGCCGCGACGAGGTGCGTCGCCTCGACCGCTTCCGCATGCACTCGGAGGCTCGCAACGCGGCGATCGAAAGGCGCGAGCAACCGGCGCGAGGTGCGACGGTGGTCTGCACCGGCTGCGGCGCGGTCTACCGGGATCGGACCTGGCGTCGTGGCCGTGCGCTCGGCCACACGGCGCTCGCCGCAGCGACCTGGCGCACCTGCCCTGGCTGCAAGCAAGTCTCGGAGGGCTCGGCGCGGGGCCTGGTTCTGGTCCAAGGCGGCTTCGTCGCCGGGCATCGCGACGCCATCGCGGCACGAATCCGCAACGTCGCGGACCTCGAGGCGAGCCGCCAGCCCCTGCGGCAGCTGCTCTCCATCGCGCCACTGCGCGACGGACTCGAGGTGCGCACCACCTCGCAGAAGCTCGCGCACCGGATCGTCCACGAGCTCAAGAAGGCGTTCCGCGGCCGCGCCACCTACCGTTGGTCGGACGACGACGGCACGCTCACGGCAACCTGGCAGCGCGATGCCTGAGCCGGAGCGCGAGCCGGCGCTGCGGCGCAGCCGCACCGCCGGCTGTCCGGAGGGCTCGCCAGAGAGGCGTGCCGAGGCCAACGCCGGCGAGCTGCTCGCTGCGCTGGGCGACGGCTCGCTCTACGCGCACCACCCATCACACGTCGAGCACCTGCAAACCCACCTCTCGCACGTCTTCGTCGCCCCGCCATTCGCTTACAAGCTCAAGAAAGCGGTGCGCTTCTCCTTTGCCGACCTCACCGATCCCGCGGCACGCCTGCGCGATTGCATCGCCGAAGTCCACCTGAATCGCCGGCTCTGCCCGTCGCTCTACCTCGGTGTCCTGCCGGTGCTGCGCCGTCCGGACGGCCGCGTCGTGCTCGGCGCCCCGCTCGACGATCCACCGCCCGTCGCACGCACGGGGCGCGTGCCCGGCTCGGCCGCCGGCCCGGCCACCGGTGGTGCACCCGGGGCCACGCGCGAGGCTTCGCTCGACCGAGAGCTCCCACCTGGGCGGTGGGCGACGAGCCACGAGCCCGACACCACGGAGGTGCTCGACCACGTCGTGTGGATGCGCGCCCTGCCCGCCCGCGGCATGGCGGCTCAGGCGCTCGCCGAGGGACGCATCGGTCGAGCATTGCTCGCCGAGCTCGCCGCGAGCCTCGCGGCGTTCCATGCGGCGGTGCCGGCCGAGCCGCCGGGGGCGGCCGGCACCGACCTGCCATCGTTGTGCGCTCGCTGGGACCATGTGCTCGCCGACTGCCGGCCGATGATCGGCGACCTGCTGGCGGCGGAGGACCACGATCTACTGGCCGACTTCGGCGCGACCTTCGTTTGGCGCCATGCCAGCTTGCTCGAGGCACGGGTTGCAGCGGGCCGGATTCGCGAGGGCCACGGAGACCTGCACACCGGAAACCTGTGTCTGCTCGATGCGGACCTCCCGCCGGTCGACGGCGCACCCGCCGTACCCCGCGGGCTATGGGCCTTCGACTGCCTGGAGTTCTCGCGCGCGCTGCGCGTGAACGACGTCGCCTCGGAGGTGGCCTTCCTGGCCATGGACCTCGAAGCGCGGGGTCGGCGCGACCTCGCGGGCGACTTCGTCGACGCCTACGTCGATGCGTCCGGCGACCGCGACCTGCGCCTGCTGCTGCCGTTCTACGGCTGCCACCGGGCGACCATCCGGGGCATGGTCTGTGGCCTCGCGGCGGCCGAGGACGAAGTGCCCGCGCAGGAGCGGGCCGCGGCCCGAGAGGGCGCGATCGAGCACTTCTCGCTCGCCCAGCGCCACGCCTGGAGGGCCGGCGGCCCCGCCCTGATCGCCTGCACCGGTCTCTCCGGCTCGGGCAAGACGACCGTCGCCCTGGCTCTGGCGCGCGCCACCGGCTTCCGCCTGCTGTCGAGCGACGAGGTGCGCAAGCGAGACGCGGGCCTCGACGCGCACGCGCCGGCGCCGGCCGCGATGAGCGCGGCGCTCTACGCGTCCGCCGCGCGGCGCGCCACCTACGAGGCGATGGCGGACGACGCGCGTCGCGTCCTGTCCGCCGGCCAGGCGGTGATCGTCGACGCGACCTTCATCCGGGCGGCCGATCGCGATCTCTTCGCCGAGGTCGCAGCGGCCGCGGGCTACCCCCACCTCTTCCTCGACTGCGTGGCCGACGAGTCGACGGTCCACGCCCGGCTCGACGCACGTGCCCGCGCCACCGCGAGCGACGCGCCGGCGCGCTCCGATGCCGACTGGGCGGTGTACAAGGCGCAGCGTCGGGCGCTCCAGCCGCTTCGCCCCGACGAGCCGCGCCAGCGGATCGACACCGCCTGCAGCCGCGACGCGCTGCGGGCGAGCGCGCTGCGAACCCTGTGGCAGTGGCGGCGCGCGCAGCCAGCCCTGGCGCCCGGCCGCTGAGAGCGCGGCAGGCCACGACAGCCGCGCTCGCCGGTCCTGCGCGTCCTCGAGGATGGCCTCAGAGCCGGCCGGCGATCCCGCGGGCGATGCGGTGAGCGAGCGCCATCGCGGTGAGCATCGGATTCACCGACGGGCTGCGCGGCAGGATTCCGGTGTCGGCGACGTAGAGGTTGTCGAGGCCGTGGCAGCGGCCGTCCTCGTCGACCACGCCCTGGCGCGGGTCACCGTGCATCCGAGTGGTGCTGAACACGTGGTTGCCGCCGCAGGTGAGGTCGGTCGGCCGGTAGTCGTGCGTGCGCAGCACCTCGGCCTCGGCGAGCGAGCCCAGCTCGTCGGCAACCCGGTGCACTCCCGGCAGGATGGCGCGCGCTCCGACCGCGAAGAACAGCTGGGCCAGCGCCCAGAGCGCCTCGCCGAGAATGCGCAGATCCTCCGGGTGAAGGCTCCAGGTGATCGCCGGCTCCAGGCCGCGCCACCGGGCGCGCACTCGACCGAGCGAGCGGTGGCAGGAGGCGAAGCCGTCCCAGATCGCGGCGAAGGGCAGCCGCGCGAGGTTGGCCTTGAGATCGAAGCCGAACCCGGGCAAGCGCACGGCGAGCACGCCGGGCGGGGCCCAGAGCGTCTCGAGCTTGAAGCCGCGCTCGACGAACTGCAGCGACTGATAGCCCTGCGTTGCGCCGAACTGCGGGTGGGTGTGCTCCGGGAAAACGCCCATGATGGCGACGCCGGGGTGAAATTGGAGGTTCTCGCCGACCTGCCCCGAGGAGAGCCCGAGACGGCTGCGCTGCAGGAGCACCGGGGTGGCCAGGCAGCCGGCCGCGAGGACCACCACGCGAGCGTCCACCCGGAAGCGGTGCGCAGGCTCACCGCCGAACGGCCGCACGATTCGGCCCGCGACGCCGGTGGCACGCCTTCCCCAGTGCAGCACCCGCTCGACGCGCGCCGAGGTGAGCACGCGGGCGCCGGCGCGCACTGCGGCCGGGACGTAGGCGACGTCGGTCGATTGCTTGGCCCTCGCCCGGCATCCGGTAAAGCACTCGCCGCTGCCGAGACAGCCCGTCACGTTGCGCGGAATCGGCTCTGAGGACCAGCCAAGCGCGGTGCACGCGTCGCGGAACAGGAGGTTGCGCGGCCCCTGCACGTCGTCGGGCGTCGGCGCGATGCCCAGAAAACGCTCCACCGCCTCGAAATGCGGGTCGAGGTCGGCGCGCGTCGAGCGGCGCAAGGCGAAGCGCTCGCACCACGCGTCGAGAGTGGCCGCCGGGGCGCGCACGCAGATCGCGGAGTTGACCAGCGAGCCACCACCCAGGGCGATCGCCTGCATGGTCGGCATGACGAAGCCGCCGCGCGTCGTCCGCAGGCCGCCCTGGCGCATCGTCCTGGCCATCGAGAGCGAGCCGTCGAGCACGAAGTCCTGCGGGGTGAAGGGCGGCCCCTCCTCGACCAGAACGACGTCCTGCCCGGCCTCGGCGAGCTCCTTGGCGACCACCGCGCCTGCCGGACCCGAGCCCACCACGACCGCGTCGCAGCTCTCGTAGACGTCCCGGTCGTAGCCGGCGAAGACTCGCACACCGCCGCTCATCCACGCACCTCGCCTGCCCGCGGCGCTCGCGCGCCGAAAGGCGCCTTGGCCTCGGCGGCTCGTGCGACGTAGTCCGCGTGCAGGGCACCCGTGGCTCCGAGCGGCACGACCTCGGCCGGTGGCGTCAGGTCGGCTCGCGTCAAGCGCAAGCTCCCTGGCGAGGCGCCGATCGGCGGCCACAGGAGATCGGCCTCGCGGATCGGCGTGTCGATCGCGCGCGGCGCCAGGCCGAGCTCGCGCAGCACCACGGGATCCGCGAAGTAGCCCATGGTCAGAATGGCGCGCAGGCTGGTGAAGACCAGCCGTCGAGCGAACAGCGAGCTGCGCCGCCAGCCGTCGAGCACCTCGACCTGCTGCTCCGGCGAGAGGCTGGAGAAGCGCCGCGTGCCGCCCCGTCCGGAGGCGGAGAAGACCAGTGTGGACTGCTCGACCAGCAGGAAGAGCAGGCGCATGAGCCGCCGGGTTGCGGGCTGCTGCGCGGCGACGAAGCGGTCGACCTGGGCCGGGACACCCGCGTCGAGCCCCGAGGGCGGGATCGCGCCGCCCGGCGGGAAGGTGGCCAGCGCCGCGGCCGCGATGGTGGCGTACTCGGCGCGAGAGAGCGCCTCGAGGGGAATGGGCGCGGCCGCGTAGCCGCCCAGGAGGCGGCGTGCGCCGACCGCGAAGCCCGCCGCGACGACCAGCCAGATCAGCATGGCTCGAGCCTGCTCATGGGGGGCCACCATAGCGATCCACCGGGAATTACCAACGCGCGCATCGGAGCAAGGACCGGCCTGGAGAGCGGCGGGCCGCGGCGGCCCGCGAGCGCGGGAGGGTACACGGCGCCGGCGGCGACCCGTCGCGTGCCGAGGCGGTCGCGAGCCTGGCCGGCCGACCGTCACGCACCGCCGCGCGGGCCGCCATCGCCCACCGGTGACCGGCGCGGAAATCACCGGCCCTCGCGCGATCCGGGCTTGCCTTGGGGCAAAAATGGGAATATTTCCCATTTTCATGATCGGCCACGGCGCGCTGTCGGGTGCTCCCGGCATCGCGCCCGAAACCGGCGAGCCGAGCTTCGCCGACGATGGAGGAAGAGCCATGAGAACGACCCGATGCATCGCCTGGATCGCCGCCCTGGGCATCCTCGGGCTGGCCACGCTGGGCAGCGCCGAGGCGCGCCAGCGACGCGGCCCTCGACCCGACCCGACCTGCCTGCACGACTGCCGCGAGGCGGTGCAGTCCTGCGTCGCACCGGCGCGCGACACCGCCCGCTCCTGCGGCGACTCGACCTGCTCGAGCGAGATCGCCGCGCTCGAGGCGGCCTGCGCCGCCGACCGGGCCTCGGCCGAGTGCCGTGCGGCGCGCGACACGCTCAAGACCTGCCTGGCTCCCTGCCGCTCCGCATTCGCCGACGCGCGTGAGGCCTGCCGCGAGGCGAACGCGGGCTGCGCCGAGTCGTGCCCGACCATCGATCCGCGGGGCAAGGATCGGGACTGCGTGAAGACCTGCTTCGCCGACCTGCGCGAATGCGGCGAGGCGCCGCGCGACGCCTTCCAGGACTGCCGTGCCGAGTGCGCACCGCTCGCGGATGCGGCGCGAGAGGCGTGCGAGGCCGATCGGAGCTCGACGGAGTGCCGGGAGGCACGCGACGCCCAGCACGAGTGCCATCGCGACTGCGGCGCGGCGCTCGACGAGGCGCTAGGCCCCTGCTTCACCGCCGCGCGCGAGTGCGTCGACGCCTGCCCCGCGGCAACCACCGAGTGACGCAGCTCCCAACCGTCGCTCGGCCGCCCACCCGGCGCGGAGCCGGGCTCGCAGCCGGCTCGCGCCGGTCGGCGAGCCCAGGCTCCGCCCCGGGCTCGACGTGGCCCCGCGAGACGACGCCGGCCGGCTTCCCCCCGATGCCCGGCGTGGCTCCTCGCGGGGCCCGTCCCCGTGGGCGGGCAGCGGCGACGTGCTAGGCCTGTGGCGTCCATGCTGCCGCGCTCGCTCAGGGAGCCCTTCCTGGCCGCGATCCGCCGCCTGCTGCGGCCGATCGTCCGCCAGCTCCTGGCCTACGGGGTCACCTACCCGATGCTCGACGAGCTGCTCCGCTCGCTGTACGTCGAGATCGCCGAGCGCGACTTCGCCCTGGCCTACAAGCGCCAAACCGACAGCCGCGTCTCGCTGCTCACCGGCCTGCACCGCAAGGAGATCGCCCGCCTGCGCCGCCTGCCCGAGCCGGCGCGCGCGCCGATGGACGTCGAGGACACCCTGACCACGCGAGTCATCGGCCGCTGGATGGCCGGGCCGCCCTACGCGGACCGCCGCGGGCGTGCCCGCCCCCTGCCCTACGAGAGCCCGAGGAGAACCGAGGCGAGCTTCGCGCGCCTGGTGCGCGAGCGCAGCCTCGACGTGCCGGTGCGCTCGGTGCTCGACGAGCTGATCCGCACCGGTGCGGCCGAGCTCACCGCCGCAGGCGAGGTCGTCCTGCTGCGCGAGGCGCACATCCCCCCCGGCGGGATGGAGGGGAAGCTCGCGCTGCTCGCCTCCGATCCGGGCGAGCTCTTCTCGACCATCGTGCACAACATGGAGCAGCCGTCGCAGCCGTGGCTGCAGCGCAAGGTGGTGTACGACAACGTCGGCTCCGAGGCGCTGGCAGAGCTGCGCCAGGAAGCCCGCCAAGCGGGCGAGGACTTCATCCGCCGCGCCAACGCCCTGCTCGCGGCGCGCGACCGCGATCGCGATCCCGGCGCGCCCGGCGGCGAGCGCTGCCGCGTCGTGCTGGGCGCCTATTACTTCGAGGAGGCTCTCGAGACAGGCCCGTCCGCAGCCGAAGCGCGCTCCGGCGAGCGCGGCACGGTTCGGCGTCCACCGGGAAGGATCACGAGGTCGCGATGAAGCGTTCGCCTGCGCCTGGCGAGCGACACCGCCATCTCGGCAGCCGATGGGACGGCGGCTCGGTGCGACGACCTGCGAATCGGCGATCGACTCGCGGGAGCCGGCCGCCTGCGCGTCTCGCACCCGGGGACGATCCAGGCGACTCGCCTTCGCATCCTGCGCTCCGCCGCCCCGGGGACCGAGCTTCGCCTGCTCGGGGTCGTGGTCGAAGCCGATTGCCCGGCCGCCCTCCTGCGGCTCACCGATCGCGGCGCTCGCTTCGCACTGCGCCTGCTGCCCGAGACGATCGTCCGTCCAGCTCTGGACTGTGCGGACATCCGGCCCGGCGATCGCGTGCGGGGCAAGGGGAGAATCGGTGACCGCTCCAGCGACGCGATCGATGCCGTCGAGCTGCGCGTGCGCCAGGCGAGCCCGGGACGCGACGCGCGCCGCCCCGCAGCGGCCGATTCCCAGGGCTGAGACGCCCGCGTCACCCCATTCGGGATCCTGAGAAGCCCAGCGCCTCCGAGGCACTCGCGACGGGGCATCGTGCGTCGCCGGCGAGGCACCGCGCTTGCTTGACTGGAGAGAGGGGACCGCTGCGTTTGCCGCCCGGTGGCCGTGGCTCTCCTCGAGGTGCCGGGCGACGAGCAGCACCCCCGGCACCAGCCAGTGGAGGACGTCATGGCCGCGGCGCTAGCCAGCCCTTTGCCACCCGATGCTCGGGACCGCCGGCCGGGGGAAGACCCACCCGCGCGACCCGCTCCCGCAGCCAGGCCGCCCCGACGCCTCTCGCCGCTGGACGCCGCCTTCCTCTACCTCGAACGGCCCAACCAGCTCCTGCACGTGGGCTGCATTGCCGAGCTCGAGGGCCGCGTCGACCCGGCTAGACTGGTCGAGCGGATCGAGGAGCGCATCTGCAGCCTGCCGCTCTACCGGCAGCGGCCGGTGCGCGCAGTACTCGACCTCGATCGGCCGACCTGGGAGGACGACCCCGCCTTCGACGTGCGACGCCACGTGCGCCATCTTGCGGTCCCGCCGCCCGGCGACGAGGCGGCCATGCACGCGCTCTTCGACCAGCTGCTCTCGGCACCGCTCGACCCAAACCACCCTCTCTGGGAGATCTACCTGGTCGACGGCCTCCCCGGAGGGCGTGCCGCGATGCTCTGGAAGGTCCACCACTGCATGATCGACGGGGTGAGCGGCGCCCAGGTGCTGGCGCTGGCCACCGACCCTGCACCGGGCGCCCTGGCGTCGGTCGAGCCGGCCCCCCTGCCATCGGCGAGCGGCACTGCCTCGCCGCACTCGCCAGCCCCGACGGCGGGCAGCGTCGCCGGCGCGATTCGCACCGCGCTCGGATCCGCCCTGCATCCCTCTGCGGCTGCCGCCCGGGCGCGCGACGCGCTCGAGGCAATGACCACCGTTGGCCGGCTGCTCTTCGAGCCCAACAGCGCGCTGCCGTTCAACGGTCCGCTCACCGACCGCCGCCGGCTGGTCTGGGCGTCGTTTCCGCTCGACGACGTCCTGGCGATGCGCGGCACCGCCGGCTGCAAGGTGAACGACGTCGTCCTGGCGATCGTCGCTGGCGCGCTGCACCGCTACCTCGAGGAGCGTGGCGTCGCCACGCGCGGCATCCGGGTTCGGGCCCTGGTTCCGGTGAGCACGCGCGCCGAGGCGGAGCGCCTGTCGCTCGGCAATCTGGTCACGGCGATGATGCCGATGCTCCCGGTCGGGGCCACCGATCCGCTGGAGCGACTGCGCCTCGTGACCGCCGAGATGGCCGCCCTCAAGGAGCGTGGCCAGGCTCGTGCGTCGGGCTTGCTCGTCGACCTGATGGGAGCCCTGCCCGCGCCCCTCGAGGCGGCTCTCGGACGGCTGGTCCCGGAGCGGCCCCTGGCCAACACCGTGTGCACCAACGTCCCCGGCCCGCGCGAGGAGCGCTGGCTGCTCGGACGCCGGCTTCTGGGCATCCACCCCATGGTGCCGCTGTTCCAGGGCATGGGGCTCGAGTTCGCCGTGATGAGCTACGCGGGCCGGATCTCGATCGCCGCCACCGCCGATGCGAAGCTGGTCCCAGACCCGCAGAGCATCGCCGCGGCCTTGCGGTCGTCCTTCGAGGAGCTGTCGGCCGCCGTGCAGGCCAGCTCCAGGGCCGAGCCAGAGGCAGCCGCGCATCCGGCAGGCGTCCTCGTGGCCAGCGTGGGACCGCAAGCGGCAAGCCCCGGGCGCCCCAGAGTCGCGCTGGTCGGCGATCTCATGACCCGTGACGTCTCCGTGGTCCGGGCCAGTGACTCGCTGCTCTTCGCTTACCGCATCATGCGCCGCCGGCGCATCCGCCACCTGCCCGTGGTCGACGCCGATCACCACGTAGTGGGCGTGATCACCCAACGCGACCTGCTCGCCGCCCAGTCGAGCTCGCTGGGTCTGGGCGGAGAGGAAGCCCTCGTCCGGGTGCTCGCTCGCAGCGAGGCGAGCGACGTCATGGAAACGCACGTCAGCACGGCACGCGCCGACGAGCCAGCCGCCGAGGCAGGCCGCAGGATGCTGCGCCACAAGATCGGCTGCCTGCCGGTGGTCACGCGCGTCGGAGTGCTCGCCGGGATCGTGACTGCGGAGGACTTCCTGCGCTGGGCGACCGAGCACATGATCGTGCCCGACACGGCGCAGCCCGGGCAAGCTCTGGGCTGAGAGCAGCGCGGCGGGCGATGGCTTCAAGCGCCGAGCGAGAGGAGAATTCGTCGTGGCCATCGATGCCGCCTACCGCCGGCTCGCCACCGCACGGCGCGCGGCAGCGCATGCTTGACACCCCCACCAACGGCGTAGGCGATTCTTCCGAGGGATGCGAAGGGGTGAGTCGATGCTCGTCGCCAACGGGAAGCAAGGCCGTCGAACGCAGCTCGAAATGGGTGGCACACGGGTTGCGAGCCGCACCCCTACGATGCGCTCGGCGGGGGAGATCCTTCGGGAGGTCGGCTTGGACCGCCCCTTGCAGCTCACCCTTCCCTACCTGCCGGCGGCAAGGGGCCGGGCGAACGCTCGGCTGGCGCTCGACATGATCGTCCAGCACTTCTTCGACCCGACGACCGCCACGATCACCTACGTGGTCCACGATGCGGCGACCCGGGTCGGCGTGATCATCGACCCGGTGGCGGACTTCGACCCGGCGACCGGGAAGCTCTCGAACGGCTCGAGCCAACGGGTCGCCGACTACGTCGACGGGCTCGACCTCGACATCCCCTACGTGCTCGAGACGCACGCGCACGCCGACCACTTGAGCGGCGTCCCCTTCTTCCAGGATCGCTACGGCTCGCGGTCGGTCATCGGCTGGCGGATCGCAGAGGTGCAGCGCACGGTGCGCGATCTCTTCCACTTGGGCGAGGACTTCCCCGTCGACGGCAGCCAGTTCGACGTCCTGCTGCACGACGGCGAAGCGCTCGAGGCCGGGCCGCTGCGCATCGAGGCGCTACCCACCCCGGGGCACACGCCGGCCTGCATGACCTACCGGATCGACGAAGCGCTCTTCGTCGGCGACCTGCTCTTCATGCCGGACTACGGCGTGGCACGCTGTGACTTCCCAGGCGGGTCACCCGAGGCGCTCTACGACTCGGTCCAGCGGCTCTACGCCCTGCCCGGCGCGACGCGCATCTTCACCGGGCACGACTACCGGCCGGGAGGGCGCCCCGTGGCCTGCCAGAGCACGATCGCGGAGCAGCGGCAGGAAAACGTCCATCTCGACGCCTGCACCAGCCGCGAGGCCTTCGTGCGCATGCGCCGCGCGCGCGACGCCGCGCTCGCACCCCCGGCGCTCTTTTTCCCGGCGATGCAGGTGAACGTCCGCGCGGGTCGGCTCCCCGAGGCGGAGTCCGACGGCGTCTGCTATCTGAAGCTGCCCATCGTTCGGCCCTGAGGCCGAGCGTCAGACACCGCGCCTGGCACGCCGCCACCCCAGCAGCCGAGGGCCCAGCCAGGCCAGCCACACGCCCGTCGCCACGATCCACACCCCGGCCGCCCAGCCGAGGTGGAGGAAGTAGGTATCGCTCAGGTCGGCGGCGAGCCGGGCGAGAAGTGCGAGCAGCATGCCCACGCCGAGCACCACCACAGCGGGCGGACGCCCCATCGCCGCGTGGGGCAGATCGAGATGGCTCACCGCGACGTGTGTCGCGACCGCCAGCGCCATCAGGCTGAAGCCGCCGATGAACAGGACGTGCAAAGCCGGCACTCGGTAGTCCGGCCAGATCCCGGCCATGGCGAGGCCGACCGGCATGAGCCAGCCCGAGAGCCAGACCAGGCGGCGGTGCAGGCCCGGCCGGACCGGCGCGTAGCGGCCTCCCGCGCCCAGGCCCACCGCCAGGGCGACGATCGCCGCGCGCACCAGCGGCGCTGCGCGGCTCGAGCCGAGCGCCTCCGCGACCAGGGTGGCCAGGATCGCCACCCCGCCCACCACGTAGAGCGCCGCCTGACGGCGCCCGTGCGGCAAAAGGTCGAGATCGAGCGGCGGCGAAGCAGCGCCGCCGGAGATCAGCGGCCAGAGCAAGGGCAGAACCCCGAGGGCGAAGCACAGGAAGACGCCCTGCTCGATGAAGAGCTGCCCCAGCCCAAGCGCCCACGGCGCGGTGACGACTGACCCGGCGATCAGGAGCAGAGCCCCGAGAATGCCCGCCGAAACCCCGACCGGGACCAACGCGAAGCTCGGCGGCGGGCGGCGCTGCGCGCCGTTGCCGGCGAGCAAGCGGCTCAGAGCGAAACGCAGGAGCAGCGCGAACAGGGCGAGGTAGGCGACTTCGGCCAGGATTCTCAGATCGGCGAGCAGGGCGAACGCCGTCGTGACCACCAAGACGAGCGCCGCGCCCAGCTCGAACGGCGATGCTTGCGCCGAAGCGGTGCGGCGCGGCAGCGCGGTGAGCAGGAACCCGAGCGCGAAGGACATCAGGAAGGCCTGGAGCTGGATCAGGCCGTGGCGGATACACGAGTACGTCTCGACGGCTCCGGCTGCGTAGAGCAGCCAGTGCCCGACGCCGGCCCAGCCGATCAGGATCCCAAGCGGGAAAAAGAGCCGGAACGGCTCGCTTCGCCAAGCTGGGCTGGGCGCGGCGACGGGCGGGACGGGCCTCGCGGCAGGCGCCTCGAGGCCGGGGCCTGGCCCGCTCATGCCGGGCCTCCGGGATGCGGCTCGCGGGGTTGCGCTGCATCCCGCTGGAGAATTCCCGTCTGCGCCTGTAGGAGTCGGGTGTGGTCAAATCGCAAGTGCCCCCCAAGCCGACCCAGGTCGGGTCCCACCTCGACGCGGTTTGCGGCAAGTGCCGCGACGTGACGAACCACGTCGTGCTCGCCCTGATCGGCGGGCGACCGACCCGCGTCGAGTGCCGCGCGTGCCACGCGATGCACCAGTTCCGACCACCGCCGGGAAGCGCCAGCGCGGCCAAGGGTCCGGCGAAAAAAGCCGCGAGCAAGGGCACGGGACGACGCGGCGCCGCACCCACCCCCGCCTACACCAAACTGAA
>CAZGUU010000003.1:0-47776 GCA_964529315.1 uncultured Enterobacteriaceae bacterium
CCATGGCGAGCACGGTGGCGTCGAACTCGCCGGCATCGAGCTTGCGCAGCCGCGTCTCGACGTTGCCGCGCAGCACGACCACCGCCAGGTCCGGCCGGGCCCGCTTCAGCTGGCACTGCCGTCGCAGGCTCGAAGTGCCGACGCGTGCTGCAGGCGGTAGCTCGCGAAACGCGCCGCAAGCGTTCGACACGAAACCGTCGCGCGGATCCGCGCGCTCGAGCACCGCCGCGATGCCGAGGCCCTCCGGCAGCTCCGCCGGCACGTCCTTCATCGAGTGGACGGCCAAGTCGATCTCGCACCGGGCCAGCGCCTCCTCGAGCTCCTTGAGGAAGAGCCCCTTGCCACCGACCTTGGCCAGCGAGACGTCGGCGAGCCGATCGCCCGAGGTGCGCACGACGACCAGCTCGGCTTCGCAGCCGAGGCGCTCGATCCGCCGTGCGGTCTGCCCGCTCTGCGCCAGCGCGAGCGCGCTGCCGCGCGTGCCGATGCGCAGCCGTCGCCTCCGGCCGCCCACCGGCTCGTCAGGAGGACTCATCGTCGGGCTCCGGAGGCTCCCCGGGCGCACCCGGTGCCACGGCGCGGACCGCCGCGGCGTCTCCCGAACGCTCCAGGGCGAAGAGCCGGTGGACCAGCTCCGCGACCTCTGCGGCCGCCTCCCCGTCGTCCTCCTGGGCGAGCTGCTTCAACACCGAGAGCGGCGCGTGCAGGATCTTGTTCACGATCGCCTGGGTCATCGCCTCGAGCGCACGGCGCTCCTCGGGATCGAGCTTGCGCAGCGCGCCCAGGGCGCGCTCGAGCTCGGCGCGGCGGATGCCGTCGAGCTTGCCGCGCAGGGCGACGATCGTCGGCGTGACGTCGCGGCCCTCGAGCGAGCGCCAGAAGCGCTCCACCTCCTGCTCGACGATCTCCTCGGCACGCTGCGCCTCGCCCGCCCGCTCGGCGCGATTCGCATCGGCCACGCGGGCGAGGTCGTCGATGTTGTAGAGGTAGACGTTGTCGAGGTCGTTGATCGCCGGGTCGAAGTTGCGCGGCACGCCCAGGTCGATGAAGAACATCGGCCTGCGCCTGCGGGCACGGAGAACCTCGTGCAGGTGCGACGGTCCGACGATGTAGCCCGTGGCGGCCACCGAGCCCAGCACCACGTCGGCCAGGTGCAGGTAGCGGGGAAAGCGGTCGAAGGGCACCGGCGTGCCGCCGAAGCTGCGCGCGAGCTCGACCCCGCGATCGAAGGAGCGGTTGGTCACGATCACGCTGGCGATGCCCTGCCCCTGCAGGTGGCGCGCGGCGAGCTCGCTCATCTTGCCCGCACCGATGAGCATTGCCGTCTTGTCGCTCAGGTCGTCGAAGATCCGTCGCGCCAGGTCGACGGCCGCCGAGCTCACCGAGACCGCCTTGGCGGCGATGCCGGTCTCGCTGCGCACGCGCTTGGCGACGCGAAACGAGCGCTCGAAGCATCGCCGCAGCGTGCGCCGGGCAGCGCCGCCGTCCGCCGCCAGGCGAAACTGCTCCTTGAGCTGGCCCAAGATCTGCGGCTCGCCCACCATCATCGAGTCGAGGCTCGAGGCGACGCGGAAGAGGTGGCAGAGGGCGGACTTGCCGTGGTGGGCGTAGCGGTGGTGCCCCAGCGTCGCGGGCGACACTCCCCGCTCGCGCGCGAAGAACCGCGTGATCGACTCCACCACGTCGCCACCCCGCGGCGCCACGGCGAAGACCTCCACCCGGTTGCAGGTCGAGAGCAGCACGACCTCGGCAGTCGCGCCGAGCTCGGCGGCGAGCCGCCGTCCGGCCGGCGCCAGCTCGGCCGTGGGAAATGCCAGCCGCTCGCGCAGCTCGACCGGCGCCGTGCGGTGATTGACACCGACCAGCCACAGCTCGAGCTCTCGCTCGGCGCCCCCGTCTCGGCGCAGGGCGCGCACCTTGGAGGCGCCGCCTTCGCTCACCCGAAGCTTCCCGCGTGTCGGCCGGGCGACAGCATGTTGATACCGACGAAGGCGACGAGCAGCACGCCGAAGCCGGCAATGGTCAGCCGCGCGGCGCGGCGCCCACCCCAGCCGACGGTCACGCGACCGTGCAGCAGAACCGCGTAGATCATCCAGACGATGGTCGTCCAGATCGTGCGCGGCTCCCACGACCACAGTCGACCGAAGGACAGCTCGGCCCAGAGCACCCCGCTCAGGATGCTCAGGGTCAGCAGGACGAAGCCCCAGGTGAGACAGCGGAAGTTCGCCTGGTCGAGCGTCTCGAGCGACGGCAATCCCGGCAGCAGCTCGGCGACCCGATGGGACTTCAGCTTGCGTTCCTGCCAGAGGTACAGGAGGCTCACCAGGCAGGCGAAGGCGAAGGCCGCGTTGCCCAGGAACGCGAGCGAGACGTGCACGGGCAGCCACGGGCTGCGCAGCCCGGGCGGCACGTCGCGGGCACCGCCGTGATCGACGAGCGCGACCAGCGCGCCGATGAAGCCGATCGGCCCCACCAGTGCGCCCAGAACCGCCAGTCGGTGGCGCATCTGCACCAGCAGGTAGATACCGGCAAGCAGGCAGGTGAACAGCGAGATCTGCTCGGCGAAGCTGGTCGTGGCGATGGTTCCGACCTCCACCGAACGCGCCACGATGGCCAGCGCCTGCACGACGAAGCCCGCGCCGACCGCCATCGTGGTCAATCGCCGGCTCGACTCGCTGCGCTGCACCAGGTGGAGGCCGCCCCCGAACGTCCCGGCGAGGTAGAGCGCGAGGCTCGCCTGGAGGAGAAGCGTCTCCATCACGCCCCGGCTCGCTGCGCCGCCCACTCGGCGCCCGCTTCGAGCCCGGCGCACGCCCGGCTGGTCAGCGCGTCGACGCGCTCGGCGTCGCCGTCGCGCAGCGCCTCGATGAGGCCGCTCTCGAGCAAGCGCTCCAACGCCCGCCGGCGCGCGGGCCCAGGAGGGTATCGGCGGCGAAGCGCACCCAGGTGCTCGGCCGCGGCCGGGTACTCCGGACCGAGCCATGCCTCGATCCTGCGACGCAAGACTCGCGCGAGAGCCGGACTCGAGCCCCCGGTGCTCACGGCCACGGTGATCGCGCCTCGCTCGACGATCGCCGGCATGACGAAGGAGCAGCGCTCGGGCTCGTCGACCGCGTTCAGCCACACTCCGGCTGCCGTGGCATCGCCCGCGACCCGCTGCTGAAGCGATGCATCGCCGGTTGCGGCAAAGGCGAGGGCGATTCCGGTGAGATCTTCCGTGCGATAGCCTCGCCGCTCGATGCGGACGGCGGCCCCAGCCGAGGCCAGGCGCTCGATCTCGGGGGCCACCTCGGGGGCGACCACGGTCACGCACGCTCCCGCCGAGAGCAGGGCCTCGAGCTTGCGTACAGCCACCTCGCCCCCGCCGACGACGAGGCAGCGGCGACCGGCGAGGTCGACGAAGACCGGCAGGTAACGCATGCGTTCTCCCGCGCCGAGCGGGCGATGCCCACTATAGCCAGGCGACACGGGCCGCGCACCTGCCCGCGTGGCCGAGCAGGCGGCACAGAAGTCCCCTTCCGGGCCCGATCGGCCTCTCAGGTGTTTCGCGGCACGCGGAGCTTCTGGCCCGCCTGGAGCGCCTTGGGTTGGCGAAGATTGTTCAGCCCCTGGATCAGCGCGACGGTGGTACCGTAGCGCCGCGCGATGTCGGCCAACGTCTGGCCGGGCGCGACGTGGTGCACCGTCAGCTCGCCCTGTTTGGCCACGCGAACGGCTTGCGTCGGCTTCTTGCTCGCCGTCGCAGCCGCCGCCTGAGCCTTCGCGGCGTCCTTGCCCGACGACTTCGCACGCGATCCGGCGACCTGCGTCTTGCGTCCCGAGGTCGCCGCACGTACCGCCAGGCGCCGCTCGGGCTGCTCGCGACCCATCGCCGCAAGCGCGCTGGCGATCTCGGCCTCGCCGCTGCCCGCCGACCTCGGCAGGCGCAGGACGTAGCCGCGTGGGATCGGCGCCCCGCCACGCGTCACGACCGGCAGGAGGGCCGGGTTGAGCTCGACCACGTCGTCGCGCTGCACGCCCACGCGCCGGGCCACCTCGGCGAGGTGCACCGGCCGCGGGACCTCGACCTCGATGGCCTCGAGCGGCGGGAGAACGGGGATCGCGCCGTAATGCTCCTGCGCACGACTGGTCACGTCGAGCGCGGCGAGGAACTCCGCATAGAAGTTGCGCGACGCAAAGCCGAAGGCACGGCCCCGGTAGCGGGCGACGATCTCGCCGATGTTCGTCGAGCCCGTCTCTGCCACGCCGCGCGCCACGCCACCCCGACCGTGGTTGTAGGCGGTGATCGCCAGCGGCCAGGCGCCCAGCGCCTCGTAATCGCCCTGCAGGTGCTCGGCCGCGGCCTCGGTGGCGCGCACCGGGTCGCGCCGCTCGTCGACCGCCGCGTCGATGCGCATGTACTGGCGTCCCGTACGCGGCATGAACTGCCACACGCCCGCGGCGCCGACCTTGGAGTACGCCTCCACGTCGAAGCAGGACTCCACCAGCGGCAGGCGGGCGAGCTCCGTGGGCATGCCCCGCGTGGCGAAGATGCGCTCCATGCGCTCCAGGTATCGCCCCTGCTGAGCGATCCCGGCCGCGAACCGCTCGCGCAGACCGGCCTGGGTGCGAATCCGCTCGGCAGCCGCCAGGTAGCGATCGTCGCCCGGAACGTCGCGGAACAGCGCCTGGATCCGCTGCTCCTCGGCGGTCAGGCCCTGGGCCGCGGAGCCTCCCTCGTGCAGCCGCAGCAGGATGGCGCTGACCCGCATCTTGGCTTCGTCGATCTTGGCGGCACGCAGCGCCTCGACCTCCGAGGTGGCCGGTTCGCCGTCGGCGAACCAGGGCCTGAAGTCGAGCACCTCGTAGACCTTGCCGAGATACCAGGCATCGTGCACCACCACCTGGTGCTCCGAGTACGTGGCGAAGATCCGGGTCCAGAAGCCGACCGCCGGCTCGAGCGAGGCCGGACGCGGGAAGTCGCCTCGCTCGGCGCGGGCGCTGGGTCCGCCGATCGCCAGCAGGGCCGCCGCGAGCGCGGCGGCGAGTGCGACCTTTGACGCCGATGCTCTCTGATGCCGCGGCACGGCTCGCCCCGTGCCCCCCCACCGCCGATCGCTGCCTGGCTCCATCCGCGTCTCCCCACCCAGCCCGGCAAGGCGCAGGCACCGCCGCCGGCCAGCCCCGATTCGTCGTCGCGTCGTCGGCGGCAGGTGACGGTGAATCCAAGGCCGAGCGCGTCACACCGATCGCGACCCGCCGATTGGTACCAGTCCTCGTGCAGCCGAGTCAACGGGCACGCGCTGCCCGCGGAGCGGGGATGTGCGCCCGGCCGAGCGCTCTGGCACCAGGCGAGCGGACCGCAGCACGCAATCGACGGGGCCGAGCTGCCATCGGGCTGGCCGTGGCCGCGCTCTATGCCGCAGCCTGTGCCTCGCCCCCCAGCGACCACCTCGTGGTGGGCATCGAATCCGCACCGACCTCGCTCGACCCGCGCCGCGCGCTCGACGCCAGCTCCGCGCAGGTGGCGAGCCTGCTGTTCCGCGGCCTGATTCGGGTGGGACCCGCGGGCGAGCCCATGGCGGATCTCGCCGAGCGCTGGGACCAGGTCGACCCGCTGACCTACCGCTTCTTCCTGCGCGAGGCGCGCTTCCACGACGGCTCGCGGGTCACTGCGGGCGACGTCGTCGCGACGCTTCGCTCGCTCGACGCGCCGACGTTTCGCAGCCGGCACGGCGAGTGGCTCTCCCACGTGGCGACGATCGAAGCCGAGGATTCCCGGACCGTCCGATTCACGCTTCGCGAGCCGTTCGCGCCATTTCTCCACGGGCTCACCATGGGCGTGGTCCCGGCGGCCTGCGCCACCCGTAGCGAGTGCACCGTCGGCAGCGGCCCGTTCCTGCTCGCAGGCCGCGACCGGGACTCGATCTCCCTGGCCGCCGCGCCGACCGCGGATCCCTCGCCGCGCCTTCCGGGGGTCGTCTTTCGCGCCTCGCCCGACGCCACCTCGCGAGCGCTGGGCTTGGCCCGCGGCGCCATCGACTTGGTGCAGAACGGAGTCGAGCCCGATCTGCTCCCTTGGCTTCGAGCGCAGGGCCTCGAGGTCCTCGACACCCCCGGCGCGACGTTCCACTACCTCGGCCTGAACCTGCGCCTGCCCGGGCTCTCCGATGCGCGGGTCCGCCGGGCGATCGCCCACGCGATCGACCGCCAAGCGATCGTCGAGCACCTGCTGCTCGGCCACGCCCGAGCAGCAGGCGAGCTGCTGCCCCCCGAGCACTGGGCGCACGCCGGCGCACGGCCCCTCGCCTACGACCCGCCACGGGCGCGCGCGCTGCTCGCCGAGGCGGGCGCGCTGCCGCTGCGCCTGCGGTACAAGACGTCGACCGTCGAACAGCGGCGGCGGGTCGCCGAGGCGATCGCGTTCTTCCTCGGCGAGGTCGGCATCGAGGTCGAGATCCGGCCCCTGGAGTGGGCGGCGCTCTACGGCGACGTGCGCAAGGGCAACTTCGAGCTCTTCTCCCTGGCCTGGGTGGGGGTCGTGGATCCAGACCACTACTTCGGCTGGCTGCACTCGGAGATGGCTCCGCCACGCGGCGACAACCGCGGCGGCTACACCAATGCACACGTCGATCGCCTGGCCCGCGAGGCGCGCGACACGGCAGACCCCGGGCGCCGCCGCGACCTCTACGCCCGACTGGTGGCCGAGGTGGAAGCCGACCTGCCCTACGTTCCCCTGTGGTGGACGTCCAACGTGGTGGTCGTGACGCCGCGCCTTGCGGGATTCGCCCCCGCCCCGGATGGCGACCTCCGTGGCCTGGCAAGCGCGTGGTGGAGCCGAGCCCCGCGCCGCGCAGGCGAGGGCTGATCCGCCATGCCGCGCACCCTGCTGCTGCGCGTCCTGCTGGCTGCTCCCACGGCCCTAGGGGTGGCCCTGCTGGTCTTCGCCCTCCTGCGCGCCCTCCCCGGCGACCCGGTCGACGCGATGCTCGGCGAGACGGCCACGGCCGGCGATCGCGCAGCGCTGCGACAAGCCCTCGGGCTCGACCAGCCGGCCTCGCTCCAGCTGGCGCGATTCCTCGGGGGCCTGGCGCGGGGGGATCTCGGCGGATCGCTGATCGACGGCGAGCCGGTCTCGCGCCTGATCCTCGAACGTTACCCGGCGACGCTCGAGCTGGCCGCCGCGGCGGTCGCCATCGCCCTGATCGTCGCAGTGCCCCTGGGAATCGCCGCGGCCCCTCGCCCGGGATCGAGCATCGACCGGCTGCTGCTCGGCTTCGCGCTGGGCGCCACCTCCCTGCCGACCTTCGCCCTCGGGCCGCTGCTGATCCTCGGCTTCTCCGTCGAGCTCGGCTGGCTGCCGGTCGCCGGCCGCTCCGGTGCGGCGAGCCTCGTCCTGCCCGGGGCCACGCTGGGCATCGGCATGGCGGCGATCCTCGCCCGTCATCTGTGCGTCGCGCTGCGCGCCGCCCTCGACCTCGATTGCATCCGCGCTGCACGCGCACGCGGTGTACCGCCGGCGGGCCTGCTCCTGCGCCATGCGCTGCGCAACGCTTCGACCGCCGTGGTCACGGTATTCGGCCTGCAGGTCGGCGGGCTGCTCGCCGGCGCGATCGTCACGGAGACGATCTTCGCCTGGCCGGGTCTGGGGCGCCTGCTGGTGCAAGCGATCGGCTCGCGCGACTACCCGGTGGCACAGGGCTGCGTCCTGGCGATCGCGCTCACCTACGTGGCCGTGAACCTGGCCACCGATCTCCTCCAGGCCTGGCTCGACCCGCGCCTGCGTGGAGCGCCATGAGCGCGTCGCTCGACTCGCCGGGGTCGCACAGCAACCACCGGCCTCCCCGCCGCAGGCGCTGGCTCGAGCTCGGAGTCGTCCTGCTGCTCGCGCTCTGCGCCGGCGCGGCCCTGGCGCCGCGGATCGCCCCGGCGGGCCCGCTTCGCCAGGACCTCTCCCAGAGCCTCGCCTCCCCCTCGGCGGCGCATCCGCTGGGGACCGACCGCCTCGGACGCGACGTGCTCGCGCGCTTGCTGTTCGGCGCGCGCCTCTCGCTCGGCGTCGGCGCCGCTGCCGTGGCGGCATCCCTCTTCCTCGGCACCGCTCTGGGCGCGCTGGCCGGCTACGGCGGTCGCTGGATCGACGAGGCCGTGCTCCGCGCCAGCGACGTGGTGCTCGCCTTTCCCGGCATCCTGCTCGCCGTCGCCCTGGCAGCCGTGCTCGGCCCGAGCGCGCGCAACGTCGTCGTCGCCCTCACCGTGATGGGCTGGCCGGCCTACGCCCGGCTGGTGCGCGCCGAGCTGCGCGCCGCGGCGACCCTCGACTACGCGCGCGCCGCCGAGTCCCTGGGGGCGAGCGCGCCACGCATCGCCGTGCGGCACCTGCTACCCGCGGCGTGGCCGTCGCTCGCCGTCCAGGCGAGCTTCGGCATGAGCGGCGCGATCATCGCCGAGGCCGGGCTCTCGTTCCTCGGCCTGGGCGTGCCGCCGCCAGCTCCATCCTGGGGGGCGATGCTCGCCGAGGGACGCTCCCTGCTCGTCGTGGCCCCGCGCCTGACCATCGCCCCCGCCGTGGCCGTGCTGCTCACCGTCCTGGCGATCAACCTGATCGCCGAGGACCTCTCCTCGGGCACCCGGCGAAGCGGCGCGACTCAACGCTGACAGGAGGCACAGAAGAAGGTGCCCCGACCGCCGATCACTTGGCGGGACACCAGGGTGCCGCAGCGCCGACAAGGCTCGCCCGAGCGCTCGTAGACCGACAGAGAGCGCTGGAACTCACCCGCATTGCCGTCTGCATCGCGGTAGTCGAGCAGCGAGGAGCCGCCGCTCGCGATCGCCCGCTCGAGGACCCGTCGGATGGCATCGACCAGGCGCTCGGCTTCGGCCCGGCGCAGCCGGCCGCAGCGGCGGCTCGGCCGGATGCCGGCGAAGAACAGCGCCTCGTTGGCGTAGATGTTGCCGAGCCCGGCGATGCGGCGCTGGTCCATGAGGAGAGACTTGACGGCGAGCCGGCGGTGGCGACGCACCTCTCGCCAGAGGTGCTCGGCGCAGAAGGCGTCGTCCAAGGGCTCGATGCCGACCTCGCCGAGATCGGCGTCGTCCGAGCTGAGCATCATCAAACCGAAGCGGCGGGGGTCGCGGAAGTAGAGCCGGCCTCCTCCCTCGAGCTCGACCAGGACATGCACGTGGGGGAGGCCCGCGGGCGGCTCGCCCGCGCACAGGCGGCCGCTCATGCCGAGATGCACGACCCAGCGCAGCCCTTCGCCGACGTCCAGGAGCAGGTATTTCGCGCGCCGGCCGACGCTCTGGATCGTGCGGCCTTCGAGTCGGCTCACCAGGTCGGCGGGGATCGGCCGCCGCAGGCGGCGCTCGCGCACCACGACGCGTAGAATGCGCCTGCCGACGACGTGCGGCGCGATGGTCCTTCGCACCGTCTCGATCTCGGGAAGCTCCGGCATCGTCCCCCGGCCCGCCCTCGCCTCACGCCCCACCGCCGGGGTCGCTCATCCCGACGGCGCCGGTGGTCAGAGAGGCGGCCTCGCGCGACAGCAGCGCGAACTCTTCGAGCGACAGCGTCTCGGCGCGACGTCCCCCGGCCACACCCGTGACCTCGAGCAGGCGCTCGGCCCGCTCTCGCCCGAAGGTCGCGGCCAGCGCGTTGCGCAGCGTCTTGCGTCGCTGGGCGAACGCGGCGCGGACCACCCGGCGAAAGCGCGCCTCGTCGCCGACGTCGACGCGGGTTCGCGGCGTCGCATCGATCCGCACCACGGCCGAATCCACCCGGGGCGCGGGGCGAAAGGCCGAGGGCGGGACGTGCAGCACGACGCTCGCGACCGCGCGCAACGCGACCAGGACGCTCAGGGCGCCGTAGGTCCGCGAGCCGGGCACAGCCGTCACGCGCTCGGCGACCTCGCGCTGCAGCATGACGACCAGGCGCGGGAAGCTCTCCGGATGCTCGAGCAGGCGGGTGACGATTGCGGTCCCGGTCGAGTACGGCAGGTTGGCGACGACCGCCAGGGGGCCCGCAGGCAGGCGCCCGAGGTCGAGGCGCAGGAAGTCTCCCTCGACGACGGTGAGCTCAGGGCGGCCCTGGGAGCGCAGCCGCTCGGCGAGGTCGTGGTCGAGCTCGACGGCGACGACCCGGTGCCCGCTCGCGAGCAGGACGTCGGTCAGGGCGCCTCGGCCCGGCCCGATCTCCAGCACCGTCGATCCGCCGGTGAGCCCTGCGGCCGCGACCGTGCGCGCGGCGACCGACGGATCGATCAGAAAGTGCTGGCCTAAGGCGTGGCGGCGCCGGGCGAGCGCTTCAGGCATCGACGGCCTCGAGCGCCAAGCGCGGCCCCAAGGCCAGCTCGGCCTGCGCATTGAGCGTCAGGAAATCGCTCTCGCCGCGCGCCAGGCGCAACCACCCCGCGTAGGCGATCATCGCCGCGTTGTCGGTGCAACGCCGCAGCGGCGGCAGCAGGAGCGTCGCACCCTCGTCGGCGGCGAGCTCGGCCATCGCCGAGCGCAGGGCCTGGTTGGCCGACACCCCGCCGGTCACCACCAGGCGTGTGCTGCCGGTGCCGCGAATCGCGCGGCGGGTGACCTCGACCAGGGTTGCGACGATGGCCCGCTGGAAGGATGCCGCGACGTCGGCCAGGGCGAAGCCGGGATTGCGCTCGACGAGCTGCCAGAGCGCGGTCTTGAGGCCGCTGAAGCTCAGGTCGAGCGCCGCGCCCTTCACCCTGGGCCGAGGCAGCGCCAGCGCCTCGGGGTCGCCGCCGCGGGCCGCTTGCTCGATCGCTCGTCCGCCCGGGTAGCCGAGCCCGAGCAGCTTGGCCGCCTTGTCGAAGGCCTCGCCCGCGGCGTCGTCGCGCGTCTGGCCGAGCAGGGCATAGCTCGAATCCCGGCGTGCCCAGTACAGCGCCGAGTGTCCCCCCGACACCACCAGGCCGAGAAACGGCCGCTCGATCGGCTCGTCGAGCGCACTCGACAGTAGGTGCCCCTCGATGTGATTGACGCCGACGAACGGAAGCCCCCGGCGCCGGGCGATCGCCTTGGCGGTGCACAACCCGACGAGCAGCGAGCCGACCAGACCCGGCCCGTACGTCGCGGCCACGGCCTCGACCGCACGGAGCCCGACCCCGGCCTCGGCCAGCGCCCGCTCGATCACCGGGACCACGTGGCGCACGTGGTTGCGCGCCGCGAGCTCCGGGACGACCCCGCCGTAGGGTGCGTGCACCGCGTCCTGCGAAGCCACGACGCTGGACAGCTCGCGGCCGTCGCGCAGCACGGCGGCACCGGTGTCGTCGCAGGAAGACTCGATCCCCAGGACGATCATGGTGCGGCCAGGCGGCGCAGGGCGTCGCGCGCCGTCTGGTTCGCCGAGGAGATCGCGATCGCCCGACGATACGAGGCCAACGCCCCCTGGGTGTCGCCCGCGGCCTCCTGGGCCGCGCCGGTGGCCGCCACGATCTCGGCCTGCCAGGCCGGATCGGAGGCGAGCTTGCCGGCTCTCTCCAGGTCGCTGCGCGCCGGGCCGGTCGCGCCTTCCGCGAGATGCGCGCGCGCACGCAGGACGTAGAGCGGCGCGCTCTGAGGCGCGAGGCGAATCGCCTCGTCGAGCAGCTCGATCGCCTGCTCGGTCGTCCCCGAGGCGAGCTCCTGGCGAGCCTTGTCGCCGTTCTGCAGGGCACGTGCCGTGGCGCTGGGGGTTCGCTCGTCGACCAGGCGCGCCAACGGCTCGCGTGTCGAGTCGCGCAGTGGGGCGGCCGTGGGGGCGGGGAACGCCGTCGCCACGGGTGAGCTCGACAGCGTGGCCGATACCCTCGGCGTGGGCCGCGGGGTCGGGGTGAGCGCCGGCAGGGGCGCCCCCCGCCGGGCGCGCGGCGTGGCGCGCGGGGTCGCCGTCGGCGTCGGCTTCGCCTCGGTCTCGCCGCCTTCAGCAGGACGCCGCAGGCGCAGACCACAGGCGCCCAGCGTCGCGGCGACGCAGGCCAAGGCCAGCGCTACCCAGGGGATACGGCGAGAACGGCTGGTCATGCGCTCCTCCACTTCATTCATCGCCGACCCGAGGATCGTCGGCAACCGGGGCGTGCTCCGCCGGATCCTGTGCGGGCTCGAGCGCCTCGTCCGCGGGTTGCCCGGGCACCTGCGCGTCGCGCTCCGCGTCGGGCCGATCGGTATCGAGGAACGCTTCGCGGAATTCGTCCTCGCCTGCGTCCGTGGCCGGCAGCCATTCATCCACTGGCCGACCCGATTCCCGATCGATGAGCACCAGGGTCACTCCGGGCGGTGTCGGAAAGTCGCGGGGCGGGTCCGCGGCCGTCGCCCCGCCCATGAAGTCGGTCCAGATGGGCAGCGCCGCGCGCGCTCCGGTGAGCCCGAGCTCGGCTCGCTGATCGAAGCCCACCCAGACCGCCGTCACGAGGTCCGGCGTGAAGCCCACGAACCATGCGTCCCTGTAGTCGTTGCTCGTCCCGGTCTTGCCGGCCGCCGGGCGGGTGAAGCCCGCGGCACGGGCCGCTCGCGCCGTGCCGCGATCGAGGACTCCCTCGAGCAGGTGGGTGAGCACGTAGGCCTCCGCAGCCGGGAGGACCGGTCGCAGCGAGGGCATCTCCCCCGACACCAGCTGGCCGTCGCGCGACTCCACGCGGCGCACGGCGTGCGGCTCGGCGCGGGTACCTCCGGCGGCGATCACCGCGTAGATCGAGGCGAGCTCGAGCGGCGTCGTCTCGGCCGAGCCGAGGATCACCGAGGGGAGCTCGGGCAGGGGCGTGCTCCAGCCCAGGTTGCGCGCCAGCGCGACGATCGCCGGAAGGCCCACGCCCTGCGCCACCCGAGCCGTGGCTGCGTTGAGCGACCGCTCGAGGGCGGTTCGGACCGTGACCGGACCGAAGTAGTGGCCGCCGTCGTTCTCGGGCATCCATGTGCGCTCGTCGTCGTAGAGCCAGGCAAACGGCGAGTCGTCGACCAGCGTCGTCGGCGTGACGTGCGCCGGACCGGTCGCGAGCAGGGCCGCCAGGTAGACGATCGGCTTGAACGCCGATCCCGGCTGCCTTCGCGCGTGCGTGGCACGGCCGAACTGGCTGGTCTGGTAGCTCCGTCCTCCGACCAAGGCTCGGATCTCGCCACTGTACGGCCTCAAGGCGACGAGCGCTGCTTGAACGCGCTCCGCGACCTGCTCCCGGCGCAGCCTGGGATGGTCGTGCTCGATGCGACCGAGCCCCTCTGCCACCGCGCGGCTCGCCTGCTCCTGCAAGAGGGGATCCAGGGAGGTGAAGATCTCGAGCCCCTCGCTGGCCAGCAGCGGCGCCGGGAAGCGGCCAGCCAGCTCGGCCTTCACCAGATCGACGAAGTACGACGCCTCGCTCGGCTCCCCGATGGCCGGCAGAACGCCGAGCGGGCTCTGCTTGGCCTCTCGGTACCCCGCCCCGTCGATCTCGCCCGCCTCGAGGAGGAGGCGCAGCACCGTGTTGCGCCGCTCGAGAGCCCGCTCGGGCGACTGGAACGGCGAATACGCGTTGGGCGCACGGATCAGGCCGGCGAGCAGCGCGACCTCGTGCAGGCGCAGATCGCGCGGGTCCTTGCCGAAGTAGAAGCGCGCCGCCTCGGCGACGCCGAAGATGCCCCGCGCCCCGCGCTGGCCGAGATAGATCTCGTTCAGGTAGTTCTCGAGGATCTGCATCTTCGAGTAGCGGCGCTCGGCCACCAGCGCCATCGCCACCTCGCGCAGCTTGCGCGCCAGGGTCCGGTCGTTGCTCAAGAAGAAGTTCTTCATGAGCTGCTGGGTCAGCGTGCTGCCGCCCTGGCGAACGCTGCCCGAGCGCAGATTCGCCAGAGCCGCCCGTCCCACGCCGATCAGGTCGACGCCGTTGTGACGGAAGAAGCGGCTGTCCTCCGTGACCAGAATCGCCCGGACCAGGGCCGGTGCGACGTCGACCACCCGCACCGCACGGCGCTCTTGCCACTCGCCCGCGTAGATCCCGGTGATCTCCTCGGGCTCGAGCGCGAACAGGGGCAGCGCCTCGCCGGTGTCGAGATCCGCGATGCCGGCCACTCTGCCGGCGTCCAGGGCGATGCGCACCCGCTGCGTGCGATCGCGACCCTGCGCGCCGGGGCGCAGGGCGATCTCCGCCGCACTCGCTCCCCAGCGCACCTCGCCCCCCACCGCGGGGGCGTGCTCCACCTCGCGGTAAGAAAGACGTTCGAGCCGACGGCGCAGACCGCTGGCGGCGACGTCGAGACCGAGATGGACGAGGAACTCGTCGCCGTAGATGCGCGACGGGAAGTCCCAACGACGGCCGGAGAACTTCTCGTCCACCACGTCGGCCAAGCGGCGGGCTTCGAAGGCGGCGAGCACGCCGCCGACCAGCGCCAGCGGGACCAGCGCCATCGCCGCCAGCAGGGACAGGGAGCGAGCACGCCGCCCGGTCGGGAGGAGCACGGGAGCCGGGCGGCGCGCCGATCAGTCCTTCGCGGCCGGCGGAGGCTTGAGCGCCAGGAAGACGGTGTTCTCGCCGCGCCGCACGAGCAGCAGCACGCTCTTGCCCGACTCGGTTTCCTTGAGCAATCGCGAGTAGCCCTCGACGTCGGCCACCGGCTGCCGGTTCACCTCGATGATGACGTCGCCGCGCCGCAGCCCGGCCTCCTCGGCCGGGCTTTCCGACTCGACGCCGGCGACCAGCACGCCCTTGACGTCCGCGGGAATGCCCAACGACTCCGCGATCTCGGGCGTGAGCGTCTGCACGGCGAGGCCGTAAGCTTCCGACTCCTGGGCGCTCCCCTCGGCCTCCTCGTCCTTCATCTCGGCGATCTTCACGCTCACCGTCTTCTTCTCGCCGTCGCGCAGGATCTCGACGTCGACGGTGCGCCCGATCGGCGTTCGAGCCACGAGCAGCGGCAGCTCGGTGGACTCCTTGACCGCGTGCCCGTCGAAGCTGGTGATCACGTCGCCGGTCTTGAGTCCGGCCTCGGCGGCCGGGCCACCCTTGACCACGTCCGCGACCAGCGCGCCCTTCGCCACGGGGATGCCGAGAGACTCGGCGATGTCCGGCGTCACCTTCTGGATCATCACGCCGAGCCAGCCGCGCGTCACATGCCCCTTGGCCCGGAGGTCGGGAATCAGGTCGCGGGCGAGGTTGATCGGGATGGCGAAGCCGATGCCGATGTTCCCGCCGCTGCGGCTGAAGATCGAGGTGTTGATCCCGACCACCTTGCCGTTCATGTCGATCAGCGGCCCGCCGGAGTTGCCGGGGTTGATCGGCGCGTCGGTCTGGATGAAGTCGTCGTAGTTGCCCTGTCCGATGAAGCGCCCCTTCGCGCTCACGATTCCCGCCGTGACGGAGGACTCGAGGCCGAAGGGGTTGCCGATCGCCATCACCCACTCGCCGACCTTGAGCGCCTCGGAGTCGCCGAGCGTGACCGCGGGCAGCGGCTTCTTCGCATCCACCTTGAGCACGGCGACGTCGGTCTTCGGGTCGCGCCCGACGAGCTGCGCCTTGACCTCCTCGCCGGAGTGCATCTTGACGGTGATCTCGTCGGCGTTCTCGACGACGTGGTTGTTGGTCAGGATGTAACCCTCGGGGTCGAAGACGAATCCCGAGCCGAGGCTCTTCTGCGGGGTCCGCCGCCGCGGCGTCGGTCCATCGAAGAAGCGCTCGAAGGGACCGAAGAACTCTCGAGGATCCTGCTCGCCCTGCCCTCCCTCCGGAGGCATCGGCATCGGCCCGCGCGGCCCGTGGAAGCGGCGCCCGCCGCGGTCTCCCCGCTGCCCGCCATCGCCTGCGCCGCCCGGCTTGCTCGAGGTGGAGATGTTGACCACGGTGTCCTGCAGCTGCGCCGCCAGCGAGGTGAAGTCGGGCAGCCCGCATTGGCCGCAGGCGCCGGTCCCGCCGAGCGCAACCGGGCTCACCTCGGCGGGGCTTGCCGAGGCCACGCCCCGCGGCGCCTGGTGCCCGGAGGGGCTGGACGTCGCGGTCGGAGCGGGGCTCTCTCCACGGTGGCGCACGGCGACCACGCCGACCGCGAAGCCGACCACCAGCAGAACGATCACCTTCATCACGCTGCGCATGGGATTCTGACCTCGACTCCTGCTCTCGGCTCTTCTCGCGGCGTACGGCCCGAGGATGCCCCTTCGCTCCACCACCGGCCGGCGGCACCGATGGCCCGGCCGGCGGCTCGATCTGCCGCCGCACCGGCGTCGGCGGGCGCGGCGCTCGGTCGGCAGTGCTTCTGGAGGTGCACTAGCGCCTAGCGATCTCGACGAAGCGCATGCGCAGGTCGTAGAGCACGCGCTCGAGGAGCCCCGCCTCGGCGCCATCCAGATTGCCCCGGGTCTTCTCCTCCAGCACGCCGAGCAGATCGATGATGCTGCGCGCTGCCTGGAGATCCCGAGCCGGCTCGCCCGTGGTCAGGTCGGGGATCTCCCCGAGGTGCATCAGCGCCTGCGTGCTCAGGCTCAGGAACAGCGTGCTGATCGTGACCTCGGCAACCGCCCCGCGACCCTGCGCCTCGGCGTCGGACATGACGAACTCGCCGCCCTGCGGGCCAGCGTAGGGTGGCGAGGGGTCGCCCGGAGGTCGCACGCGCTCTCCGGCGGGATCTCGCGCGCCCTCGGCGCTCGCAGCCGCCTGGGCCGCCGGGCCCGGCTCGTCCTCGCCCGAGGTCCGCTCGCTGCCGTCCGGCGCGATGCGCCGGCGGTCGATCACGCGAAACGCCTTGCCGGCCTCGCCTTCGCCTTCCTGCCCACCCGAGGACGGGTCGGCCCTTCTGCTTTCTGCCTCGCTCATGGCTTCCCTGGCCTGCAGCCGCCCCGATCGGTGGGCGCCATCAACGGGAGCCCTGCCCCGCGAGCCCGGCCATGGCCCGAAGGCGACGAATGCGCTCGTCGATCGGCGGATGGGTGCTGAAGAGCCGGGCGACGCCGGCGCCGGAGAGCGGGTTCACGATGAACAGATGCGCAGTCGCCGGGCTCGCGTCCAGCGGTGCGCGGGCGCTCGCCCGCTCGAGCTTCTCCAGAGCAGCGGCGAGCGCCAAGGGGTTGCCGACGTAGCGCGCCCCCGCCTCGTCGGCGGCGTACTCGCGGCCGCGCGAGATGGCCAGCTGGATGAGGGTGGCCGCCAGGGGCGCGACGAGCATCGCGACGAGCAGCTCGATCGGGCTTCCCCTCTCCTCGCGCTCCTCTCGCTGCATGCCGCCGAACAGCATCGCCCAGCGCGCCATGGACGCCAGCATCATCACCGCGCCGGCGAGCGTCGCGGCGATGGTCGACGTGAGGATGTCGCGGTGCTTGACGTGCGCCAGCTCGTGGGCGAGCACGCCCTCGAGCTCCTGCTCCGAGAGAGCCCGCAGGATGCCCTCGGTCACGGCCACGGCGGCGTGGCTCGGGTTTCGGCCGGTGGCAAAGGCGTTGAGCGCTCCGCTCGGGATGACGTAGAGCGCCGGGGTCACCGGGAGGCCGGCCTTGATGCGCAGGTTGTTGGCGATGCGGTGCAGAGCCGGAATCTCGCCCGGGCCGACGGGCTTGGCCCCGTACGCCGCCAGGACGATCTTGTCCGAGAACCAGTAGCTCCCGATGTTGGTCGCCGCGGCGACGACGAAGGCGATCAGCATGCCCTGCTGGCCGCCGAGCGCCCCGCCGGCCCACACGATCAGGCCGGTCAAGGCGGCCAGCAGAGCCGTGGTGCGAAGCGTTCCTGCCATGTGCTCCAGGGGTAGTGCCGCCCCCTGGGGATGTCAAGGCAACATCGCCGCAAGGCGCGCCCACGCGAGATCCGCGAGGCGCGCCGCAGGTGCGCCGTCGGCCGTCACGCGCAGCATGGCGAGCCGCGGCGAGCGCGGGCCGAAGTGCTCCGGATCGGTCGTCGTGTAGATCACCAACCCGCGAACCCCCAGTGCCGCGGCGACGTGCGCCGGCCCCGAATCGCTCGCGACGAAGGCGTCTGCGATGGCGAGGCTGCCCGCCAAGGCCATGACATCCGGCGGACGGACGGTCTCGTCGCCAAGGCCTCGCCCGAGATCGTCGAGACCTGATTCCGCTGGCCCGAGCAGCACGAGCACCCGTCCGCCGCTTGCCCGCCAACGGCGGCACAGCGCCTCGAGCAGCCATCCCGGGACACGCTTGCGCAGCGAGCTCGCGCCGGGATGCACGACCAGAAGGCGGCCGCCCGGGTTGGCCGTCCCTCCCGGAGGCGCCGCCGGAGGGGTCAGGCGAGGCGCGGGCGCCTGCCGCCCGCGCTCACCCGTGGCAAAGCCGAGGAAGTGATCGCTGGCGTGCACGCCGGTTGCGTGCCGGGGAAACGGCGCCACCACCGCCCGGCCAGTCGCCGCCAAGCGCACCTCGACCTCGGCCACACCCGCGCCGGTGAAGCTCACGATGCGCGCGAAGCGATCGAGCCAGCCGCCGCCCCCGGTTGGCTCGCTCGGCTCCAAGGGTGCGAAGAGGCGCGCCACCTCGGGCGCGTCGAGCGAGCGGACCTCCGGCCGATCGGGAAACAGCCGCGCGACCTGCGCGCCGGCGCCGCGCGCATAGAGTGTGACCGGCCCCCGGCGCGCCAGCTCGGCGACCGTCGGCTCCAGGCACACGGCGTCGCCCAGAGCCCCGGGAAACAGCAGCAGGGTCTCTGCCGCTCGGGTCATCGAGACGTCGCCCTCGGCCATCGTGCCTTCAAACCAAGCCCGAGGTCGGCTAGCATCGCTCCATGCCCGTGCCCAACCTGGTCGCCGAGTCGCCTCTCGAGCTGATCGGCAGCACGCCCGTGGTCCGCCTGGCGCGCAGCGCCGAGCCCGGGGCCGCCGAGATCTGGGCGAAGCTCGAGCTCGCCAATCCGGGCGGCAGCGTCAAGGACCGGATTTGCCTGGGAATGATCGAGGATGCCGAGCGCGCGGGCCGGCTCCAGCCCGGTGACGTGATCGTCGAGCCGACCAGCGGGAACACCGGCATCGGGCTCGCCCTGGTCTGTGCGATCAAGGGCTATCGCCTGATCCTGACGATGCCCGACACGATGAGCGAGGAGCGCCGCAGCCTGCTCACCGCGTACGGCGCGGAGCTCGAGCTGACCCCCGACACGCGCGGCATGCACGGCGCGATCGCACGCGCCGAGGAGATCGCCCGCAGCGAGCCGCGAGCCTTCATGCCACAGCAGTTTCGCAATCCCGCCAACCCCGAGGCGCATCGCCAAGCAACGGCTCGAGAGATCCTCGAGCAGATGGGGCAGCTCGACGCCTTCGTCGCCGGGATCGGCACCGGAGGCACGATCACCGGGGTCGGCGAGGTGCTGCACCGCGAGCGGCCGGGCTGCCTGGTGGTGGCGGTCGAGCCGGCCCGCTCGCCCGTGCTCTCGGGTGGCGAGCCCGGCTACCACAGGATCCAGGGGATCGGAGCCGGCTTCGTGCCCGAGATCCTCGCTGTGGATGCCTACGACCGAGTGATCGCGGTCTCCGACGAAGACGCGGCCTTCGAGGCGCGCCGCCTGGCCTCCGAGGAGGGTCTGCTCGTCGGAATCTCTTCGGGCGCCAACTCCTGGGCGGCCCGACAGGTCGCCTGGGAGCTGGGCACGGGCAAGGTCGTTCTGACAGTCTTCTGCGACACCGGTGAGCGCTACCTCACCACGGACCTATTCCGCGCCGCGGGGATCTGAATGCACGATGCGTCCGCGGAGCCCCCTCCCGCCCGGCTCGGGCAATCGCTCGATGCGCCGGCATCGAGCGACGCGGCCGTCGAGCGGCTGCGCGCCGTCGTGCGCGATCTGGGATCGGCCGTCGTGGCGTTCTCCGGCGGGGTGGACTCGACGCTCGTGCTGCGCATCGCCGTCGAGGAGCTGGCGACACGCGCCCTGGCGCTGACCACCACCTCGGCTTCGCTGCCGGCCCACGAGCTCGCCAAGGCCCGCGAGCTCGCCGCCGAGATGGGTGCTCACCACGTCGTGGTGCCCACCGACGAGGTGGCGATCGGCGATTACGCGCGCAATCCCTTGAATCGCTGCTACTTCTGCAAGGGCAACCTCTACGACATCTGCCATGAGCACGCGACACGACTCGGCTTCGCGGGGGTCATCGACGGCGTGAACCTGGACGACCTAAAGGATTTCCGCCCGGGCCTCGACGCGGCCCGGGAGAAGGGGATCCGCCACCCGCTGGCCGAGGCCGGGATGACCAAGTCGGCCGTGCGCGCAGCCAGCCGGGCTCTCGGCCTGCGCACCGCGGAGCAGCCCGCCCAACCTTGCCTGGCCTCGCGGATTCCGTACGGCACGGCGATCACGCACTCGCGCCTGCAGCAGGTGGAGCATGCGGAGCTCGGCTTGCGAGCCTTGGGATTTCGCGAGTTCCGCGTGCGCTTCGAGGGCGCGACGGCACGGCTCGAGATCGCCGAGGAAGAGCTCGGGCGCTGCTTCGACCCCGAGCTGCGCCGCCGCATGGTCGACGCAATGCATCAGGCGGGCTTCGCGCGCGCCGTGCTCGACCTCGCCGGGTTCCGCAGCGGCAGCCTCAACCCCCCGGCGGAGCGGGCTGCCGACCATCAGCCGTCGCGCTGATCGGCGCGCCGCACCCGGGTCGCTCGTCCGAGGGGTGCGGGATCAGGGGGCGAAGATCGTGCGCAGCTCCTCCATGATCTTCTCCTCGGGGTGGGAGCGTGCGATCGCCAGCTCCTTCACCAGGAGATTGCGAGCGGTGTCGAGCATCTTGCGCTCGCCGAAGGACAGCTCCTTGTCCCCCTTGAGGACGAAGAGGTCCCGCAGAACCTTGGCGATCTCCAGCACCGAACCCGTCTTGATCTTCTCGGTGTACTCGCGGTAGCGCCGGTTCCAGGTCTGCTGGTCGATCTCGACCTTCTTGTCGCGCAGGATCTTGTAGACCTTGGTGACCATGTCCTTGCCGATGATGCGCCGCAAGCCGACCGACTCGACGTTCTCGGTCGGAACCATGATCGTCATGTCACTTTCGAGAAAGCGCAGCATGTAGAACTTCTTCTCGGTTCCGGCGATCGTCCGGCTCTGGATGCTCTCGATCACCCCGACACCGTGCGCCGGGTACACGACCTTCTCGCCAACTCTAAACGACATAAAGGCGGGATCCTCCTGGAACGCCGCTAATTCTAACGGAAATTTCCACTTGAAGCAACAGGAAACATTGGTCGATAGACCATTCAAAACACCGTTCTTGCTGCGTCGCGTCAGGGTGGCGTCCATTCCGCCACGAGGGCGTGATCCCGGGGGGCGTAGTAGTCACGGCGCCTGCGCACGACGCGAAAGCCCAGGGCCTCGTAGAGCGCCCTGGCACCTGCGTTGTGCACCGACACCTCGAGCGTGACCAGCCGCACGCCCTGCGAGCGCGCCTCGTCGAGCAGGGTCTCGAGGAGCTGTCGGCCGAGGCCCCGTCCGCGGACCTCGCGCTTGGTGGCGAGATTGAGCAGGTGCATCTCATCGGTCACGTGCCAGCGGACCATGTAGCCGAGAACCGCCTTGGGCTCGCCTCGCCGGTAGGCGACGATCGAGCGCGAGAAGGGGACGTCGAGCTCGTGCTCGAAGGAGCTGCGTGGCCACGGGTGCTCGAACGAGGCGCGCTCGATCCGCACCACCTGGGGCAGATCCTCCGCGGCCATCGCGCGCAGGAGGAAGCGCTCGCGCCCGGCAACTCGCCGCCCGGTCACCAGCGAAGCAGCGCCGCCGCCCAGGTGAAGCCGGCACCGAAGGCGGCCAGACAGACGATCCGCCCGTCGCGCACTCGTCCGTCGGCGAGCGCCTCGTGCAGCGCGATCGGGATCGAGGCGGCAGTGGTGTTGCCGTAGCGCTCGATGTTGTTCACCACCCGCGACTCGTCGATCTCCAGGCCGAGCGCGACCATCTGGTTGATCCGCAAGTTGGCCTGGTGGGGAATGAGCAGGTCGAGGTCGGCGATGCCCAGGCCGTTGCGCTCCAGGGCCTCGCGGATCACCTCCGGGAAGCGCGTGACGGCGTGTCGGAAGACGAACTTCCCGTGCATGCGTGGGAAGACGGCCGGGTCGTCGCCGGTGAGATCGGCGAGCGATATGCGGGGACGGTTACGGCTCGCCACCGCTTCGAGGTAGAGCTTCTCGGCGTGCTTGCCCTCGGCGTGCAGGTGGGTCGAGAGGATGCCGCGATCCGGCTGCGCCGACGGCCCCAGGACCACGGCACCCGCCCCGTCGCCGAAGATCACGGCCACCTCGCGGCCGCGTGTCGTCAGATCGAGCCCCGTCGAATGGATCTCGCCACCGACCACGAGCGCGTGCCGAGCGCGGCCGGCGCGGATCATCGCGTCGGCACAAGCCAGACCGTAGAGGAAACCCGAGCACTGGTTGCGCACGTCGAAGGCGGGCACGTTGGGCGCTCCGAGCTTGGCGGCGAGCAGGCATGCCGATGCCGGCCATTCGACGTCGGGCGAGAGGGTCGCAAAGACGATCAGGTCGACCGCCCCGACGGAGAGCCCGGCCGCCTCGAGAGCCCGCAGCGCGGCGATTCGCCCCAGATCCGACGCCCCGCAGTCGCCGCCCACGTGACGGCGCTCGCGAATCCCCGTGCGCTGCTGGATCCACTCGTCGGAGGTCTCCATGCGCCGGCTCAGCTCGTCGTTGGTCACGACCCGATCGGGGACCGCCATTCCCACGCCGAGAATTCGCGTTCGATCGACCTGCACGTCCCCCCCTCACAGCTCGAGCGCCGCGGCGCCGAAGCTGACCCCGGGCCCCGCCGCAGCGAGCAGCACGCGCGCCCCGGGCACAAGCCCACCGAGGCGTTGCGCCAGGGCGATCGGCAGACCGGCCGCCATGACGTGCCCGAACCCCGCGGTGGGCACCGTGATGCGAGCGGCCTCGACGCCCAGGTCCATCGCCGCCGATCGCGCGATGCGAGGATCGACGTAGTCGACGATCCAGGCGTCGACCGTGCTCGGCAGCCAGCCGCACTCGTCGAGCACCTCCGTCATGCTCTCTTGCAGCCTCTGGCGCGCGATCGGCGCCAGGTCCGCGAGCGCCGCGCGCGGGTAGTGCTCGCCCGCCTCGAGCTCGGCCGCAGTGATGCGCTGCGGGTATCGCCGACTGGCGGGGAACTCGCACCAGAACCGCTCGGCCAATCCCCCCTCGGAGCGCCAGCGCACCGCCCGAAGGCGAGGCCCGCGGTCGCCCCGGCCGACCACCGCCACCGCCGCGCCGTCGCCGAACAGCGGCGTCAGCTCCGCGCCACGCGGTGATTCGTCGAGCCCGCTCGAGAGCACCTCCCCGGCGGCGACCAGCACCCGGGAGTACCGCTCGTCCGGGGCCCCCGAGGCCACCCGCAGATCGCCAAAGGCCGCCGCCAGCTCGAGAGCGCAGAGGAAGCCCGCGCTCTGGGCGCGCACGTCGAGCGATCCGATGGTGCCCGCGCCGAGCTTGTGCTGCAGGTAGCAGGCCGCGCCGGGAAAGGCGACATCGGGCGTCGAGGTCGCGAACACGATCAGCCCGAGATCGGAGACCGCAGTCGCCGCCTCGGCCAGGGCGCGGCCGGCTGCGTCCAGGGCGAGATCGGAGGGCCCCTGGCCGGCCGCAGCGTAATGGCGCCGCGCGATCTCCGTTCGCGCGGCGATCTCGTCTGCCGTCGTGCCGAGGGCAGCGGCGATCCGCTCGCCCCTCACGGGCTCGCCGGGAAGGGTGTAGCCGAGCCCCAGCAGCCTTGGTTCAGGCGGCATTCGCGATGCCCGGCAGATGGCCCACGGCAGTCGCCTTCAGGATCACGACCTCCAGATCCTTGCCCCGCCTGCGCTGGGCGAATCCCGCACATCGCTCGCCCAGCGCAACGCGCGTGGTGAAGTCTGGCGGAAACGCGGGGGCGCTCGCAGCCACCGTCCTCAGGCGTGGATCGACGACGCGGCCGCGCACCTCGAACCAGCCGGGCTCGAGCGTAAGGTCGAGCGCGTAATCGGGCATCTCGTCGCCCAGACCGAGCTGCTCCTTGATGCCCGAGGGCGGGATGCGGCGCGGCAGCTCGAGGCGCAAGAGATAGCCCCCCGGCCGCTCCTCCATGGTGAAGATCTCCCCGTAGCGCCGCTCGCGCTCACGCTTCTCGTCGAAGGCACCTGCGGTCTCGTAGTAGCCCTCGACCGGCACGTCGCCGCTTTGCCGGCTCCCACCGGCCCGGTGCAGGATCGGCGCCACCATCGGCAGGAGCAGCGGGCCATAGACGCTGCCGCGGTAGACGATCTCGCTGGCCGGACGGGCAAAGAGAATGGCCTCGCGCAGGCGCCAGATCGCCTCGAAGATGGCGGCCGCCATTCCCCAGAAGAACCAGGGCCGCATCGCCGCGCTGTAGAGGCTCTCGCCGCGCTCAGCGACGGCGAAAGCGGTGGCCAGAAGCGGCAGGGCCAGCAGGTGCAGCAGCACGTTCAGGCCGGTGGCGCCGGCCGAGCTGAATACGCGCGGGTTGCCCACCGCCGCCTCCAGGCGTGCCTTGGTACCCGCGGGCAGGGCGCCCAGCAGCGGCTGACCCAGCGCGATCGCGGCACGCAGCGGACCCGGCAGGCCCCCTGACGCACCCTGGGGGCTCGCCATCTCGAGCGCCTCCTCGTAATCGACGGGCAGCTCTCCGGCGAAGGGCTGGGTTCGCGCCGGCGGCTGCTGCAAAGGCAGCGCGCCCTTCTTCTCCACCTTGCCGAGCCGGATCACCTGGCCAGCAGGAGCGGGTGCAGGCGCTGGGGCCGGCTTCGCTGGCGTCACCGCCGGCGCGGGCGCGGGCGCGTCGCTCGCAGCCGCCGGGGCGGCCCCACCCGCAGCCGCACCGGCCTTGAACCGGGAGGGCGCGTCGGGACCGAACGTCTCGCCCGGGTGCAGCTCACGGGCCCGGACCAGCAGGAGCTCTTCGGACTCGACGATCTGCGGGTTGGGCACGCAGCAATCCACTGGGCAGACCGCCGCGCAGGCCTCGTGGTCGTAGAAGCCGACACACTCGGTGCACTTCTCGGGGACGATGTAGAACGTGTCCTGGCTCAGCGCCGGATGCTTCTGGCCCTGCCACTCGTACTCGACACCGCCCTGGTAGATCGCGGTGTTGGGACACTCGGGCTCGCAAGCCCCACAGTTGATGCACTCCTCTGTGATCATCGTCGCCATGGCGACCGAACCTCCCGCGGTTGCTGGGCTCTCCGGGCCAAGTGCGGCTCCGAGCCCCGTGGCTCCGGTGGACGGAGGCGAGGCGCGGCGAAGAGCCGCGGGAGCTTACCGGCTGGGACTCGGAGAGACAAGGTCGCCTGCCCGCGGGGGCGCCCTGCCCGCGGGGCCGCACGACCCGAGGGTGATCCGACCCAGAGGTGGGGAGAAAGGCCAGCGCTTGCGCCCTCCTCGTCCCGTAGCCGGCCTGGCCGGCGTGCACGTTCCCTGGGGGATCCCCTTGCAACCGAAGCGCGCGTGGCTATGGTCGCGTGGCTCGAGCTTCGGGTCCGAGGGGGACCGGAGGTACCGACGCCGAAGGAGACGACTCGAATGGCGGCGAAAACCGTCCACCTGCACGCCAAGGCCCGCCAGGGCATTCTCAGCGGGGTCAACTTGCTCGCCGACGCCGCGAAGGTCACGCTCGGCCCTCGCGGGCGCACAGTGCTCATCGCCAAGGCCTTCGGTGCACCGCTGGTGACCAAGGACGGCGTCACCGTGGTCAAGGAGATCGAGCCCGAGGGGAAGTTCGAGGCGATGGGCGCCAAGATCATCCGCGAGGCCGCGACCAAGACCTCGGACATCGCCGGTGACGGCACGACCACCGCGACCATCCTGTCGCGAGCCCTGGTCCGCGAGGGCCTGCGCCTGGGCTCCGCCGGCTACGACCCGATGGAGCTCAAGCGCGGCATCGACAAGGCGGTGGACGCGGTGGTCGAAGAGCTCCGGTCGATGAGCAAGCCGATCAAGGACAAGGAGCGCATCGCGCAGATCGGCACCATCTCGGCCAACGGCGACGAGGCCATCGGCAGCATCCTCGCCGATGCCATGGATCGCGTCGGCAAGCAGGGGGTCATCACCGTCGAGAGCGCCCAAGGGCTCGACACCACGCTCGATGTCGTCGAGGGGATGCGCTTCGACCGCGGCTACCTCTCCCCGTACTTCGCGACCCACCCGCAGAAGATGACCGTAGAGATCGAAGATCCCCTGATCCTGCTCTACGAGAAGAAGATCTCGAGCGTGCACGACTTCCTCCCCGTGCTGGAGAAGGTCGCGCAGTCGGGCAAGCCGATCGTCGTCATCGCCGAGGATCTCGAGGGCGAGGCCCTGGCGACGCTGGTCGTCAACCGCATCCGCGGGATCCTCAAATGCGCCGCCGCGAAGGCACCCGGCTTCGGCGACCGGCGCAAGGCGATGCTCGAGGACATCGCCGTCCTGACCGGCGGTCGCCTGCTCGCCGAGGAGCTCGGCGACAAGCTCGAGAACTTGACGCTCGCCGACCTGGGCCGCGCCAAGCGCGTGATCATGGACCGCGACAACACCACGATCATCGGCGGCGCGGGCAAGAAGGACCAGATCCAGGGACGCATCAAGCAGCTGCGCACGCAGATCGACGAGACCACCTCGGACTACGACCGCGAGAAGCTCCAGGAGCGCCTGGCGAAGCTGACCGGCGGCGTCGCCGTGATCCGCGTCGGCGCCGCGACCGAAGTCGAGATGAAGGAGAAGAAGGCGCGCGTCGAGGACGCGATTCACGCGACCCGCGCCGCCGTCGAGGAGGGCATCGTCGTGGGAGGCGGGGTTGCCCTGCTGCGCGCGGGGCGCGCGCTGGACACTCTCGAGGTCGCCGGCGAGCAGAGGTACGGCGTGGACATCGTCAAGCGCGCCCTCGAGGAGCCGCTGCGCCAGATCGCCGAGAATGCCGGCCAGAGTCCGGCCATCGCCGTCGCCCGCGTCCGCGAGGGCAAGGGCGACTTCGGCTTCAATGCAGCCACCGAGTGCTTCGAGCCGCTGGTCGCCGCCGGTGTGATCGACCCGACCAAGGTCGTGCGCACGGCGTTGCAGAACGCAGCCAGCGTCGCCGGCCTGGTCGTGACCACCGAGGCGGCGATCGCCGAGAAGCCGGCCAAGAAGGCGGCTGCCGGCGGTGGCCACGGCCACGACCACGACGACATGGACGAGGATTTCTAGCCTCGAGTCGTGCGGGCGAGCTCGCGGAGCTCGACGAGGAGCGCGGCGCAGCGCAGGCGCGCCTCGTCGGGCGTCCCCGAGTTGTCGATCACGTGATCGGCCAGCTCGACCTTGCGGTCGACGTGCAGCTGGGCGCGAAGGCGGTCGCGTGCTTCGTCGGCCGTGAGTCCGTTGCGCGCGCACAGGCGCGCGAGCTGGATCTGCGGCGGCGCGTACACCACGACCAGCGGCCGCCAGTCGTCGGCCCGGCCGTTCTCGATGAGCAGCGCCGACTCGTAGACCACGATCGGCGGCCGGTCTCGCTCGGCCGCCGCCAGGCGCTCGAGCACCAGGCGTCCGATGAACGGAAAGGTCAAGCTCATCAGCCGCTGTCGTGCTCCCGCGTCGGCGAACACCAACCGCCCGAGACGCGCACGATCCAGGCTGCCGTCGCCGAGGAGAATGTCGCGTCCGAACTCGGCGACCACCGCGGCGAGCCCCTCGGTCCCGGGTGCCACCGCATCGCGCGAGGCGTCGTCGTCGTCGACCACGGGCACTCCCGCGGCGCGCAGAAAGCCCGCCACGAGGCTCTTGCCACAGGCGATTCCGCCGGTGAGGCCAACGCGCAGCACGCCCTGCCGCTAGCGGTCCAGGCCCTCCCCGAGCAAGCAGCCGGGCCACGACGGCCCGGCACACCGGCCTTGCCCACCCTGGCCGGCCCGGCTACACGACGATCGCATGTACCTCGTCACGGTGGGTAGGCCCGGCTACGTGACCTTCGCGACCACGCCTCGCGGACGGGCGGCGATCGGGCTGACGGAGGACGGCATCGTGCGCCTGTTCGCCGCCGGCGACGCACCAGGGCAGTGGCGCACGCTGCGCGAGTGGCGCTCGGCGGCTCACTCGCACACCGATCTCGTGGTGGCCCTCGGTGGCATCGAGGAGCCGGAAAGCGCCGAGGATCTGCTCGCCTCGCTGCCCGCCGCGACGCTGGGCTGAGCCGCGCGGCCGCCGCGTCCACGCCGCGCCCCTCGGGGTGCCGTCTCGAAGCCGAGCCCTGGGGCGGCGGAAACGGGTGGCCAGGCTCAGGCTCAGGCTCAGGCTCAGGCTCAGCGCCCCGAAGACGAGGAGCGCCCAAAGCGGAAGATCTCGCCCAGGCCTCTGCGGCTGGTCGGGCTCGCAACGAGCAGCCCGACGGTGAGGGCTAGGTACAGCCAGCAGTACGCCAGACGGATCGCGGGGTCGGTGGACACGAGCTGGGTCAGGAACAGCGCCGCCAAGACCGCCGCCTCGGCCAGGGAGAAGCTGAAGTTCGCCAGCACGACCAGGGCGAATGCCGACTGGGCCGCCGTGAGAAACACCTCCTCGACCTGGCGTGCGTCGAACACCAGAGGGCTCAAGCCACCGCCGCCGAGGCCATAGGCCACCGGCAGCATCCCGACGAGCAGCGTCCACTGGTTGACCTTCGACGACACCAGCGCGCGCAGCCCGGCGTTCGCCTTGCCCGATACCGCGAAGATGATCGCGATGATGAATTCCGGCGACTCCGACGCCAGCGGCGCCAGCCACTGGACGAGGAGGAACTCCTCTACGCCCCAGTGGCGGCCGATGCCGAGCAGCGACTCCGCAAACGGCTCGGCGGCGAAGAAGATGGTGAGCGCCGAGACGGCGAACAGCGCGATGACCACGGTTCGGCGGACGCCGGGAGACAGGTGTGCCGCGAGCGCCTCGGGCAAGCCCTCGAGGTCCGCTTCGTGGTGATCGGTGCGCGCCGCCGACGCCATGTAGAACGCGAACAGGCCGAGCAGCGCCACCGCATCGACCCAGCCGAGGTTCCCCTTCCAAGCGACGAAGAAGGCGTAGAGCGTCGCCACCGCGAGGCAGGCGAGCTCCAGCCCCTCGCTTCGCCCCAGTCGGATGGTGCGCTCTCGCCGGACCAGCCACACCGCGGCCACCACGCTCGGCCACCCCAGGCCGATCAACAGGCGATTGGCCCCGGTCATGTTGGCCGTCGCATAGGCGCCATACTCGGGCTGTGAGCCCGCGGAGTAGGCGAAGTAGAGGTCGACCGCATACTCGGGGAGCACCGCGACGAGCGCCAGGAAGGCGAGCGCGAGGGCCTGCGGGATGTCGACCTGCCCGGTCTCCGCCGCCCAGGACAGCAGAAAGGCCGCACCGAAGATCCCCACGCCCGAGGAGAGGGCGTGCACGCCGTGCCCTGCGGCGCCACCGAGCCACAGGACCAGGAACCACTGGGCCGGCAGGAGGCACACGACCGCGATCGTGGCGAGGGCACGGAAGAGGCTCATCGATCTCCTCAGCCCGAAACCAGCTCGCGGATCTCGCCGGCCACCTCGCTTGTCAAGCGCAATGTAAGCAAGCGGCCCTCTCGCCAGGCCTCGGCTTGGTCCAGGGCGTGCGCGGTGTCCATCCGACCCGACTCCCCCGCAGGCAGCGCAAGCTGCACCTCGTCGCTCGCCAGGTCGACGATCATCCGCGCAACCGGCCCGCCAGCGACGGTGAACGGTACCTCCAGGCGTCGTGTCGCGCGCTGCCAGACGGTGAAGGCAGATCCAGCCGCCGGCGTCGGCGGGCCTGTGGCAAAGCGCTCCTCCGTCGCGAGCGGGTGTCGCGGCTCGGCGCGGTGGATCGCTCCCCAGCTCCAGGCCTGAGAATCGCCGCCGAGTTGCTCCCGCAGCCAGTCCGCCGCTCGGCCGAGGGCCGCGCACAGCGCACTTGCCTTGGCCTCCTCGCCGGCGAACCAAGGAGACACCGGCGCCGCGAGGAGGCGCGCCAGGACCGGCCACAGGAGGTGCAGGTCGGAGGCCAGCGGCCCGAAGCGGCTCGCGGGGAACAGCTCCGCCGGGAGGAAGACGAGCAGCGCGAGGTAGGTCAGTGCCGCCGCAGCGCTGTCCGCGGCGGCCTCTCCCCGCCAGGCGAGCAGCATCGGTCGCAACGGCGCCAGCCGGGGATCTGCAGCGGCCTGCGGCGAGTCCAGGGCCCGGCGCACCTCCGGGAGCACGTCGGCCACGGCCAGGTCGAGCACGTCGCGCAGCGCGCCCGCGCAGGTGTCCGTGCCGATCGGCTCGTCGCGCCCGAGGAGCTGGGCCAGGCGTCTCGCGGCATGGCGCCCGGGCAGCTCACCGGCAATCGTCGGCAGCTCGACCGAGGCTGCGGCCACCGTCCCCGCACCAGCCACCACGACCCCGCCGACCGCCTCGCCACGCTCGACGCTGCGGGAGAGGCCTTCCACGGCACGCCACTGGGCCTCGCCGAGCCACCCTCGCACGGGCAGCTTCGCCTGGGCGTCGCGGACCGGACACCCGCCAAGGAGCCAGGAGCCCACCGCGCCGTCGGCGTCGGCGGCGACCAACCGCACCGGCAGCGGGCCACGATCGATGCCCTCCGCCGCGCTGGCGACCTCGGCGAGATTGCGGGCCCGCATCACCCCCACCCACCCGGCGATCGCCGAGCCGATCGGGTTGCCCCCCCACCGCAGCGCGACCCCGGGCGAGCGCGCATCGCCCGCGCCGCAGAGCTGATCGACCAGGTGCGAGACCAGCGGTCCGTGGCGCGTCTCGGCGACCTCGAAGTGCAGGCTCTCGCCGCCGCGCACGCGCACCACCTCGCGGCGCACGGCGAGCTTGACCCACTCCGCTCCCGCCCGGAAGTTGCCGATGCCGTCGAGCTCCTCCAGCACGCAGTCGGCGTCGTCGATCTCCGCGCTCACGGTCGCCCAGGCGCACCTCCGGCTGCGGGCGTTGCGCAGGATCGGGCTGCCCAGGTCGACGAGCCCCGCAACCGCGATGCCCTGCGCCTCGAGGTGGACCGCGTACCCCGGCCCGGGAAGCGTCTCCGCTCCACCCGGCGCCGCCAGGAGGAGCGGAGCACCGCCTTGCGTCCGCTGCGCCGAGATCGCGCTGGCAACCCCGCTGGGCGTGTCTGCACCGGGCAGGCCGGCGACCAGGTCCAGGATCCGCGGATCGATGCGCCGCCAGACCGCCGCACGCTCCTCGCCAGCCATCTCGAGTTCGATCGGCACACCGGCGATCCAGCGGGCACGCTCGAGCCCGGCCACGGCGACGACGCGAGCCATCAGGAGCTTGGCCGGCCAGACCCGCAGCGCGCGGCTCCAGCTCGCGAGCAGCTCGATGGCCAGCGAATCGGCGATGGTCCACGGCTCGACCTCGCAGCCGAGCAGCTCGCACTCGGCAGGCCGGATCTCCACCCGGGCCGCGTTGACACCCGCGGTGAACGCCGCCAGAACGTCGCGCGCCAGGCCCGAAGCGGCCGCGGCTGCCGCGGCCGCGCGGCGCGGCACACCCGCCGTGCGGACCAGCGCATCGTGGTGCGCGAGGGCAGGCCCGAGAGCTTCGGCCGCGCGTCCGGTGGCGAGCCGGCGCAGCAGGTCCATCTGCCAGAGGCGATCCTCGGCCATGCAGAAGCCGAGCGCCACCCAGGCATCGTGCTCGCTGCGCGCGAACAGATGCGGAACGCCGCAGGCGTCGCGCACCACGCGCACCGTCCCCGACAGCGCCGGCAGGCTCAGGCGCGGATAGGGCGAAGGCGGCGCTGGACGGCGGCGACGCGGCTCGGTCTCGGAGTCGTCGCTCTGCTCCGAAGGCTCGCGATCCGGCGCCTCGCGCTCACGCCAGCCGGATCCGCCGAAGCCCGGCGCCGTGCGCGGCCCTGGCCGATCGGCCTGCGCGAGCGGCCGGATCGGCGGGATGGCCTCCGGCCAGCGCCGGCCGCCGAAGCCGCCGCGTGCCGCCTCGCCCTGCGGCTCGGGCACCGGAGGGCTCCCACCACGTCCTCCGCCCGTCGGGCGCGAGCCATCTGAGCTCATGCGGTAGCCGCACTGGCCAGCGATGCACGGGCCCATCTCGCGCGCTTGCACGTCGCGTCTCGGGGCCGTCGTCGCATACGCATCACACCTACGCTTACCAGACCACGGCCCACGCTCAACGCGCTTGCCGGGCTCGGCCGGGTCGCGAGGGCACGACCAGAACCGGGCAGCGCGCGTGTCGCACGACCCGTTCGGCCACACTGCCCATCACCAGGTGCGCGAGGCCCGACCTCCCGTGCGTCCCCAGGACGATCAGGTTGCCGCGACCGCTGCCGCCCAGGGCGACGATCCGCTCCGCCGGCCGGCCCAGCTCGACCGACGCCCGGACGCCCGGAACCTGGGCCAGCTTACCGCTCCGCAGCCGCTCCATCTCCCGCTTGGCCTGCCGCAGGTGCTCGTCGACGATCGCCTGGGTCGCGATCGGCGCGCCGCCGAACACGTCCACCCCCGTGAACTCCACCGGCTCGACGACGTAGAGCACCTGCACTCGCGCGCCGACCTGCGCCGCGAGATCGACCGCGTAGCTCAGGGCCTCGTGAGAGAGCTTCGAGAAGTCGATCGCGACGAGAACCCTCTTGAGCGCTGCCATATCCCCTCCTCTCGACGGCCGCCGACCCGCCACCATCGCGTCGGGCACCTCGCCCGCACGAGCGCAGGGCAGCTTAGGCCAAGCCGCCCGGCGCTTCCACCTCGGGCCGCGTCGCGGTACGATCCCCCCGGTCGCCCCACCCAGCGCGACCAGGAGGCACTTCCCAGAATGCAGACACAGGTGGAAGAGAAAGTCCGACAGGCAGAGGCCGTCCTGCGCTTCGCACAGGAGGTCCACCGGCGGCTCGCCGAGCTCGGCTTCGCCGGCATCGACGATCTTCTCTGCCGCTACGCCCAGCTCGAGCGAGCCCTGTCGGCAGTGGCACTCCGGGATCTGCAGGGGGCGGCCGAGGAGGCGGCACGCCTCCACGAACGGCTTCGGCGCATGTGCACCGAGCTCGAGCACTTGAGCACCCTCAAGGCTGCGCTCGCGATGTGCCATTGAGGCAGGACCCCGCCGATCGCGCGGCGCACGCCGTGAAGCACGACGAGCAAGAGCGCACCGACAGCACCGAGCTCCTCCTCGAGGTCTTGCCGAACCAGGTGCGCGACGCCCTGCGACGCCACCCGGATCTCGAGAGCCTGGTCGAGGTCGTGCTCGACCTCGGGCGCGCACCCGAGGCCCGCTTCCCCGGGGACACCGTCTGGCTGGGGGACGAGCTGGTGACGCGCGAGGATCTCGCGCACACCACCGCCCAGCTCGGCGCGTTCACCAGCGACAACCGCGCCGGAATCGAGCGCACGCTGCATCGCGTATCGGCCATGCGCAACCGAGCCGGCGACATCGTCGGCCTGACCTGTCGTGTCGGTCGCGCCGTGCTCGGGACGGTCGAGATCCTCCGCGACGTCGTGGAGTCGGGCCGGAGCACGCTCCTCCTCGGCCCGCCGGGAATCGGCAAGACCACCCTGCTGCGCGAGGCGGCGCGCGTGCTGGCCTGTGAGGTCGGCCGCCGTGTCGTCGTGGTCGACACGTCGAACGAGATCGGCGGCGACGGCGACATCCCGCATCCCGGCATCGGGCGGGCCCGACGAATGCAGGTGCCCAGCCCCGAGCGCCAACACGCGGTGATGATCGAGGCGGTCGAGAACCACATGCCGGAGGTGGTGGTCATCGACGAGATCGGCACCGAGGCCGAGGCCGCCGCCGCGCGCACCATCGCGGAGCGCGGCGTTCAGCTGGTCGCAACCGCTCACGGTCACTCGCTCGACAACCTGCTCGGCAATCCGACGTTGGCCGACCTGCTCGGTGGCATCCAGCCGGTGACGCTCGGCGACGAAGAAGCGCGCCGTCGCCACACACAGAAGACCGTGCTCGAGCGGCGTCAGGCCCCGACCTTCGAGGTGCTCGTCGAGATCGAGACCCGCGATCGGTTCGCGGTGCACCACGACGTGGCTCGCGTGGTCGACTCCGTGCTGCGCGGCCACCCCGCCGGGCCGGAGATCCGCGAGCGTGACGAGTCCGGCCAGGTGATCGTCCACCCCGCCGAGCCACCTCCGGCCCCGCCCGAGGTGCCCCGGGTCCGACGCGGCCTGCGCATCTTCCCCTACGCCGTGAGCGAGGAGCGGCTCGAGCGCGCCATCCGCGCCACTGGGGTGCCGGCGGTCCTGGCCCGCTCGGCCAGGGACGCAAGCCTGGTGCTCACGCTGCGCACCTACGCAAAGCGCCAGCCCCCGAAGCTGCGCGACGCGCTGGCGCGCGGTCTGCCGGTCCACCTCCTGCGCAACAGCAGCGCCGCGCAGATCGAGGCGGCGCTGCTCGAGCTCGCGCCCCCGGGCGACGTCGCCAGCTCCACGGACGATTTGGACCGCGAGCTTGGCGAGGACCTCGACGCGGCGGTACGGGCGGTGCTCGAGCATGGCCGAGCCGTGGAGCTGCGACCGCAGCCCGCAGCGACCCGCCGCCGTCAGCATGCGATTGCGGAGCAGCATGGCCTCGCGTCGGTGAGCCGCGGACGCGAGCCCAACCGGCGCGTGGTGCTGCTTCCCGCGCACCAGCGGTGAGCGGCGCAGCCAGCGCGTGGCGAGATCGGACCGAGCCCGGCTCGCGTTCGCGATCTTCGTCGGCTAGGACTGCAGCCGGCCGGAGGCCGCCACGCCCAGGCACGGGGCCGCCGGAAAGAACTCGCATGGGGCTCGAGCGGTGAGCGAAGACCCAAAGCGGCCAGAGACTCAGGGGTCGCTCTCGGAGCTGATCGGCGAGGTGCTCGAGACCGTCGCCGAGATCGGCTGGTCGCTGCTCGCCGCGGGCCGTGGCGTGCTCGCCGCGGCGGCTCGTCTCTATCGCTACGCGCAGGGCTCGGACGAGCCCCAGCAGACCTTCGGCGAGCGGCGCGCGAGCGCATTGGAGCCGCAAGAAGGCGCTGCGCCGCCTGGCTCGCCGATCCGCGACGCGGGGAGCACCGCCGCCCTCGACGCGGATGCGACCGCCCCCGGAGGCCCGATCACGCAGTGGCCCCCGCGCGCCGAGCCGACGCTGACTCCCCCCAGCACAGCGCAAGAGCTGGAGACCCCGCCCCTGCCCGAGAGCTATGGCGTCGATCGCCTCCTGGTCGCGCCGCGCGATCCGGCCACGCTGTTCGCCGCCTGGGAGGTCACGGAGGCCACGCGCGAGCGCGCGGCGGCCACCCTCGTCGGCGACGAGGCATCCGCCACCGGCGCGCGCGAAGCCCTGCGCGTATCGGTCCTCGAGCCGAGCAGCAGCGATCCGGCGGACGCCCGCGAGCCTCACGCCACCTGGTTCGTCGAGCTGCCGCCCCTGGCCACCAGCCGCTACGTCGACGTGCCCAGGAGCGAACAGCGCTTTGCCGTGACGCTCGGCCTGATCGCCGAGTCCCGTTTCGTAGCACTCCTCGAGCCGGCGATCGTCGAGACGCCGGCGAGCGAGGCCTGCGCGGACGCGACGTTTCGCCTGCGGCGCATCGGGGATGGCGGCGCGAGCGTGGAGGTCGCGCCGCAGGCGCTGATGGATGCCGCGAGGGAAGCGCTGCGAGAGCTCGAGAGAACCGCCCTCCCCTCCTCGTTCGACGGGGCCCCTGGACACCGCCTCTCCGAGATGGAGGTCGGTGCGGGCGGTGTCCCGGCGGGACGCTGAGAGAGGCGCCGACCACGACCGCCATCGGCAACCGGATCGACCGGCAGGAAACGACCATGGACCCCGCAGGCGGCTACCTCGCGCTGGTGCTGCACGCCCACCTCCCCTTCGTGCGGCACCCCGAGCACGGCGACTTTCTCGAGGAGCGATGGCTCTTCGAGGCCATGACGGAGACCTACATCCCCCTGCTCGAGACGTTCCTCGCGCTGCGCCACGACGGCATCCCCTTCCGTCTGACCCTGTCGATCTCGCCGCCGCTGCTCCACATGCTGGCCGACCCCCTTCTCCAGGCGCGCTACCTGCGGCACCTCGAGCGGCTGATCGCCTTCGCCGACGAAGAGGTCGAGAGGACTCGCGGCGAGCCACGCTTCGAGCGCCTGGCGGCCCTTCACCGGCAGCTGTTCCGTCGCACCCGGCGCACCTTCGCCGACACCCTCGAGGGAAGCCTGATCCCGACGCTGCGGCGGCTCCAGGAAGAGGGCCACCTCGAGATCATCGCCTGCGCCGCGACGCACGGCTATCTGCCGCTGCTGCGCCAGCACGAGCACGCGGTGCGCGCGCAGGTCCGGGTCGGCGTCGACGAGTACCGCCGCTTCTTCGGCTGCGAGCCCACCGGCATCTGGCTGCCCGAGTGCGGCTTCTATCCCGGCCTCGAGGAGGTGCTCGCGGAGCACGACCTGCGCTACTTCCTGGTCGAGACCCACGGCATCCTGCACGCCCGGCCGCGACCAGCCTTCGGCCCCTACGCGCCGATCGTCACCCCGGCCGGTGTGGCCGCCTTCGGCCGCGACCCCGAGTCCTCGCGCCAGGTGTGGAGCGCCAGCGAAGGCTATCCCGGCGATCACGACTACCGGGACTTCTATCGCGACATCGGCTTCGATCTCGACGAGAGCTATCTACGCCCACTCCTCCCACCCACGGGCGAGCGCATCGCCACCGGGTTCAAGTACCACCGCATCACCGGGCCCACGCCACACAAGGAGCCCTACGACCCCGACTGGGCCGCGGCGAAGGCAGAGGCACACGCGAACAACTTCCTGTCGCAGCGCGAGCAACAGGTGGTCCGCCTCGGGTCGGTGCTCGGTCAGCCGCCGATCGTGACCGCACCCTACGACGCAGAGCTGTTCGGCCACTGGTGGTTCGAGGGACCCCAATGGCTGGACCGTCTCCTGCGCAAGGTCGCCTACGAGCAGCGCACCATCGCGCTCACCACCCCGGGCGACTACCTGGCACGCCACCCCCAGGCCCAGGAGGCGACCCCGGCCCTCTCGAGCTGGGGGCAGAACGGGTACAGCTCCGTGTGGCTGTCGGGAGACAACGACTGGATCTACCGGCACCTCCACGCCGCCGCCGAGAGGCTGTGCGCGCAGGCGCGCCGCCATCCCGACGCGAAGGGCCTCACGCTGCGCGCCCTGAACCAGGCCGCGCGCGAGCTACTCCTGGCGCAGGCGAGCGACTGGGCGTTCATCATGTCGCGTGGCACCGTGGTGGAATACGCCGTCGAGCGCACCAGAACCCACCTCGGACGCCTGCTCAAGCTCGATGCCGATCTCGGCGCGGGAGCGATCGACCCCGTCTGGCTGGCCGAGGTCGAGGGGCGCGACAACATCTTCCCGGCGATCGACTACCGGATCTTTCGCTGACCTTCACGCTCCCAGCCGGGATCCGCGCTTGCGAGAAGCCGGCCTCGACCCGCTGCGCATCGCGTTGCGCCGGGGCCATCGCGGGGTTCGGGCTCCCGCGACGGCCCCGGCCGCGATCCGCTCAGGCCTCGAGAAATGCCTCGAGACCCGCCGTGCCGCACAGGTCGCGCAAGCGGCTGAGCGCCTTGGCCTCCAGCTGTCGGATCCGCTCGCGGCTCACCCCGTAACGGACGCCGATCTCCTCGAGCGTCTCGACCTGATCGTCGTCGAGCCCGAAGCGCAGGCGGATGATCGCCTGCTCGCGGTCGGGAAGCTCGGTGAGAACGTTCTCCAGGTGCCGCGACAGGTCTCCGGCCACGCTGCGTGCCTCGGGCCGATCGCCCTGCTCGTCGGGGATGACCTCGGCGAGCGTACGGTCGTCGTCGTGCCCGAGCTCCATGTCGAGCGACAGGACGTGCGCCGGCTCGGCCATCATCTCGAGCTGGCTCTGGTCGATGCCGCCGGCCTGGACGATCTCGTCCTTCGACGGTGCACGGTGCAGCTTGCTCTCCAGCGCCTGCGAGAGCCGTCCGACCTTGCGCCGCAGCTCGTGCCAGTGGACCGGCGTGCGCACCACCGAGCGATCGTTGTCGATCGACCGCGCGATGTACTGCCAGATCCACCAAACCGCATAGGTGGAGAACTTGATGTCCTTGGCCGGATCGAACTTCTCGACTGCGCGCAGTAGACCGAGCGTCCCCTCCTGGATCAGGTCGGGCAGCGGCAGCCCACGGCGCGCGTGCTTGCGCGCGATCGCCGCGACCAAGCGCAGGTTCGCGCGCAGCATCGCATCGCGCGCGCCACGGTAGGCCTCGAGGCGAGCGTCGAGCTCCTTGGCGAACTTGCTCACCCGCTCGCGCGCCAGGCGGACCTTGCGCAGCTTGGCCGGGCTGCGTGCCAGCCGCCGCGCGCGATCCGCCACCAGCAGGATCTCGCGCTCGCGAAACTCCTCGGTCGGGCGAATCACGCCGCGGCCCCGCTCGGTCAGGGTCACGTTGACCAACCGCGGGTTGCGCCGCAGCCAGCGCACGACGGCGTCGCGGGCGCGGCTGATCTCCTTGGTCAGGGTGCGCTCGGCCTCGCGGTCGAGCAGCGGGGTTCGCGCCAGATCGGCATAGAACCGGCCGAGGACGTCGAGATCCCCGATCAAGGGCTCCACGGTGGTCGCGGCCTCGGCCTCGAACTCCCCCATCTCTTGCGGCGACGGCGTGGCGCTCTGAGCTGGCTCGTCCTGCGCGGGATCGCTCCACTCCTGGGCGTCACTCTCGACTGCGTAGGTGGCTGCGCTGTGCATCTCTTCGCTATCCTCGACGTGCATTACCCTGCCTACTGGCCTCGGCGCGTGCCCATCTCGGGCTCCACCGGGCATGACGAGCCTCACGGCGATCGAGACCCGACTCGAACTCGCCTCGAGGCGCGAAACACAATCCCTGGACCGAAGTTGCGCGGCGCTCCCGGAGCCCTCGTCCAGCAAGCTAGACGATGCCCTCGCGAATCCGATTCACGCGCCCCTTCGCCGCCCCAAGGATCTCTCCTTGTAGCAGCGCTCGCCAGCCGTGTCAGCAGGTTTGTGAGAAGAACCCGCTCTTTTTTTTCGTCATCTGTGGCAAGCCCGGCTAATAGCTCGACCCGGCGGCCCGCGGAAGGCGGCTCCGGATTCACCCGGGCCTTGCGCCGCATCCCGGGCGCAACTACCAAGGGGTGCTCACGAATCCGGCCGCCATCTGCGGTCGGCCGGGAAGGGAAGGCTGGCCATGGCGGAGAAGAAGCTCAGCAAGACAGCGCGCGCCTCCACGCGCGGCAAGGTCGTCCTAAAGGCTTGGCACGTGGACCGCGGCACCGGCGAGGCGGTGACCCGAGTGAAGCTGGTCAACCACCTGATCGAGGGCAAGCCGACCACGCGCCTGGGTTGGGTGACCGAGGCCGGGAGAGTCCTGCTCGATCACCAGGTCGAGTACCGCTACGCGGACGGGGCTCGGGCCGCCGAGTAGCCCGCCTCCTCGATCAGGGCTCGCTTGGCGACCTTTCCAGGCCCGATGCGCGGTAGGTCGTCGCGGAACTCGAAGCGCTGCGGGATCTTGTAGCCGGCCAGCGAAGCGCGCAGGAATGCCTCCAGGTCGTCGGCCGTGCAGGCCGCACCTGGGCGGCGGATCACGAACGCCACGATGCTCTGCCCCAGGTGCTCGTCGGCGATGCCGACCACGGCGGCCTCGACGACATCGGGGTGCTCCGCCAGGCATTGCTCGATTTCGACGGCGGCCACCTTGAATCCGCGACACTTCAGGACGTCCGTCGAGATCCGCCCGACGATGCGAACCGCTCCGTCCGCGTCACACACGGCCAGATCCCCGGTGCGCAACCAACCGTCGACCAGCACGCGCCGCGTCGCGACGGGATCGCGCCAGTAGCCGAGGAAGAGGCTGTCGCCGCGGAGCAGAAGCTCCCCGATTTCGCCTGGCCTGCAATCGACGATCTGCGGCCGCCCGGTGGCTGCCCACGACGCCGGCTCCTCGGTGCCCCATTGCTCCGCCCCACCGCGCTCCGCGTCGCCCACGGGGGCTTCGGGCTCGGCGATGCGACACTCCACCCCGGGCACGGGCCACCCGACGCTTCCCGGCCGCTCGGCTCCGGGGCGGGTCGACAGGACGAAACCCGCCTCGCTCATGCCGAAGCGCTCGACGACTGCCGCCCCGAAACGCTCGCGGAAGCGGGTGGCAAGAGCCGGCGACAGCGGTGCCGAGCCACTCACCCAGAGACGCACGCCCGAAAGATCCCGCCCCGCGGTCACGTGCGACGGCAGATCGACCAGCCGCGCGTACATGGTGGGGACGCCGAAGAACAGCGTGGCCGCCTCCTCTTCCAGGTCTCGGACGACCTCGGGCGCGCGAAAGGCATCGCGCAGAACCAGGCTCGAGCCGACCACGGCGGTGGCCAGGCAACCCAGCGCAAGGCCGTGGAGGTGGAAGCACGGCAGCGTGAGCAGCAGCCGGTCGTTCACGCTCCACCGCCAGATGTCGGCGACGGCCCGCAAATTCGCGACCAGGGCCGCATGAGCGAGCAGCGCACCCTTGGGCCGACCCGTGGTGCCCGAGGTATAGACGAGCAGCGCCGGTGAGTCCGCAGACGGCGCGGGGAGCGCGCCACGCGGGGCGTCGTCCGCTGCGGGCTCGGCCAACCGGGGGTCTTGCGAAGCCAGGACCAGCCGTGCCCTGGGATGCCACCGACCGAGCGCGGCCGGCTCGACCAGCGCTGCGCTCACCTCGGCGTGCTCGAGGACATAGTCCGCCTCGGCGGCCGTCGCGTTCGGGTTCAGTGGCACCACGGTTGCCCCGGCGCGCAAGATGGCCAGCAGGCTAGCCAGGTGGGTCGGCGAGCTCATGAGGGCAAGCGCACAGCGATCCCCGGGACGCACCCCGCCCTCGAGCAGACCACGGGCGATCCGAGCGCTCCATGCCCCCAGCCCCGCAAACGTCCAGGAGCGCCTCTCGGCACCTCGACCGTGGATCAATGCAACGGCGCTGGCCCTGCGCGCGATCGTTTCGGCGAAGGCGCGGCTCAGCGTGGTCGGCGGCTGCGATCCCGAGCCGCCTCGTGCCCGACCGGTCACCTTCGCTGGGGCGGCGACACCGTACCGTCGCTCGATGCGGCGCGGCCGGCGTCAGGCTGCGCCATGATCGTCGCGCTCCAGCCCGACCAGGCGAATTCGCACCAGGGTCGATTCCTCGCGCACCTCGCAGGCACCCACCTCGCGGACCCGCAGCCCGTGGCGCGACAGGGAGCCGAAGAACCCCCGGGTATCGACCCGTTGTGCGTCAGCCACCCAGAGAACCCCGCTCGGAGAGGTCGCTCGAGCCAAGGCGGCCCCCAATCGATCGAACTCCGCCGCCTCGTAGAGGAGCTCCGCTCCGAGCACGACGTCGAACGGCTCGGCGAAGTGTAGCTCGGCCGCGTCTCCGACGAGCGCGTCGAGCACGACACCGTTGGCCTCGGCGCTGGCCAGGACGAATTCCACGGCCGCCAGCTCGCGGTCGATCGCCGTCACCCTGGCGCCCAGGCGCGCCGCGGCAATCGCCAAGAGCCCCAGGCCGCAGCCCACGTCGAGCACCCGCTTGCCCGCACAGGGCACCCGCTCCGCAAGGTGTCGGCCGAGCATCCGCGCCCCGCTCCACACCAAGGCCCAGTAGGGCGGCGCATAAGCGTCGTCCGACAGGAGGCGCTGTCGGTCCAGTCGGCCCTCGAGGTCGCGAACGGTCACCAGGGGGACGTTGAGCGCGCCCAGGTCGAAGGCTTCCACCTGGGTCGGGTAGCCGGCGATGGTCGCGGGAATCTGCGCTGCGCGCGCCGTGCCCTGCACGCTCATGGCCGCGGTCATATCACCCGCCCCGTGCCGCGCCAGCCCAGCGCTCGGCCGCCCCGCGCAAGGAGTTCTCGAACCTCGTCGACGCCCAGTGCCGACGCCGAAAGGGCGAATCCGGCAGCACCGAGCGGCACCGCCGTCCCCACCACGAGCGCCCGGCCGGTCAGGGACTCGAGAGCGACCACCCAGCCCACGGCGCTCTTCACTCCCAGACAGAGCGCGCCCGTGACGGCGCTCGCCAGGCAGAGCCGCCACAGAGCCTCCCCCACCCCGGCCAACCCACCAACGCGACGGCGCAGGACGAAGAACAGGATCAGCAGATTGAGAACGGCGACCGCCGAGGTCGCCAGCGCGAGCCCTGTGTGTCCAAACCCGAGCTGGTGGATCGTGATCCAGTTCAGCCCGGCATTGAGGACGATCGACACACAGCTCACCAGCGCCGGGGTGCGGGCATCGCCCAGCGCGTAGAAGGCCGGGACCAGGACCTTGATGTTCGCGTACCCCGCCAGCCCGATCGAGTACGCGACCAGCGCACGCGCGGCCATCTGCGTGTCGTGCGGCGTGAACCGTCCGTGCTGGTAGACGATTCCGATCACCTCCGGGGCCAGCGCCGCCAGACCCGCGGCCGCCGGCAGGCAGAGCGCAAAGACCAGCCGGAGCGCGCGAACGATGGTCGCGTCGAACCCGGCGAGATCGTCGCGCGCCGCGCTTCGCGATACCGCCGGCAGCGCGACCACCCCGACCGCCACGCCGAACAGGCCGATCGGCAGCTGCATGAAGCGGAAGGCGACGTTCAGCCAGGACACCGCCCCGTCCCCGAGATACGAGGCGAAATTGCTATTGACTAGAACGTTGACCTGCACCGCGGCCGCGCCGATCGTCGCCGGCGCCATCAGCGCCAGCACCTGCCTCACCCCCGGGTCGGAGAACGAGAGCATGGGACGGTAGCGGTAGCGGATGCGGTGCAGCGACGGCAGCTGGACGAGCAGCTGGAGCAATCCGCCGGCCAGAGTGCCGATCGCCATGCCGACGATCGCGCGTGCCACCGCGTCGGGGGCTTGCAAGGACGCCTCCCGCGCCCCATGGCGCCAGACCGCCCCCATGTAGTCGGGGGCGAGAGCGATCGCGGCCAGCAGCCCGACGATGATCGAGCCCAGGTTGAAGAAGCTCGACGCCGACGCCGGCACGCCGAACCGCTCGCGGGCGTTCAGCATGCCCATGGCCACGGCGGCCAGCGCGACGAGCAGCAGAAACGGGAACATCAGCCGCGTCAGATGGACGGTGAGCTCGCTCTTGCCGGGAACGGCGGCGAAGCCGGGCGCGATCAGCTCGACCAGGGCCGGCGCGGCGACGATGCCGAGAAGCACGATGCAGCCGACCACGACCACGAGTGCGTGAATCACCAGATTCGCCAGGCGCCAGGCCGCGGCTTCCCCCTCGCGCGCGAGCTTCTGCGTGAAGCATGCGACGAAGGCCGCCGAGAGGGCGCCCTCGGCGAACAGATCGCGGAACAGGTTGGGGATGCGAAATGCAGTGATGAAGGCGTCGAGCTCACGGCTCGCGCCGAAGAAGCCGGCGAACACCTGCTCGCGGACCAGGCCGAGGATGCGGCTGGCCAAGACCGCCGCGCCGACCACCCCGGCCGATCGCCCGAGGCTCTCACCCGAGGAGATCCGCCGAGCCCCGGCTCCGCTCGCCGGCGCGGGATCGGGCTGGTCTGCGCCGGACATCGCGCAGCCAGCTACCACGTCCCGCCCCCGGGGCAAGCGCCGTGGCCACGGGGGCTCTCGCCGGCCTGCTCTCCGAGCGGACACCCCAGGCTCCCCTCGCTCCCTCATCTCGCAGCTCGGAGGCCCGCTCGGGATCTCGTCACCACGACGGGGACCACGACGGGGAGCTTGACAGGAGCACGCGCGAGAGATCGAATCCGTTCCATGTTCGGCCTCGGCATCCCGGAACTCGTCGTCATCCTGGTGATCGCTCTGCTCGTCCTGGGCCCGGGAAAGCTCCCCGAGGTGGGCAAGTTCCTGGGCAAGTCGTTGCGTGACTTCCGCGACGCACTCGAGCACCGGCACGACGACGAGGCAGCCGACCAGGGAGCCGCTCCGCCCGCGCGCCCGGAGGCGTCCCCGCCGGACAAGGGCACCAGCTAGCCGTCCCGGCCAAGGCTCGAGGGACGGCCCTGGTGGATGGACCGGGAGCACGAGCCTTGAGCCAACCCGCGCCGGGCCGCCCTTGCGATGAGCAGGAGCGCGCCGGGGAGCCTCAGAAGCCGACGGCCGAAACCACGCGACCGTACCGGTCGATGGTCACCGCCCGTCCCTGGTCGTAGTACCAGGTGACCGGCCCGGGGGCCTCGCCCGAGACGCGCAGCGGCTCGCCGAACACGCGCACGACACGCTCCGCCGTCCAGCCGCGCCGGACTCGATGCAGGGTCGGCGACGAGCTCCCCGGAACCACGTAGGACGGCAGGCCGCCGACGGCAGGCCCGTCGCCGCCGCCAGAGGCGGCCGCTAGGGCCTCTTCCGCCTCGGCGAGCCGGTCGTCGAGCGCCGCCACTCGATCCTCGAGCGCCGCGACCTGCCCCAAGAGCCCCGCGATCTCCTGGCGGAGCAGCTGCATCTCGGCGGACAGGCTCACCCCGACCTCTGCTTCGCGATCGGGCGCCTCGCCAGGCACCGACGGGAGCCCGAGCCGCGCGGCCGCCTCTTGCGCGGCGAGCGCCGCAGGCGCGCCGGGAGACGGCGTAGCGCCAGCCGGCGCCGCGGAGCCCCCCCCCGCAACCAGCGCTCGGCCGTCCACGGACGCGGAGAGGATGGTCGACGCACTGCGCGGCCCGTCCAGCGTCTCGATCGAAGCGGCGTCGAGCACCTCGATGCGTGGCCGCCCGCCCCGCTCACCCACGACGCCACGAGCCCGGATGCGTCGGCCCTCGTAGGTTCCCTTGGGATCGGGCAAGCGCGCCGCAACCGGCCCCGTGATCGCCACGATCAGGCCGCCGAAGCCAGGCTCGAAGGACAGCAGGCACGCCTGCGGCGAGCAGGCGACGCTCTCCACCTGCGCCTCGACCACCACCTTGCGCCCGAGGTGCTGCGCGGCCTCGCCGGGACGGATGGTCGGCGCGTCGCTTGGGTCCGTCGCACCGGCGGGGGCCGCCGCAATGCACAGCGCCAGCGCAAGCGCAGCAGCGGCTTGTCCACTGCGGCCCGCTACCCTACCCTGGCATCGCCTCGAGGGAGCTCCGTCGATGTCGAGCACGTCCACCATCCGATCCACCAGCACGGTCGGACGCTACGCCCTGGGCGTGGACTGGTCCGACGGTCACGAGTCCATCCTGCCGTTCACCAACCTTCGCGCGCACTGCCCGTGCGATGCCTGCGAGGCCCTACGTGCCGCGGACCGCGCTCCCGGCGCGCCCGGCATCGAGCTGCTCGCCGTCGAGGCGATCGGCGAAGCGAGCATCTTCCTGCACTGGAGCGACGGGCACGAGACGATCTATCTGCTGCCCGAGCTCCGCGCGCTGTGCCGCTGCGCCTACTGCATCGGCGAGCCCGAGCGACCCATCACCGGGTGAGTGGCGCGAGCTGCGGCGTCCGGCCGCAGCGAGCCGCACATCCCTGCCGCCGCAGGCCCCTCGATCCTCCGCCGAGTCCATGGCTCGCCCGATCGCGCACGGATCGCTATCACAGCGAGGCCCCCCGATCACCCGGCGGGGCCGAGCAGAGCCCAAGAAGGGGGGGTGCGTGTCCATCCTGGTATTGCTCCGTCACGGCGAATCGCAGTGGAACCTCGAGAACCGGTTCACCGGTTGGGTGGACGTACCACTCACGGAAAAGGGAAGGCAGGAGGCCTACCTCGCCGGCCGCCGGCTGCGCGAGACGGGCATCCCGTTTGCGCGCTGCTTCACCTCGGACCTGCAGCGCGCCCAGGAGACGCTGCGCATCGCCCTCGAGGAGATGGGCGCAAGCGACCTCCCCATCGAGCGCGACAAGGCGTTGAACGAGCGCCACTACGGCGACCTGCAAGGGCTCGACAAAGCCGAGACGGCAAAGAAGTTCGGCGCGGAGCAGGTCCACGTCTGGCGGCGCAGCTACGACGTCGCCCCTCCCGGCGGCGAGAGCCTGAAGGACACCGCCGCGCGCACCCTGCCCTACTTCACCGCGCAAATCGCTCCGGCGCTCGACCGCGGCGAGAACGTGCTGGTGGTCGCACACGGCAACAGCCTGCGGTCGATCGTCATGGATCTCGAGAAGCTCACCCGGGAGCAAGTGCTCGAGCTGAACCTCGCCACCGGCGTGCCGATCGTCTACGAGCTCGGCCCCGGGCTACAGATCGTGAGCAAGCGGATTCTCTGATCCCGAACGCCTCGCCTACCGCCCGTCACGCCAGGCGCGAAGCCCTGCGTCGCCACCCGGCTCGAGCACGGCGCTCACCCCCGAGCGACGTGCAGCTGCCGTCAAGGAACCGACGCCAGGGCGCCGGAGGTGCCAGGACGGCGACCTGCGCCACGCCATGCAGATGGCAAATGCCACGTCCTCCACGCCCCGAGGTGCTGGCACGGTCAGTGCATGGAGCTCTTGCCATGAACCGATCCTTTGCCAACAAGATGTCCGTGCGCCGGCCGCAGCGGCGCCTGCTCGCCGCCGGGGCCAGGATTCGCGGCCAGTGGCGCTATCTGGTGCGTTCGACCTGCGATCCCCTGACCGTCGTTCCCACCGCCCCGCGGCGGTCGGCTACCCGGTGTGAATCAGCTTCCAGCGAACTCGAGAACTAGCTCGATCACGCGGTCGGGCTCCTCCATCGGCACGAAGTGCCCGGTCGTGGGAAGAGTCTCCAGCCGCCCGTCGCGCAGGAGGCCGATGGCCTGCCGGGCCAGGCTGGGCGGTAGGGTGCCGCTCTCGCCGCCGGCGATGATCAGCGTCGGCACCGGGATCCTCGGCAGGTACTCGAGGCTCGCCGAGCGCAGCGCCCCCTCGTAGACCTGCGCCTCGATCTCGCCCGGACACTTGAGCTCGACTCGCCCGTCGGCGCGCACGAAGGTCCCGTGCTCGACGTAGGCCTCGAGCACGTCGCGCCGCCAGTCCGCAAAGGGAAACCGGCCCGCGAACGAGGCGAGGATCGCTTCACGGCTCTCCCACACCATGCGTCGCCGGCGAGCCCCTTCGGCCAGGGGGTGCGAGGACACGCCGACGGGCTCGCCGCCCCAGCGCGGCACCAGCACCGGATCGACCAGCACGGCCCTTCCGATGCGGCCTGGGAAGTCGGCCGCCACTCCGGCCACGGCGGCACCCCCCTTGGAGTGGCCGACGGCGACCACGTCGCGCAGCTCGAGGGCGTCGAGGACGGCCGCGAGATCGGCGACGAACTGCCGCCAGGCGTAGCCCGTCGGCGGCTTGTCGCTGTCGCCATGTCCACGCTGGTCGAGCGTCACGACGCGGAACCGATCGCGCAGCGCCGCGACGACCGGCGCCCAGACCGCGCCACAGAAGCCCGTGGCGTGCGCCAGCACGAGCGGCCGCAGATCCCGACGGTCCGGGCCGTGGTCGGCGATCGCGAGCGTGACGCCGTTGACCGCGATGCGCCGGTGCATGGTCATCGCCGCACGCCTCGCCGACGGCTCGCAGGCGCGAGCCGACACGCCGGCACGCCCGCGGGAGCGCCGGCTGCTCCTGCGCCAGGCCGAGAGCTCACGGCCGCGCGAGCCGCTCCTGCCCGGCGAAGTACGGCCGCAGCACCTCGGGAAGCCGCACGCCGCCGTCGCGCTCCTGGTAGGTCTCCAGCACCGCGATCAGGATGCGCGGCAGCGCCAGCCCCGAGCCATTGATCGTGTGGACCAGCTCGGGGCGCGCGCCCGGGGCGCGGCGGAAGCGGATGTTCGCCCGGCGGGCCTGGAAGTCCCGGAAGCTCGAGCAGGAGCTCACCTCGAGCCATTCGCGACAGCCCGGCGCCCAGACCTCGACGTCGAATTTGATCGCGGCGGTGAAGCTCAGGTCGCCGGTGCACATCTGCACCACGCGGTGGGTGAGGCCGAGCCGCCGGCAGATGTCGCAGGCGTCGTCGAGCAGGGCTCCCAGCTCGCCGTCCGACGACTCGGGTGCGGTGAACTTGACCATCTCCACCTTGTCGAACTGGTGGCCGCGCTTGATGCCGCGCACGTCGCGCCCGGCCGACA
>CAZGUU010000004.1:0-17468 GCA_964529315.1 uncultured Enterobacteriaceae bacterium
GACGCCGCGCGTGCCCAGCGCCTGGTCGAGCCAGGCGCGATCGGCCGGCGCCGCAGCCGGCGGACCCGGCGAGGGCAATGCAGCGTGCGCGCTGCAGAAGGGCGTGCCGTCAGGCCGCACGCCACCGATGTCGCCGAAGGTCGGGAACAGCGGCAGCAGGGTGCGCGCGGCCGCGCTGCAGGCTGGTGCGTCACCACGCGCCACGGCCGCATCCGCCGCCAAGCGCAGGAGCACGGCACGCGCCTCGCCGACCGCGACGCCCAGATCCTCTGCCGAGTCGAGCGCCTCGGCCAGCGCCTGCTGGGTCGCGGTCTGGACGCTCTCCCGGCGGTGCGTCCAGCCGGCCCAGAGCAGCGCCCCGATCGCCGGAAGCGCTGCGGCGAGCAGCAGGACCACCAGAACGGTACGAAGCCCGGACGGAAAGCGGCGCGCCATGTCGAGCGTCTTCCAGCGTGAGCCATCCCCTGTTTCGCGGCGGTGCGCAAGCGGGGGGCGGGCTGGGGGGGTCAGGCCGGCCTCGGCTCGGCGCTCGAGCCCGGCCACGACGGGCGTACACGGCGTACTCGTGCGCACGCGCCCATCGCGCACGATGGCGCAGGCCACCCAGGACAGCGGGTCGAGAGGGTCCCGCCGCCCTCGCCCCTCAGAGAATCCCCAGCCCCCGCAGGTGCGCCAACACCGTCTCGGCGATGCCGCGACGGCCGAAGGGCGCCAGGTGGCTGCCGCTGAACCAGTGGATGGCCGGCTCGTCCCAGTGCCTCCACAGGGCGTAGGGGTGCTCGGGCGGAACGATGCGGTCGCCGCGGCCGGCGACGATCAGCAGGCGCTCGCGCGGTAGCCGCCGGCGATGGGCGAGCGGCGAGTGCAGGCGGAAGCAGGCTCGCAGCTCCTCGCGGGTGAGCGTCGGGGCCTGCGCGTCGCGCCCCGCGTGGGTCGCGGCGAAGAAGCGCCAGGCGAGGTCCCCCATGCAGGCGGGCGGGACGATCGGCACGACGAAGTCGAGGTCGTCGCCCAGCGACGCGAGCAGCGCCGCCAGGTAGCCTCCCAGGCTGAGCCCGATCACGCCCACCGGTGCCGTGGTCTCGCCGCGCAGCAGGCCGACCAGGGTGCGGATCTCACGCACCGCCTGGCGAACCGCCTGGTTCAACCCGCCGACGTCGGCGGTGGCGAAGCGCTCGCCGGAGAAGCGCGCGTCGCTCGGCGTGCGCGCCCCGTGGAAGGGCAGCGTGCACAGTGCGACGTCCAGGCCGGCGCGAAACCAGTCGCGCGCCTGCAGGGCCATCGCGTCGATGCGCGGGTTGCCCATCGCAAACCCGTGCAGCGCGACCACCGTTCCCGCCGGCCGCCCCGGGACGTGCACCCAGTGCTCGACGAGCAGCGGATCTCCCGCGCCGCAGTGGATGCGGCGCGCGACGGCGAGCCCACCGGGCATCGGCCCGAGAAAGCTCTCCGTTGCCGGCGGGCACGGCTCGGCCTCGACGCCGGCGAAGAACAGCGCGGGGTCGCGCTGTAGCTCGGGCACGAGGAACGGCGCCGCGGAGCGACGGATCTCGGCCACCTGCGCGGGGCCGGCCGCGAGCACGCGATCGACGACGATCTGCATCGCCAGGACGGCCGCGCCGTCGAGCGCCCCGCCGATCCAGGTGAGCGGCCTCTCCAGCCAGGATTCGGCCGGCAGATCCGCGGCCTCGAGCGCATCCCACGCCTCGCCCATCATCGGACTGGCCTCGAGGATCGGGATGCTGCTCATGGGCGATCCTGCCACGGACGGCGGGCCGTGTCACACCGGTCGCGCAACCGGTCGCGCGACCCGTTGCCCGATGCATTGCGAGCCAGCGCGAGGCGGCCGGTGCGAGCGGCACGACCGGGCAATTCTTCGCGCGTCGCTGCGTCGTGCGCGGCCGCGCTGCCGAAAAGCGCGACCTCTGCGCGCAGCCCGACCATGGCGGTGCTCAACCGGGGGCTACGGCCAGCAGCAGGGTCCAGGGGACTATGGCGAACAGGGTGTACACGACCGCCAACCCGGCCAGGGCGCCGATCGCGAGCTGGCGGCGGCCGCTGCGGTAGATCAAGTAGAGCGCCGCGATCGCGAGCAGCTTCATCGCCAGGATTCCCTGCGTCGGCCCGGCCAGCTCGATCACTCGGCGGAGCAGCGGGTTGCCCTCCGAGAAGCCCAAGCCGAGGCCCTGGAGGGTCACCCACCCGTCCAGCATCTGCAGGCCGACGTTGGTGGCGACCATGGCGCGCAGCCAGGAGAGCGGCGGCTGACGGAGACCGGGCGGTTGACGAACGACCACGCGACGACACGCAGCAAGCTTCACACCAGCAAGGGCGCCCAACGATCGATGGAATTCAGCGGGCGCGTCGCGCAGCCGTGCAAGGGACGGCGCACGGGCCAGGCTCCGGGCGGGAATGCCCGATGCGCTCCGGGTGGCCGATCGCCCTCGGAGTCGGTGGGGCTCGCAAGCGCCTGCCGCGACGCGGCGCCTCGGGCCGAGGCTAGCGCGCAGCGCCGACCAGGGCGGAAACCTTGCCTTCCGCCTTGCGCAGGTCCTCTTCGTGCTTGAGCAGCAGCCCCGCGGCCGAGCGCACCGTCGCCGCGTCGAGCTCGCGGATGCCGAGCGCGAGCAGGGCGCGAGCGAAGTCCAGCGTCTCGGCGATCGACGGCGCCTTGCGCAGATCGAGCTTGCGCAGCCCGGCGACGAACCGCGCGACGTGCTGCGCCAGGGCGGCGTCGAGCCCCGGCACTTTGGCCGCGACGATCTGCGCCTCGACCGAGGGACCGGGAAAGTCGACGTGGACGTGCAAGCAGCGCCGGCGCAGCGCCTCGGAGAGCTCGCGGGCACGGTTCGAGGTGAGCACGACGACCGGCTGCTGCTCGGCGCGGATCGTGCCGAGCTCGGGGATGCTCACCTGGAAGTCGCTCAGCACCTCGAGCAGGAACGCCTCGAACTCCTCGTCGGCCTTGTCGACCTCGTCGATCAGCAGGACGACCGGGCGCCGAGCGGTGAGCGCGTGCAGCAGCGGGCGCTCGAGCAGGTACTCGCGCGAGAAGATGTGCTCCGAGACCTCGCGCCACGGGCGATGCTCGGCCTGGTCGCTCTGGATGCGCAGCAGCTGCTTCTGGTAATTCCACTCGTAGAGAGCGCGCGCTTCGTCGAGCCCCTCGTAGCACTGCAGTCGCACCAGCTCGCGGTCGAGCAGCTCGGAGAGGACCTTGGCGATCTCGGTCTTGCCCGCGCCGGCCGGCCCCTCCGCGAGCAGCGGCTTCGAAAGCTCGACGGCCAGGTAGATCGCCGTCTCGACCCGCGGGGTGGTGAAGTAGCGCAGGCGCTTCAAGCCGTCGCGCAGCTCGTCGAGCGAGAGCTTGCGGAGAGGCGACACGCGGCGAATCTAGCGGCCGGCTCGGCGGGCGTCAAGAAAAAGGCCCGCCCGCCGGGCGCTGCTGCGCCGGCCCACGCGGTGCGGTGCCGACGCGGCGCGGTGGCTGCCCGCGCCGGCCGATGGTAGCCACGCACGATGCCCGCGCGCGCACCGCTTCGCCTGGCGATCCTGGGTACGCGAGGCATCCCCGCCGCCTACGGGGGCTTCGAGACCTTCGCCGAGCAGCTCGCCACGCGCCTGGCAACACGCGGCCACGACGTGACGGTCTACGGCCGCGCAGGCAGCGTCGATCCAGCCCTGCACCTGCAGCGCTGGCGCGGCGTGCGCCTGGTGGTCCTGCCGGCGCCGCGCTCCAAGCACCTCGAGACGGTGGCCCACACCCTGCGCGCAGCGCGCCACGCGGCGCGCGAGCGCTTCCCCTTCGTCCTGCTGTGCAACAGCGCCAACTTCCCGGCCCTGCCACTGCTGCGCTCGAGCGGGGCGCGCACCGCCCTGGCGATCGACGGCATCGAGAGCTCGCGCCGCAAGTGGGGGCTGGCCGGCCGGCTGTTCTACCGCGTGGCCGAGCGCCTGGGGCCGCGGCTCGCCGACGCGGTGGTCGCCGACTGCGAGGTGATCCGGCAGGTCTACCTGGCACGCGGCGCCAGGCGCGTGGAGATGATCTCCTATGGCGCGCAGGCGCCGGCCTCGAGTGGCACCGAGACGCTGGCGAGGCTGGACGTCGAGCCCGGCCGCTACGTCCTCTACGTCAGCCGGCTCGAGCCGGAGAACAACGCCGACGTGGTGATCCGCGCCTACCGCACGGCCGGCGTGCCCTTCGGCCTGGTGGTGGTCGGCGACGCACCCTACGCCGAGGCCTACAAGGCGCGGCTGCACGAGCTCGCCGCGGGCGACCCGCGCATCCGCTTCACAGGCTATCTCTTCGGCCGAGGCTACGACGAGCTGCGCTCCCACGCCGCGCTCTACGTCCAGGCGACCGACGTCGGCGGCACACACCCGGCGTTGCTCGAGGCGATGGCCGCCGGCCTGCCGATCGTCGCCAACGACATCCCCGAGCACCGCGAGGTGCTGGGCGAGGCGGGCTGGTACTACCCGTGCAACTCCGCCGACGATCTGGCGGCGCGGCTGCGCGCCCTGCTCGGGGCCGGGAACGCCGCCAGCGGCGCCGCCGCGGAACGCAAGCGGGCCGAGCGCGGCGAGCAGGCTCGGCGCCGGGTGGGCGAGCTCTACGACTGGGAAGCGGTGACCTCCGCCTACGAGGGCCTGGCTCGGCGCTTGCTCGGCGGCGCTTGACGACCTTGCGCGGGGCGGTCGGCTGCGATAGGCGACCCCTTTCGATGGCGATGCTCGCGCGAGGAGGGGGGGGCGTCGCCCCCGCACCGCGGGACCGCGGGCCCCGCCCGCTCTCCCGGACGGCGCAGCCCGGTCCGGGGCGCGCCCCGCGCGCAGCGTCGGTGGTCACGCGGGCCGGCCCGGCAGCCCACTTCCGCCACCTGGCCCAGCTCGCCGACGGGCTCGTCCTGCTGCTCGCCTTCCCCCTGGCCTACCTCGCCAAGACGCGCCTCATGCCGGCCGACCTCACCTATCTCTACGACCCCGAGGTCTACGCCGGCCCCGCGGCCGTGGTCGCAATCGGCACGCTGCTCGCGCTCGAGCGCCGCGGTGCCTACGAGGCGTCCAACGTGCTGCGCCTGCGCGGCATGCTGCCCACCGTCCTGGTCGCCGTCGGCCAGGCGCTGGCGCTCGCCGCGACCGCACTGTTCGTCTTCAAGCTCTCCTACGTGAGCCGTCTCTTCGTCGGCCTCTACGGGGCCTCGGCCGTGCTCCTGCTGCTCGCCGTGCGCCTGGCCTTCCGTCGCGTCGCCCGCGGACTGCGCGCCTCGGGCGCCGGCGCGGCACGGGTGCTGCTGATCGGCGACGGGGAGCCGGCCGAGCGCCTCGCCGAGGTGCTCGCCGAGGAGTCGCTGCTCGGTGCCACGGTGGTCGCTCGCCTGCCGGTCGAGACCCTCTCCCGCCCGTCCAGCGCCGTGCGCCAGGCGCTGGGTGGGACCGACGCGCCCGGGGCGCCCGTTCCGCTCTCGCCGATCAGCGAGTTCCTACGCAGCGAGGCGATCGACGAGGTGGCGATCGCCTCGGGCGGCCTCTCGCCCGCCGAGCTCGACCGGCTGATCGAGGCCTGCGACCGCGAGGGCGTGGCGCTGCACGTCGCCGTGGAGGCGCTCGGCTCGGGCCTGGCGCGCGCGCACCTGACCGAGGTCTCGGAGCTACGGCTCCTGTCGGTCAACCCGCAGCGCCACTCGGCCTGGGGCCGGGCCGTCAAGCGCGCAATCGACCTGGCCGCGGCACCGGTCCTGATCCTGCTCACCGCGCCGCTCTGGCTGGTCGCGGCGATCGCCATCCGCCTCGACTCCCCCGGCCCGGTATTCTTCGTCCAGGAGCGCATCGGGCTCAACAAGCGCCGCTTCAAGATGATCAAGCTGCGCAGCATGCACCAGGGCTCCGAGCACTTCCAGCCGATGCTCACCGCGCTCAACGAGGCCGACGGGCCGATCTTCAAGCTGCGCCGCGACCCACGCGTGACGCGCGTCGGCCGCTGGCTGCGCCGCTTCGACGTCGACGAGCTACCCCAGCTGCTCAACGTTCTGCGCGGCGACATGAGCCTGATCGGCCCGCGGCCGATGCTGCCCGGCGAGATCACCGGATTCGAGCCGTGGCAGCGCAAGCGCTTCTCCATGCAGCCGGGCATCACCGGCCTCTGGCAGGTGAGCAACCGGCTCGGCCAGTCCTTCTTGGATGGCCTGCGCGCCGACCTCGACTACATCGATCGCTGGTCGCTGCGCCTCGACCTCGAGATCCTGCTGCGCACCCTGCCGGCGATCCTGCGCGACCGCGTGGCTCCGTGAGCGAGGCCGCCAGCCCAGACGTGCCGCTGCTCGACCTCGCGGCGCAGTACCGGACGATCGCCCCCGAGCTCGAGGCGGCGGCGCTGGCCGTCCTGCGCAGCCAGCAATACGTGCTCGGCGAGGCGGTCGCCTCGTTCGAGCGCGCCGTGGCACAGTACCTCGACGTACCGCACGCGATCGGCGTCGCCTCGGGGAGCGACGCTCTGCTGCTCGCCCTGATGGCGCTCGGCGTCGAGCCCGGCGACGAGGTGGTCACCTCGCCGTTCAGCTTCTTCGCCACCGCCTCGGCGATCACCCGCCTGGGCGCGACACCGGTGTTCGCCGACATCGCGCCGGGCGACTTCCTGCTCGACCCGGCGGCGACGCGAGCCGCGATCACCGCGCGCACGCGAGCCATCCTGCCGGTGCACCTCTACGGCCAGTGCGTCGATCCGCGGGCGTTCGCCGAGATCGCCAGCGAGCAGCGCATCCCGGTCGTCGAGGACGCCGCACAGGCGATCGGCGCGGCGCGCGACGGCCAGCGGGCGGGTGCCATGGGTGCGATCGGCTGCTTCAGCTTCTACCCGACCAAGAACCTCGGCGCGGCGGGCGACGCGGGCCTGGTGACGACCGCCGACGACGGGCTCGCCGAGCGAGTTCGGCGCCTGCGCCTGCACGGCTCGGTGCGGCGCTACGAGCACGTCGAGGTGGGCATCAACAGCCGCATGGACGCGCTGCAGGCGGCGGTGCTCCGGGTGAAGCTGAAGCACCTCGATGCCTGGTCGGAAGCCCGCGCGCGCCACGCCGCCACCTACGGCGAGCTGCTCGCAGCAGCCGGCCTCGAGGGCCTGGTGACGCCGCCCTCGGTCGCCCCGGGCGCGCGGCACGTCTTCCACCAATACGTGGTGCGCGCGAAACGACGCGACGAGCTGCGCGAGCACCTCGGCCGGGCGGGGATCGGCAGCGAGGTCTACTACCCGATCCCGCTGCACCTCCAGGAGTGCTTCGCCTCGCTCGGCTACCGCCGCGGCGACCTGCCCGAGGCCGAGCGCGCCGCCGACCAGGTGCTCGCCCTGCCGATGTACCCCGAGCTCACCCCCGAGCAGCTGCGCCGCGTGGTCGAGGCGATCGCCGCCTTCTACCGCCCCGGCGGCCGCTGATCGGGGCGCGTCGCTCGTTCGGGTCGAGCCGTGCACGAGGGCACCGGGCCCCTACGGCAATCGGTCAGCGCTTCGAGCGACGACGCCGGGATCGACCTCGGGGCTAGGGCGACTCGCTCGGGCACGCCTCGCTCTCGGCCGGTGGCGGCCGGGTGGGGTCCCCCAAAAGCAGAACGGCGCCCGGGGAGGGCGCCGTCGCGAAGGGAGAGTTTCGACCGGGCAGTCGGAAGCTGGAGGTCTTGGGGTACAGGTGCTGGGTGGGCGGAGGTGTCGGCGTGCTCGGGTGCGTGAGCCTGGGTCTCGGTATCCGGTAGACCGCCCGGTCGGATCCTGCCTGGCAGCAATCCCGGTGCCACGAAAAACGCTGGAATTGCGTACCTCCGAATCTTGCAGGACCGCAACGTGGCTCGACCGCATGACCGAATTACGGTGTTCGTGGGATGCGGGCGACCGATGCCGAGGGTCGACGCCCGGCGCAGGTCGTGCGCGGGCACATCGCCGAGCCTCACGTTCGTCCCCCCTGCGCAGCGCTGCATCGAGCGCCGGGAGATCCTTGACGGCGGGGTGGCCGCTGCGCCGATCCACGCCGCGCCCGGCCCCCTTGCGCCGTTGCAAGCTCGCGCGGTCGCAGCGCGGGACCTCGCGGCGCCGGCCGCAACGCCTCGCACCGCGCAGCGGCACTAGGCATCGCGATCCACAGTGGAGAGGTATGCCTGGCGCAGCGCGTCGAGGAGATCCGGAGCCCGGTCGTAGATGCGACGCAGGGGGCGCGGCGCATGGCTGGCGAGGGCGTAGGCGGCGAGCACCGGCAGGCCGACCGTCGAGTCGAGGTAGCAGACCACCGTGTCGGGCAGCGCCTCGGGGTCGATCTTGCCCCAGCTCACCGCCTCGGAGGGCGTAGCCCCGGAGAGACCGCCCGTGTCTGGCCGAGCGTCGGTCATCTGGATGAAGTAGTCGTGCCCGGTCTCGGCGAGGCCCAGGACCTCCTGGATCTGCGGCTCGGTCTGCAGGACGAAGTTCTTCGGCGAGCCGCCGCCCAGGATGAAGACCGCGCTGCGCCCTCCGGTACGCTTGGCGTCCCAGACGATCGCCGCCGTCTCGTTCACGTCGCGCGAGGGGTTCAAGCGCAAGCGGCTGCCAGCCAGCTCGGTTGCGGCGACGTTCATGCCGATCGAGGAGTCGCCGGGCGACGAGGTGTAGATCGGCACGCCGCAGAGGTGCGCCGCGGAGAGCAGCGAGCGCCGCGGCAGGCCGAGCGCGCGCTCGCGCTCGAGCACGTAGCGGCCGATCCGGTGGTGGAACTCGGCCGTGCCCATCTCGGTCTGGAACTCGGGCTGGCGGATGACCTCGCGGTAGAAGGCGTCGGTCTCGAGCAAGACCTCGTAGTCGAAGTAGATGTCGTAAATCCGGACCACGCCGTCCTGGCGCAGCTCGACGTCGCTCGCCGCGGGGCTGCCGTGGTGCATCGACAGGCCGATGCCGAAGTGGGTGTCGTGGTAGAGGTTCGCGCCGGTCGAAACCATCCAGTCGACGAAGCCGGCCTCGATCAGCGGGACCAGCGCCGAGGTGGCGAGGCCCGCCGGGGTCAGGGCGCCGCTCAGGCTCACGCCGATCGTCACGTCGGGCTCGAGCATCTTGCGAGCGAAGAGCTGGCAAGCCTCGCGCAGGCGCCCGGCGTTGTACGAGAGGAAGCAGCGGTCGACCAGCTCGACGATCGAGGTGCCCGGCCCGATGGGCAGCGGGTCGATCTTGGGCAGGCGTGAGAGCTTGGTCGTGGCCACGGTCGTGCTCGAGCTTGCTAGACGAGCCGGCGGCGCGCCGCAACAGGCGCCGGGAGCGCGCCCCGGGGTGCGGGCGGCGGTGACGGGCGGCGGCCCCACTTGGCCGCGGGCAGCGGTGCCGAGGCGATGCGCACCGGACGACCCCTGGCGCTCTCGTCGACCGTCGGCCCGGTACGAGTCGCTTGACTCACCGGCCTCGGCTTCGCACTCTCTCTGGCGGCCGAGGCGAGGCCCGATGCGATTCGAGCCGATCGACTACGCGACGACCGACGAGCACCGGATGATCCGGGAGAGCGCGCGCAAGCTCGTCGCGGCCCGCCTGGCGCCGGTCGCCGCCGAGCTCGACCGCGAGGAGCGCTTCGCGCTCGACGTCGTCCGGGAGCTCGGACGCCAGGGCCTGCTCGGCCTGATCGCCGCAGAGGAACACGGCGGCGGCGGACGGGACTACGTCGGCGCCGCGATCGTGGCCGAAGAGGTCGCCAAGGTGTGCACGGGCACCTACACCTCGACCTCGGGCCACGTGCTCGCCCTGCACTGGATCGACGCCTTCGGCAGCCCGGCGCAGCGCGCGAGGTACGTGCCCAAGCTCGCCACCGCCCAGTGGCTCGGCGGCATCGCGATCACCGAGCCCGAGGCCGGCTCCGACGTCGCCTCTCTCGCCACGAGCGCCGTGCACGACGGCGACTCGTACCGCCTCGACGGCTCGAAGGTCTTCATCACCAACGGCTCGGTGGCCGACGTGCTGGTGTGCCTGGTGCGCACCGGCGGCCCGGGCGCCAAGGGGATCAGCAGCGTGATCCTCGAGACGTCGACGCCCGGCTTCTCGGCGTCGCGGCCGTTCGAGAAGTGCGGCAACCGCTCGTCGCCGACCTGCGAGCTCGCCTTCGCCGACTGCCGCGTGCCGGCCGAGAGCCTGATCGGCCGCGAGGGCGAGGGCTTCGCACAGGTGATGCGCCTGTTCGTCTTCGAGCGCGCCCTGGTGGGCGTCGCCTGCAGTGCGCTCTGCGAGGCCGCGCTCGCCTGCGCGGTGCGCCACTGCTCGACGCGCCGGCAGTTCGGCCGGCCGATCGCCGACTTTCAGATGGTGCAGCAGCTGCTCGCCGAGATGGCCGTCGACCTGCACGTGACCAAGTCCTTGACCCGCGACCTGCTCGGCAAGATCGTCTCGGGCACGGAGGCGGCCGTGGACGCCGCGATCACCAAGATCTTCAGCGCCGAGGCCGCCGTGCGCGTGACGGGGAACGCGGTACAGCTCCTCGGCGGCTACGGCTACACCCGCGAGCTCCCGGCCGAGCGCTGGTTTCGCGACGCCAAGCTCTTCTCCATCGGCGGCGGCACGACGCAGATCCAAAAGCTGATCGTCGCGCGCGCGCTTCTGTGAGCCGCTCGCTCGAGCACCGGCTGGCGCTCGAGCGGGGGATGGCGTTCCGGCCGGGCGGCGCGATGATGGCGGGAACGCCGTCTTCTCGACCCGGATGAAGCTCCCCGACGCGCCCTCGGGAAGGCTCCATGGCTCGGGCTAGCGGCGATCCGCGTCCTCGGGGGCGGCGCACGATCCGGCGCAAGGCCCAGACGCAGCGCTCGGCTCGGCGAACATCCGCTCCGGCGACTCGTCGTTCAGCCAGCACTTGGGGTCGGCGGCCGTGACGTCGCCCGTGTAGGTCTGCGCCGTCGAGCGGCAGCCGAAGCAGACGTCGCTGTGCTGGCAGCTCCCGCACGCCCCCTTCACCTCGAAGTCGTAGAGCAGGGCGCGCTTGTGGCGCGCGAAGATGTCGCTCAACCGTTCCTCGAAGACGTTGCCGTAGCGCGTGTCGCGGAAGAAGGCGCAGGGCATGACGTAGCCCTCGAAGGTGACGAACAACGTCGTCTTGCAGAAGAACTTCGAGCACTCCATCGTTCCGATCGTCAGCCATTCGGGGCCGCGTAGCTCGGCGCGATGCTCGGCGACGCGCTTCAAGTCCGCCTTGGTGGGCTCGAGGTGCTTGTTCGTGTCGCCGAAGCCGTAGGGCTTGAAGGGCAGCAGGTTGATCCAGCCCACGCCCTGCTCGTGGAACCAGTCCATGGTCTGCTCGGCCGTCTTGACCGACTCGCTGGTCAAGCACAGGCAGGCGACCACCGAGGCGGGCGGAAAGCCCGCCTCGAGCAGGTTGCGATAGCCCTGCATCTTGAGCGGCAGCGTGTCGGCGCGGTGGTGCACCTTGGCGTAGATCTCGGGGTCGATGCTGTCGATGTGGATGCCGACCATGTGCAGGAATCCCTTGCGGTGCAGGTCGACGAGCATCTGCGCCTTGGGCCGGGAGATGATCGCGCTGGTCACGGCGAAGGCGTGCAGGTGCAGATCCGCGCCGATCCACTCCATGATCGATCGGAAGTCGGGGTGGAGCAGCGGGTCGCCGCCGGGCAGCGTGACGTGGCGCACCCCCAGACTCTTGGCATCGGCGATGACCTCCTGGATCTTCGCCGTCGGCATGTGCGAGCGGTTCGTCACGACGGACGAGGAGAAGCAATAGGCGCACGAGCCGCCGCAGGCGTCGGTGATCTCCAGGTTCAGGACCAGCGGCCTGAGACTCGCGGCCGCCCGCCGGATGCCGTCCGAGGTCTGGAGCTGAAGGAATGGATCCATCGACGAGCTCCGTTCGCTTTCGAGCCATCGCGGAGGCCTCGGGCCCATCGTCCCTGCGACGATCGGCCCACCCCCGCCCGCGCCCCCTCGCCTCGACGACCGACCGGCTATCAAATCGGGCCGCCGGGTGTCCAGGTCTTTCCGCTCACCACAGCGTGGCGAGCCGCTCGAGAACGCGCTCGGGCAGGGCGCCCCGGGGCACGCGGGCGAAGTACAGTCCCGGCCCGCCGAGGCTCGGGGCCGGCGTGCCGGCCCAGAAGGCGGCGTCGAGCACGGCACCCACGATCCGCCCGGTCAGCTCGCGATCCCCGACGAGAAAGTCGACGCCGAGCGCGCCCGTCGCAGCTCCCGAGGCCGTCGAGGAGCCCGACAGCTCGATCCCCACCTCCCAGCGGTAGTGCCGCGCGACGTTCAGCACTGGCCGATACCAGCCAACCTCGTCCTGCGAGGTCGGCCCCTGGGCCGGCGCCTCCTCGAGCAGCAGCCCGTCGATGCGGCAGTCGGCAAAGGTGCGCAGGAAGTCCGCCACGTAGACGGCCGCCGACTCCGCGTCGTCGCCGCCCACCTCGGTCTCGGCCGCCTGGCCATGGGCCCGCGCGTGCGCCCATGAGAGCCAACGGCGCGGCGCGGGGGCCGCCACGAACAGCGGCGCCGACGCCCACCCCTCGCGCAGGGCGGCTGCGATCTCTGCGAGAAGCGCGCGCGGTCCGCTCGCCGCGAGCAGCGTCCTGAGCGCGAAGCCCGGGCGCCGCTTGCCCGCCATCTCGCCGGCCAGCTCCGGGTGCGCTGCGAGCCACGCCTCGAAGACCCGCTGCACGGGGAGCACGGCGACGTCTGGCCGGAGAAGGCCATGCGCGGTGCGGTAATACGCCAGGAGCGCCGCGGGCTCGAGCCACGGGATCTCGTCCCGAGCGAGCAGCGCGCCGCTGTACTCGAAGTGATCGAGCCACAGCAGCGGCCGCGTCCGGTCGGGCTTCGAGGCGCACAGCGCCAGCGCCGCAGACACGTGCAGACTCACTCCCGCTCGCCGCGCGACGCGCGTAGCTGCGCCTCCAGCTCCGCGATGCGCACGTCCCTCGGATCCGGCAGAAAGATCTCCGCGATCGCCCCGGCGGCCATCCTCTGCCGAGCCGCGCCCTGCCCCGCATACACGACGCCGTCGTCGTCCCACGAGCCGTAGTAGGGGATGTCCGCCGGCGGCTCCGCCCGCACCCACTGGGCGACGAACTCGCGGTACGGCTTGCCGCGCCGCTTGCGCGCGGCACGCTCCGCGTCGCGCGCCTCGCGCGTTGCGGTCTGGTCGACGGCCCGTGCGTCGCGGTCGTAGACCACGCGATAGACGTCCCACGCCGAGTCGTGCGAGATCAGCCCCTCGTCGAGATCCTTCATCACCAGCGCCGGGTCGCGCTCGAGCACGTCGCCGTAGCCCGCGCCGGCGCCCTGACAGGTCATGTAGATCTCGCCCTCCTGTGCGGGCTCGAAGGCCATGCCTGCATCGTGCGTCACGTACCGGGCCCCGGGGATCGGCCGCTCGTTCATCAGCCGGACGATGTCGAACGGGAAGCGCTCCGGCTGCTCGGCGAGGAAGCGAAACACGTCTATGCCTTTCACCTTGGCCACCGGGTAGGCCGGGCAGCCGTAGCCCCCGAAGAGCGGCGGGGCCGAGCAGAACCAGGAGCCCGACTGCCCGGTCATGAACCCCCAGACGGCGCTGCCGCGCACCGTCACCATCTGCTCGTAGCCCAGACCGCCGCGGTACTTGCCCCAGCCGACGCGGTCCACCGCGAGCCGCTGCGCGACCAGGCGCACCATGGGCAGCTCCTCCTCGGCCAGCTCCTGCTCGCCCGTGTCGCACATGTAGCCGAACAGCGGCGAGATCGCGTGCTCTCCGTCGCGCCCCTCGCGCGCGCCCTGGCCGTTGCCGTTGATGTCGGCACAGAAGTTGCCCGTCACCTCGCCGTGCTGCGTCAAGCCACCGTAGATGAACGTCGCCGGCTGGTTGTACTGCGACGACACGATCTCCGTGTAGCGGCGCGGCACGCAGTAGATCAGCCGGGAGAGCGCGGCGCCGGCGAGCGTGACCGTCTTGAACAACGGCAAGAGGCTCATCGCGTTGGGCGCATCCACCGAGGCATCGAGCAGGCTGTTCGGGTCGGTGACGAACTCCACCGGCGAGATCACGGCCTGGTTGTGCGGCAGGTCGGGCCAGACGTTCTGCAGCATCGCCGTGAGCAGCGCGATCTTCGTCGGACCGATCACCGCGTTGATCGGCCGATTCGTGAGCTGCGGCGCCGTGCCACGGAAGTCGGCGATCAGCCGGTCGCCGCGCACGGTGAGCGCCAGGGTGACCTTGATCAGGGCGTTCTCCCGCAGCGTGGAGTCGAGCCAGCTCGCGACGCGCGCGGTCCCGTCGGGCATCTCCGCGATGCGCCGGCGCACCTCGGCCTCGGTATCCTCCAGGGTCTGGCGCAGCGTGGCGACCAGGCAGGACGCGCCGAATTCGTCGCAGACCGCGCGGATGCGCTCGATCAGGCGCAGGCAGGCATGCAGCTTGACCTTGATGTCCTCGTACTGGAGCTTCGGGTCGCGCACCGAGTTCTGCAGAAAGGTGAGCAGGTCGCGCCGGATACGGCCGCCCTCGATGATGCGGAAGGGCGACATCTTGAGCCCTTCGTCCCACTTGCTCTCGGCCCTGGCCGGCATGCCGCCCGGCTCGCACGCGCCGTTCTCGCCCTCGTGAATGGTGGCCGACACCCAGCAGACGAGCTCGCCACCGTGGAACACGGGAAAGATCAGGCTCTGGTCGGTGTTGTGCACGCCGCCGTAGCGCGAGTCGTTGTGGATGAAGCCATCGCCGTCGCGCACGCCGACCGTCGGCTCGTGCATCCAGTACTTGCGCACGAACTTGAGCGGGTAGTGGCACACGCCGGCGAAGCCGACCACGCCCTGCGGGCCGATCATCGCCAGGTCGCCCGAGGCGGTGAAGGCTGCCGTCACGAGGTCTCCCCACTTCGCGCCGGGCGCCGCGCCCATCTGCTCCACCATGGTGAAGCTCTCCGAGAGAGCCGACATGAGCCGGCCGCGCACCTGGCCGAGCCGGTGCGGATCGGGACGGCTCGCCAGCGCCGCCTCCTCGGCCGCGCTGCGCGGCGCGATTCGATGCTCGCGCATGATCTCCGGGTCGGGCCCGAGAAACAGCCGGTGGCTCTCGAGAAAGCGGTCGAGCAGCTCGCGCTCCCCCTCGCTCGGCTCGGGCGCGTCGTTGGGCGTCCTCTCGCTCATGATCGCCTCGTGAAGCGAACCGCGCCCTGCTCGCCGGCCTCGGCTCGCCAGCCCGGCTCGACCAGGTACGTCGTGTGGCGCGCGGCCACGATCGCCGGGCCCTCGAGCACGACACCGGGCTCGAGCGCGCGCGGGTCGTAGATCGGCGTCTCCAGCGGCTCCGCATGGCCGACGAAGTGGCACCGGCGTCGGTCGACCGGCTCGGGCGCACGCGCGCGCCTTCCCTGCGCGTCGATGCGTGGGAAGCGCACCGGCTCCCCCGCGACCGACGCACAGACGCGCACGGTGTTGATCCGCACGCCAGCCTCCGGGGCCTGGCTCCCCTGGCCGAAGCGCCGGCCGTAGCTGGTGTGAAGCTGCTCGATCAGGGCCAGGACGTCGTGGACGCTGCGCAGGCGGCGCAAGTCCGTCACCACCGCCGTCTGCACTCGCTGGTTGCCGTAGCGCATGTCGAGCTCGAGCCGGTAGCCGATGTCCTCCTCGCGCATCCCCTGGCGCAGGAGGTCGTCGCGCCCGCGCCCCTCGAGCTCCTCGACGATCCGGTTGAACGCGGAGAAATCGGAGAGCAGGGTCCTCGCGTTGGCATCGAACAGCACCAGATAGGCCGAGGTCTCGTGGATGTGCATCTGCTCCAGGCTGCCCGCACCGCAGGCGGAGAACACCGCGCCCAGCGGTGGCGCCAGGATGCGATCCATGCGCAGGGCGTCGGCGATGCCGCAAGCGTGCAGCGGGCCGTTGCCGCCATAGGCGAGCAGCGTGAACTCGGACGGCTCGTAGCCGCGCGCGCGCAGCTCGGTGGCGATGCCGTCGGCCATGTCGTTGTCGACGGTGCGCTTGATCCGCTTGCAGGTCTCGACGACGTCGAGGCCGAGGGCGTCGCAGAGCTCGTCCTCGACGGCGAGCCGGGCGCGCTTGGGGTCGAGCGCGATGCGGCCGTCGGCGTAGCGCGCGGGATCGAGGTAGCCGAGCAGCAGGTCGGCGTCCGTCACCGTCGGCCGCATGCCGCCGCGGTCGTAGCAGGCCGGGCCGGGGTCGGAGCCGGCGCTCTGCGGGCCGATCCTCACCGTGCCGTAGAGCCGGTCCCAGCTGGCGATCGAGCCGCCGCCCGCGCCGAGCGTGGCCAGGTGAATCATCGGCACGCTCACCAGCCAGCGCTCGATGACCGGCTGGAAGTCGTAGTGCTTGATGCCGCCGTCGACGACCAGGCCGATGTCGAAGCTCGTGCCGCCCATGTCGGTGGCCACGACGTTGCCGAGGCCCGCCTGGGCCGCGAGCTGCTCGGCGGCGGCGATGCCGGAGACCGGCCCGGAGTGAACGGTCTGCAGGGCGGCGGTCGAGTTGAGCTGCGCCATGCCGGCCGAGTTGTGCACCACGAGCATCGGCTTGCGGTAGCCGCTCTCGCGCAGGTTCCGCTCGAGGGAGCCCAGGCCGTGGTACATCGCCTGGTGCAGGAAGGCGTCCATGATGGTGGACATGGTCCGGACGTACTCGCCCTTGCGGCCGGCCACCTGGTGCGAGAGGAGCAGGGGGATCGCGCCCAGCATGTGCGCCGGGTACTCGTCGAGGAACACCTCCTGCACGCGAAGCTCGTGCGCCGGATTGACCACACCGTTGGTGAGCGCCACGACGACGGCCTGCGCGCCGCAATCGACCAGCTCGCGAAGCCGAGCGCGCAGGTCGCTCTCGTCGAGGCGCAGCAGCACCTCTCCCCGGTAGTCGATGCGCTCGCGCACGCCGCGGATCCGCTGGATCGGCACGATGGGCGCCGGGCGCTGCGCGCGCGGCACGTCCATCTGCGCCATCATGTCCAACCCCTCGCCGTAGCCGCGCGCTCGGGAGAGCGGCACCACGCTCTCGAAGCCCGCCGTCACCAGAAGGCCGACGCGCGGCCCCTTGCGCTCGACCAGCGCGTTCGTGCCCAGCGTCGTCGCGTAGCGGACGGAGTCGACACCGGAGAGCACCGCGGCGCGCGTGAGGCCGAGCTCGGCGCAGGCCGCTTCGAGCGCTTCGTCGAAGCCCTGCGCCAGGTCGTGGTGCGTGGTCAGGGCCTTGGCCTCGATGGAGCGCTGGTCCCACACCACGAAGCAGTCGGTGAAGGTCCCGCCGATGTCGACCGCTACGCGGCGCATGCGAAAGACTTCCTGGCTTGCGAGCCGCGTGGATTCGCCGAGCTCACGGCCGCCCACCCCCCGTCCCGGGCTTCCACTTCTCCTTGAGCGCGTCGACGTCCAGCTCGAGGTCGCGCAGAGGCGGGTGACCGGGCACGGTGTACTCGGTCTCGACCATGGTCCCGCAGCCGGGGCAGTAGTACTCGAGGATGCGACACCACTTCGGATGGGGCGCGAAGGTGAACCGG
>CAZGUU010000004.1:17478-40101 GCA_964529315.1 uncultured Enterobacteriaceae bacterium
CCAGCAGCGGCTTGTGCACCTCGCGCGGGTCGCGGTCGTGGACCAGCAGGCCCTCCTTGTAGTCGTCGCGCGCCGGCCCGATGTCGTGCGCGCAGCGCCGGCACTCCCAGCGCTCGGTATCGAGGTCGATGCACAGGTACTCGCTGATCGGAACCTTCATGCGCGGCCCGCCTTCTCCGCCCGATCCAGGACGATGTCGAGGTTGGCGGTGAAGCGAAACCGCCAGCCACGCGGGATGCGGCAGGTGAAGAACGCCTGCTCGACGATCGCCGGCCCCTCGCCGCTCGCACCCGCAGCCTGCTCCTCGGCGCGAAAGACCGGCAGATCGCGCCATCCCTGCGCTGCCGAGAGCACTCGGCGCGTCCCGCGCGACACGGCCGGGCCCGCACGGCCCGAGCCCTCGCCTGCCGAGGCTTCCGTCTCGCTCGCCAGCGGCGGGTGCTCGAGCACCCGGGCGGCGCGCAGCGCCACCACGAGGTCGTCGCCCGGCCGCAGCCCGGGCGGCAGCGCCAGGTGCCCGTCGAGCTCGACGATGGACTCCAGGCCGCCGCGGGTGATCCGCAGCCGCAGCTCACGCTCGCAGTCGGGCAGCGCGACTCCCTCGGCGAACATGTCGCGCTCGGCACGCTGCACGACGGTCGCGACCACCGCCCGCAGGGCGGCGTCGCTGGGCTCGCGCAGGCGCGCCTCGTAGCGGTGCGCGATGTCGCTGAAGCCGATGCCGAATGCGCTGAACACCGCCGCGAGCCCGGGGACGAGGACACGCTCGATACCGACCCGCTCGGCGATGGAGCACGCCTCGAGCGGTCCGGCGCCGCCGAACGCCAGGAGCGTCGTGGCCGGGCCGATCGGTGCGTACGCCCCAAGCGCGTCGGCGATCCGTCCGATCCAGGCCTGCTCCATGGCAGCGAGACCCGCCTCGAGCTCGAGGCCGAGCGGCTCGGCGACCCGCTGGCGCACCGCGCGCTCGGCCCGCTCCACGTCGAGCCGGAGCGCCCCGCCGAAGAACGAGTCGGGGTCGAGCAGACCCTCGGCCAGGAATGCGTCGGTGATCGTCGCCTCGGTGCCTCCTCGCCCGAAGCACGCCGGGCCGGGGGCGGCGCCGACGCTCTGCGGCCCCACGAGGAGGCGCCCATCCACGGCACGGAGGATCGAGCTGCCACCGACGCCCACGCTCACCACGTCGCCGAGCGGGAAGGCGATCGGAATCCCTTCCACGTGGCCGTGTCGCCGGTCGCGAATCGCGCCGCCCTCGACCGAGCCCATGTCGGCCGAGGTTCCGCCGACGTCGAGCGAGATCAAATGCTCGAAGCCGTACCGTGCCGCCAGGGCTCGCGCGCCCTCCATGCCGCCGCGCGGCCCGGAGCTGTAGGTCTTCACGGCCACGGTCTTGGCCACGCGCGCCGAGTCGCCGTCGTTGCAAAACACGAGCAGCGGCGGCCGGTAGCGCGCCTCCCGTAGGCGGCGCTCGGCGTGGTACAGGAGCCGCTCCATCCCCGGATGGAGAAAGGCATTGAGCAACGCGGTCCACGTTCGGCGTGCGTCGTCGGGATCGTCGGCGATCTCGTGCGAGCACAGGGCGGGCACGGCGCCGAGCATGTGGCGCGGGAATCCATGCAGCCAGTGCCGCCGAAAGCGGGCCTCCTCTTCCACGAAACGGGGGCCGGCGAAGCTCACCACCAGACGGCTCGCCCCCAGAGCGGTCAGCTCGTTCACCGCGGCGACCAGCGCCACGCCGTAAGCCTCTCCCTCGAGGCGGGAGTCGACGTGGCCGACGCGGTCGCCGACCAGAGCGAAGAGCAGGGCGCTCTGCTCCTCCGTGTCGCAGAGGAAGTCGGTTGAAGCAGCGACGTCGAGGACCAAGCCGATGCGCGGCCCCTTGCGCTCCACGAGCGCATTGGTCCCTTGCGTGGTCGAGTAGCGGATGCAGTCGGTGTCGCGCAGCAGATCGACGATCCGCTTCTCGCCGAAGATCACGGCCGATGCCTTCTCCAGGCCGTCGAGCACGCACTGGCTCAGATCGTGCGGGGTGGTCAGCACCTTGGTGTGGTGCACCCGGCCGCCGTCGACGACGCAGACGTCGGTCAGGGTGCCACCGTTGTCGATGCTGATCAGCTTGCCCATCGACGTCCCGCGGGCGCGCTCAGGCGCACCTCGCCGTGCCCCCGCTCGGCGCGCGCCGTGCGCGGTCGATCCGCCGCCAGAGACGCTCCGGCGTGGCCGGGACCTCGGTCACGCGGACGCCGAGCGGTGCCAGCGCGTCGTTGATGGCGCAGAGGATCGCGGCCGGCGCTGCCTGGATCGCCGCCTCACCCATCCCCTTGGCGCCGAGCGGCGTGAACGGCGACGGCGTCACCACGGCCGCCGTTCGCGTCGCCGGCATCTCGTGCACCGTCGGGAGAAGGTAGTCCTTGAAGGTCGACGCCAAGGGCTGCCCCGCCTCGTCGTAGACATACTCCTCGAGCAACGCCATGCCGATGCCCTGGGCCAGCCCGCCGTGCAGCATCCCCTCGAGGTTGGCGGGGTTCAGGCGGGTCCCGCAGTCGTCGGCAATCGCGTAGCCGAGGATCTTCACCTCCCCGGTGGTCGCGTCGACCTCGACGACGGCGACGTGGCAGGCGTTGGCGGCCGTCAAGTAGCTCTTGGCTCGCCCCTGGTCGTCGACCGGCGTCCGCCCCGGGGGCTGCCAGAGGTAGGTGGCCTGCGGATAGGGATCGGCGCCGGGCGGCAGGAGATCGCTGCGCCCGAGCATGGCCGCCGCCACCTCGGCGACGGACAGAGCCGCGCCGGGGCGCCCCACGACGCGCAGCTCGCCGTCCATGAGCTCGACGTCCTGCGGGGCGGCCCCGAGCAGCCGTCCGGCCGCGATCGCGAGCTTCTCCTCGACCAGAGCGGCCGCGCCGAGAATCGCCCCGGTGAGCGCGACCCCCAGCCGGCTACCGCCGGGGCCGAAGTGCGGCGGGGCGCAGAGCGTGTCCTGCGCGACGACGCGGACGTCGCCCGGCTCGACACCGAAGTAGTCGGCCAGCACCTGGGCCGCGACCGCGTACTGGCCCTGGCCCTCCATGGTGAAGCCGACGCGCAGCACGATCTTGCCCGCCATGTCGATGCTCAACGTCACGCCCTCGGCGACGGGAATCGCCGGGACGCCGACCAGCGTGTACAGGTTCCAGCTGAACACGCCGGGCTCGATCGAGGTGGCCACGCCGATACCCACGCACCGTCCCTCGCTGCGCATCTTGGCCTGCGCCTCGCGCAGCCCCTGGTAGCCCGAGATCTCGAGCGCCGCGTCGAGCGCCGCCTCGTAGCTGCCGCTGTCGTACTCGTTGCCGCTCGGGATCGTGTACGGAAAGCGATCGGGCGGGACGAAGTTTCGCCGGCGGATCTCCGCTGGGTCGATCCCCAGCTCGCGCGCGGCGATGTCGAGCATCTGCTCGAGCACGAAGTAGTGCGGCGGCACGCCCATCCCGCGATAGGATCCGCACGGCAGCTTGTTGGTCGCGACGATGGTCAGATCGTAGGCGGCCACGGGGATGGCGTAGCAGCCGGTGAAGCAGGCGAGCGGGCGGATCGCCGAGACCGGACCGTAGGCCTCAGCCGTGGCCCCCGAGTCGTCGAGCAGCACGACCTCGAGGCCCAGGACGGTGCCGTCCTTGCGCACCGCGAGCGAGACCTCGTAGTGGCGATCCCACGCCTGGCTCCCCCCGGACGTCAAGTACTCGATTCGATCCTCGATCCACTTGACGGGCCGGCCGCCGGCCTTGCGTGAGAGCAGCGCGGCGACGTCGGTCCCCGCGGCGCCACCGCGTCCGCCGAAGCTGCCGCCGCGCGGCTGGCTCACGAAGCGCACCTTGTGCGGCGGCAGGCGCAGCGTCGCCATGTGCGCCATCGCCATGAAGGCGGGCGCCTGGTAGCTGCCGCGACAGGTCACGCTCTGCGTGGCCGCGTCCCACTGCGCGATCACCCCGAAGGTCTCGAGCGGGTTGGCGCCGGCCCGGTGCCAGCGGAACTTCTCCGTGAAGACTCGATCCGCCGAGGCGAAGGCGCCGGCGACGTCGCCCCACTCGAATCGGCGGCGGTACATGACGTTGGTACCCTTCTCCTCGAAGAGCAGCGGGCTCCCCGGATCGGCGGCGCGGCGCGCGTCGATCACCGGCTCGAGCGGCTGGTACTGCACCTCGATCCGCTCGATCGCGTCCTCGGCGAGAGCGCGGCTGGTCGCGGCCACCGCCGCCACCGGCTGGCCGACGAAGCGCACCTTGTCGGCGGCGAGGCACCGGGAGCCCCAGCCCTGCGGCGCCGTGGCAGGGCAGTCGGTCCAGCGTCGCGCGTCCTCGCCGGTGACCACCGCCACCACACCGGGCGAGCTCGCGGCTGCGCTCACGTCGATGCTCTCGATCCGCGCGTGGGCGTGCGGGCTGCGCAAGATCGCGCAGTGCAGGAGGCCCGCCAGCGTGACGTCGTCGGTGAATTCGGTTCGACCGGTCACCAGGAGCAACTCCTCCGAACCGGTGACCGATCGCCCGATCCAGCGTGGCGTGCTGACCGGCAGCTCCTCGAGCCGCCTCGGGATGTCGGCCGACATCGCTACTCCCTTCTCCGCGATCCCGGCGCGCGGCGAACGCCGCGCGGCGGGATCGCAGGGGCGCCGTACGGAGGGCGGGGCCACGAACGGCCGAGCCCTCGCGAAGCCACTCGTCTCGCCAAGATTCGGTGAATGGGTCAGCGAGGCCGCCACCGGAATGCAATCGGTCGGCGGCTCCCTGATCCGGCACGGCGCCTCGTATCACGGCGGGCCAGGTCGCGGGAAGGAGAACGCCGGGGGAAGATTCCTGGGGGCGCCAGGCCGACCGCCCCCTCCCGGACCGAGGCCCAGCCGGCTCAGCGCGGCAGCCCGAGGACTCGCTGCGCGATGACGTTGCGCTGCACCTCGCTGGTGCCGGCGAAGATCGTCGCCGCCCGATAGTAGAGGTAGGAGCGCGCCAGGCGACCGTGCGCCACCGCGTGCGGCCCGCCGTCGAGCAGGCCGTGCGGGCCCAGGACCTCCATCAACGTGTCGTGCAGGCGCTGGCTCATCTCGCTCCAGTACAGCTTGACGAACGAGCTCTCCGGGCCGAGCGGCGCGCCGCGCACCAGGCGGGTGAGCGTGCGCCAGCCGTTCAGCTTGGCGATCTCGACCTCGATCGCGGCTTGGGCGAGCTTCTGGCGGAGCTGCGCATCGATCGCCGGCGCTCGCGCCGGCCCGTCGATCACGCCGCGCCCCGACGCATCCCCCGCCGCGCCCGAGCCAGCGCCCGAGGCGCCGCCCCCCGCGAACGCCCGTGCCAGGCGCAGCAGCTCGTCGAGCAGCATGCGGTGCACGACGAGCTGGCGTGGCGAGGTGCCGCGCTCGTGCGCGAGCGTCGTCTGGGCGATCTCCCAGCCGTGGTTCGGCTGCCCGATCAGGTTCTCGGCGGGCACGCGCACGCCGTCGAGGAACACCTGGTTGAACTCTGCACTGCCGGTCATCTGGCGCAGCGGCCGCACCTCGATGCCCGGCGAGTGCATGTCGACGATCATGTACGAGAGGCCGCGCGCGCGCGGCGCCTTGGCGTCGGTGCGGGCGAGCAGGATGCCGTAGTCGGCGTATTGCGCCCAGCTCGTCCACACCTTCTCGCCGGTGACGATCCAGTCGTCACCGTCGCGCACGGCTCGGGTGCGAAGCGCGGTCAGGTCCGAGCCGGCCCCGGGCTCGGAGAAGAGCTGGCACCAGATGTCCTCGGCGGAGAGAATGCGCGCCAGATGGCGGCGGCGCTGGCTCTCGGTGCCGTGGCGCAGCAGCGACGGGCCGACCAGGTTGACGCCGATCCGGTTGATCACCTCGGGAGCGCGCGACGCGGCCATCTCCTCCTGGAGGACGTAGCTCTCCTCGACTCCCGCGCCGCGGCCGCCGTACTCGCGCGGCCAGTGCACGCCCACCCAGCGCCCCGCGGCGAGCTCGGCCTGCCAGCCGCGCAGGAAGGCGAACTCCTCGTCGAGCGTCGCGGCCTCCAGGCGATCTTCCTCGGCGAAGGCGGCAGGCAGGCTCTCGGCGAGCCAGGCGCGCAGCTCGGCGCGAAAGGCCTCGGCCGCCGGCGAGAACGACAGATCCACCACCACGAGCCTATCGGCGGCGGCGCCTGCCGCAACCGTCTCCGGCACCACCGCGAGGCTCGGTCACCAGAGAGCGACCGGCTGCGCGCGCGTGGCTCGTGGGTCAGCGCTCGCGAGCCGAAGGTCGTGGGTTGCGGGTCGCGGCTCGCCGGTCGTGGGCTACCGCTTGCGGGCCGTGGTGGGGCATGGTCGCGGGCCACGGGCTCGTGGGTCACGGCCTACGGCTCGCAGGTCGCCGGTGGTGGTTCGCCCGCCTGCCGGATCGCGCCGCGCGCAATTGACAGGGCCCGGCCGCAACCGTACTTCGCTGCGTGCCAAACGCCATGACGAGCCAGCGCCCCGCCCCCACCTTCCCGCTCGCGGTACGAGTGATGAACGCCGCAGGCGGCGCCCTGCGCACGCTCGGCGTCCCGATCGTTCGGCTCGACGAGGCCTCCCTGCTCGAAGAGGCGCGGCGCAAGACCGGGCTCGACGACTTCGGCGACGACGGCTTTCGCGAGGGGCTGCGGCGCCTGCTCGACTCCTACGAGCGCGAGGCCGCGCTCACCGTCCTGGGGCGAATGATGGCGCGGCGCGACGCGGTGCGCCTGCTCGAGAACCGCCTGCGCATGGTCGACACCTGGAAGCGATACCCCGAGATCCTGCGCAGCGAGATCGCGCGGCCGATCTTCATCCTCGGGTTGCCGCGCACCGGCACGACGATCCTGCACGAGCTGCTCGCGCAGGATCCCGCCAATCGCGTGCCGATGACCTGGGAGGTCATGCACCCCTGGCCGCCGCCCGAGCGGGCCACCTACGAGACCGACCCGCGCATCGCGCAGGTCGCAGCGCACCTCGCCCAGGTCGACCGCCTGCTGCCCAGCTTCAAGACCATGCACCCGATGGGAGCGACCCTGCCGCAGGAGTGCGTGGCGATGACCGCGCACGACTTCGCGAGCATGCTCTTCCACACGGCCAACCGCGTTCCGAGCTACCAGGCGTGGCTCGAGCGGGCCGACCTGCGCCCGGCCTATGCCTCGCACCGACGCCAGCTGCAGTACCTCCAGTGGCGCTGCCCGGGCGACCGCTGGGTGCTGAAATCGCCCGGCCACCTCTGGGCGCTCGACGCGCTGCTCACCGTGTATCCCGATGCGCGCGTCATCCAGACGCACCGCGACCCGGTGCGCGTGCTCGCCTCGCTGGCCAACCTGGTCCCGACGCTGCGCGGCCTGGCCATGGACCCCGGGCGCAACGACGTGCGCGAGATCGGCGAGGATTGGGCCGCCCGTCTCGCCGCCGGCCTCGAGGACACCACGGCGGTACGCGAGCGGGCGCTCACCGACGCCGCGCGGGTCTTCGACCTGCGCTTCAAGGACTTCATCGGCGACGAGATCGGCGCCATCCAAACCATCTACACGCACTTCGGCCTGGAGCTCGGCACCGAGGCGCAGGCCCGCATGCGCCGGTTCCTCGAGCAGCACTCCAGGGAGAAGCGCGGCACCCACCGCTACAGCCTGGACGGGACGGGCCTGGACGAGAGCACCGAGCGCCGTCGCTTCGCGGCCTACCAGGAGCGCTACGGGATCGCCTCGGAGTCGGTGCGCTAGTCGAGAGCCTGCCCGAGCGGCGGCGCCGTCAGTCAGGCATTCCGGTTTGATCTTCGACTACGCCGGCGCCATCCCGCGCGCCGCCGAGCCGCTCTTCCGCGCGCTTGTTCGCGCAGACGGCACCAAGTCACCTGCCAACGGTGCGTGTCTATGCGGAAGCTGGCAAGCCGGCGCTGATCGAATCGGTGGGGTGAGTGTGAGTCCTCGCCATTGACGATCTCACGCACTCATACGCCGTATCGGACACCCCGGGATCCGTCCCCGCTCGCGCACCCGGATTTGACAAGTCGCCGGCAGTTCTTCGTAACTGCGTTCATGCTGGCGACAGTCGCGAGGGACGATGGCCGTCGCGGGTCCCGTGTCCGCGTCGCGGTCGACCGTAGCGCCGTCGTCCCACTCTCGACGGGAGTTTCGCGATCCATCGCGGCACTTGTCGATGCTTTACAGCGTACACCCGCAGCCGACGTCGTGGTCGGGGGCGAGTACGACCTCTGGCGCGGTGCAGGTGTGCTTCGCACCCATTCCGGCGCACGCGCGCTGCGCCTCCTCGTGCAAGGCTTCCTGACCGAGTGGGTACGGCTGGGACCGCGCCTGCATCGCCGCGCGGTCGACGTCTACCACGCTGCGGCCGCACGCGCGCCGGTGCGAGGGATCGCGATTCCGCTCGTGCTGAGCCTCTACGACGTCGCGCCCTTCGAGGTGCCGCTCCTCCAGGGGAGGTCGCGCGGGCGGCGGCTCCGCGCCGCGATCCGGCACGGCGTCGATCTCGCCCACTGGATCGTGGTCCCGAGCGAGAGCGTGCGACGCGAGTTGGCCGCCCATCTCCCCGCGGCCGCTGCGAAGACGGTCGTCATCCCTCTCGGGGTCGACCGCGTGTTCGGGACGGGTCGACGTACGCCGGCGGTCGTCCCGACCTTCGTGAGCGTCGCAACGCTGGAGAGACGCAAGAACCTGAGCGTCCTCATCGAAGCCTTCGCCATGGTCGCCGTTCGCCATCCCGGGGCACGCCTCCGTCTGATTGGGCAACCGGGCGCCGCGCATTCGCGGATCCAGGCACGGCTCGCGCGGCTCGAGCTGGGAGGGTCGGTCACGCTCGAAGGATACTCGACCGAGGCAGAGGTCGTTCGCGCGTATGCCCAGGCGACGGCGGTCGTCTACCCGTCACTGTACGAGGGCTTCGGCCTTCCGATCCTCGAGGCGATGGCTTCCGGCGCGCCCGTCGTCACCTCCGAGCGAGGGGCCATGCGAGAGGTGGCTGGCGGGGCGGCCCTGCTGGTCGATCCTTCCGACCCCGAGGCCGTCGCCTCGGCCATGCTGCGCGTGATCGGCGATGACGCACTGCGGTCCCGGCTCGAGGTGGCTGGACGCGAGCGCGCCGCCCGATTCACCTGGGAGCGAAGCGCGCAGTGTCACACGATCCTGTATCGCGCCGCCGCACGCGGCACGGCCCCGGCCGTCCCCCCTGTGGCGGCGGTCGAGTAGTCGCGCATGCCCGACGTTTCCGTCATCGTCCCGGTCTTCAACGGTGCCGCCACGATCGCGCGCACCCTGGAGTCTCTGCGCTGCCAGACGTACACGGACTGGGAGCTGATCGTCGTCGACGACGGCTCGACCGATGAAACGGTCGATCGCGTCGCCCGCATCCGCGACGCGCGGATCCGCTTGATCACCTCGACGCGCAGCGGCAGAGCCCGGGCGCGCAATCGCGGCCTGGCGCAAGCCCGCGGACGCTTCGTCGGGTTCTGCGACGCCGACGATCTTTGGACTCCGGACAAGCTCGAGCGACAGGTCGAGGCGCTCCGCCTCCACCCGGACGCGGGTGCGGCCTACACCTGGACGGCGTTCATCGATGAGCGCGACCGGTTTCTGTTCGCCAAGAGAGGCTCGCTGCGTCAGGGAAACGTCTACGCCGATCTTCTCGCGACGTTCTTCCTCGCGAGCGGGTCCAACGTGCTGGCGAGGCGCCACTGCCTGGATGTGGTGGGCGGGTTCGATGAGCGCTTGACGTCGGTCGAAGACTGGGAGCTTTGGCTTCGCGTCGCTCGATGCTGGCCGTTCGTGGTCGTACCGCGCCACCAGACGCTCTACCGTCTCACCGTGGGGTCCGCCTCCGGTGCGGTGGAAGAGTATCAGGCGTGTGGCACACGCGTTGCGTTCGCCGCCTTCGACGACGCCCCTCCCGAGATCCGGAGGCGTCGCAGCGAGTGTCTTGCGAACCTGCGGCAGCATGGCTGTGTCTTATGCTTGACCCGCACGACCGATCCGGGTGCCAAGCGACTGGCGGCGCGCCTACTTCTCCTGAGCGTCCACGCGCGCCCGCAGGTGCTGTTCGAGTCACGCACGCTCGCACTCACCCTGGCCTGCGGGCTCTTGCTTCCGGTCCCGCGTCGCGCGGTGCCGTCCGTCGCGCGAGGCCTCCTGCGCCTGTATGGTGCGTGGACGGCTCGGGGGAGGCCCGAATTGCGCGAGCTGCGCCGCGCACTTGTTCGGTTCGGAGATCGACCCTTGCCGGGGCCTGCGGGGACGGCTCCAGCCTGGCACGCCGGAGACGGAGCACGGACGTGAGGGTCGCGCTGGATCTGACCGCGCTCGTCGCTCAGCCGACGGGTGTCGATCGCTATCTCATGGGCCTCGTGTCGGGTCTGGTACGCGTGGATCACGGCAACCAGTACGTCCTGCTCATCAATCGCGACGACCGCGCACGGGTCGAGGGAGAGCTCGCGTCGGCCTCGCCCAGCGGGGCCCCGCCCTCGAACGTCCGGTTGCTCGCGTGGTGCCGTCGCTCGCGGGCATGGCGGATCGCCCTGCAGCAGGTCGTCCAACCGCCGCTCGCGAAGGCACTGCGCGTCGACGTGCTCCACTCGGCGACGTTCATCATGCCGCTGTGGCGCGCCGGATTGCGCCACCTGCTCACGATCCACGACATGACCTCGTTCCTAACGCCTCAGCATCACGCCCGCAGCCGGCGCGGCCGTCTCTACGAATGGGCCGTGAGTGGCAGCATCCGCCGCGCAGACCTCGTCACCGTGCCGGCCCCGACGGTCCGCGAGGACATCCTCCGGCTGGTCCCCGGCGTGCCGCCCGCGCGCATCGGTGTCACACCGTACGGCGTGGACGACGCCTTCCGCCCACGAAGCCAGGGCGAGATCCGCGACGTGCAGGAGAGGCTCCGAGTCCCCACACCATACGTCCTCTACGTCGGGACTCTCGATCCGAGAAAGAACCTGCAGACGCTCGTCGATGCCTATGCCCGGCTCGTCACCGGCGGCGACGTGCCCGAGCACCTGGTACTCGCAGGGCAGTCCGGATGGTCGACCGGCGAGCTGATGTCACGGATCTCGGCGAGCCCCGTGCGCGAGCGCATCCATCTCCTCGGCTACGTGCCCGAGGTCGACCTGCCGGGCCTCTACGGTGGCGCGCGCCTGTTCGTGTATCCCTCCTGGCTCGAGGGCTTCGGCTTCCCGCCGCTCGAGGCAATGGCGACCGGCGTGCCTGTCGTGGCCTCGTCGTCGTCCGCGCTTTCGGACAATCTCGACGGCGCTGCGCTGCTCGTACCTCCGGGAGACCCCGACCGTCTCGCGGCGGCGATGCGCGAGCTTCTGACCGACCAGACCGCGCGTCGCTTTCACACGGACGCCGGCCAGCGCCGCGCGGCGGCCTTTCGATGGGACGTCTGCGCCCGGCGGACCCTCGCCTGCTACGAGGATCTCTGCGACCGCTCGCCGTGGCACTGATCACCGGCGGCCATCCGCCGAGCTCATGGAGCGCCACGAGGAGCGCGTGTACGCGATCCGCTACGAGGACCTCGTGCGGCGGCCAGATCTCGAACTCGAGGCACTCGCCGCCGCTCGAATCGAGCCACATCCCCAATCGTAGACCACATCCCCGACGCCCTCCTCTTGGCAGCGGATACTGCGAGGAGGGCGCAGGCGCCGCCCTTTCTCCCCACCTCTGGGCCGGATCACCCTCGGGTCGTGCGCCCCAGCGAAGCAGCGAAGTCGCGGCTTGACTCGCCGCCGGGCAGGGGCGAGAGTCTCCCGCATCCCCCCGATCGAGGAGAGCCACCATGGAGACAGCCACGGCGCGTGACCTGCGCGAGGCCCCGGCCGCGCAGACGGAAACCATCGCGGTGAATGCACCGGCAACCGGCGAGAGAATCGCCGACGTCCCGACCGCGTCGGTCGCCGAGGTGCGCTCGGCCGTGGCCCGTGCCCGCGAGGCGCAGCGCGCCTGGGTCGCGCTCTCGTTTGCCGAGCGGCGCAAGATCCTGCTCCGGGCGCGCGCCGAGCTCGTGCAGCGCAAGGAGGAGGTGATCGAGCTGCTCTGCCGCGAGACCGGCAAGCCGCGACTCGATGCGCTCACCGAGCTGCTCGCGCTGTGCGACGTGATCGGCTTCTACGCCAAGCGCGCCGAGAAGATGCTGCGCGACCAGCACTACTTGCCGCACCTCTTGATGAACAAGAAGGCGATCCTCTCCTACAAGCCGCGCGGCGTGATCGGCGTGATCAGCCCGTGGAACTTCCCGGTGCTGCTCACTTACTGGGACGGCCTGCCCGGGGTGATCGCGGGCAACGCGGTGGTGGTCAAGCCCTCCGAGGTGACTCCGCTGGCGGTCGAGCGCACGCGCGACCTGCTGGTCGCCGGCGGCCTGCCCGAGGGGCTGCTCCAGGTCGTGCAGGGCAAGGGCGACGTCGGCGGCGTGCTGATCGACGAGGTCGACATGGTCTGCTTCACCGGCTCGGTCGCGACCGGCAAGAAGGTGATGGCGCGCGCCGCCGAGACGCTCACCCCGGTGCAGCTCGAGCTGGGCGGCAAGGATCCGATGATCGTGCTCGAGGACGCCGACCTCGAGCGTGCGGCGAACGCCGCAGTGTGGGGCTCGCTGTTCCACTCGGGCCAGGTGTGCATGTCGGTCGAGCGCGTCTACGTCGAGGAGCCGATCGCCGAGGCCTTCACCCAGAAGGTGCTCGAGAAGGTGAAGCTGGTTCGCCAGGGCGCGGAGAGCGCGGGCAATGCGGTCGACATCGGCGCGATGACGTTCGCGCCGCAGGTGGACAAGGTCGAGCGCCACCTGGCCGACGCCGAGCGCCGCGGCGCGCGCATCCTCGCCGGCGGGCATCGCCGCACGGACCTGCCCGGGCGCTTCTTCGAGCCCACCGTGGTGACCGGCGTCGACCACGGCATGGAGCTGATGCGCGACGAGACCTTCGGCCCGGTCATCCCGATCATGCCCGTGAAGGACGCCGAGGAGGCGATCCGCCTGGCCAACGACAGCCACTACGGCCTCTCCTCGAGCGTGTTCACCCGCGACAAGGAGCGCGGCGTGGCGATCGCCAAGCGCATCGAGGCGGGGACCACCGTGGTGAACGACTGCCTGGTCGCGGCGCAGATCACCGAGATCCCCTTCGGCGGCGTGAAGGAGAGCGGGCTGGGCGGGCGCAACGGGCCGGATTTCCTGCGCAAGTACTGCCACGCGCAATCGATCGTCGTGGACCGCTTCGGCGGCAAGAAGGAGCCCAACTGGTTCCCCTCGGCCGCGTGGATGGCACGCGTGCTCGATCGCGCGCTGCCGTTCTTCTACGGCCGCAAGCCCCGCTGAGCGGCGGGAGAAGCTGGAGAGCCAGCCACGTCCGCCGGCGAGAGCGCAGAATCAGGCGAGCCGCGCAGCCCGGGCGAGTCCGGCGCGGGCGCCGCGACGGAGGCCCGGCGCGAGGCCGAGGTCGAGGTGCGCGCGTACCGCCCGGGCGACGAGCACGGCATCCTCGACCTGTTCCGTCGCGTGTTCCGCGCCGACCGCTCACTCGCCCACTGGCGCTGGAAGTTCCTCGACAATCCTGCCGGGCGCCAGATCACGCTCGCCGTCTCGAGCGACGGCCACATCGTCGGGCAATTCGCGAGCCTACCCAACCGGGCTGCCACCCGCGGCGGCGAGCGCGTCTTCACGCAGCTCCTCGACCACATGGTGGATCCGGCCCTGCACCGCCGCGGCGTCTACGCGGCGATGTGGCAGCACTTCCGCGACGGCTTCGCCGCCCCCGACCCCGCCGCCGTGGTCTTCGGCTACAACCTGGACGAGATCCACCAGATCCAGAAGCGCCTCTACGGCATGCGCCTGATGCACGGCGTGGGCGCGCTGCGCTTCGAGCTGTCCCACCCCGAGCCGTGGCGCGGCGATCCGCTGCGCGAGATCCCCTCGCACCTCTACCGCGTCGAGCGGGTGGATCGCTTCGACGCCGAGGTGGACGAGCTGTGGCAGCGCAGCCGGGCACGCTACGGCGCAGCGGTCGTGCGCGACGCGCGCTACCTCGGCTGGCGCTACGCCGACTGCCCCGACGTGCGCTACGTCCTGCTGGCCGCACGCAGCCGCCTCTCGGGCCGCCTAGCCGGCATCGCCGTGCTGCGCCTGGGCTGGCCGCACGAGCCGATCGCCGCGCTGGTCGACTGGCTGGTCGCGGAGGCTCGTCGCTCGGTGTGGATCCGCCTGCTCGACGCCTGCCACGCCGAGGCGCGGCGCGCCGGCCTGCCCGCCGTCGAAGCTTGGCTGCCCGAGAGCTCGCCCGACCACGCCGTGCTGCTCGCGCTCGGCTACCGCTGCAAGGCAACGCCTTTCCTGCTGAGCGTGCTCGACGACGGCCGCCCCGAGCGGCCGCTCGCCCTCCTGCAGCAATCGTGGCACTACACCATGGGCGACACCGACATCTTCTGAGCGTCTCGCCCCTCGCAGGTCGTCGCACCGCCCATGCCGCTGCTCGAGTACCCCCGCACCCTGCAGGCGCCGCCTCGCGGACGCGTGCTGGTGCTGGCGCCACACGCCGACGACGAGACGATCGGCTGCGGCGGCGCGATCGCGCTGCACGTCGCACAGGGTGACCCGGTGTCGATCGCCATCGCCACCGACGGGGCGCTCGGCGAGCCCGGCGGGCGGTTCGCCGGGCAGGACTACCGCGAGCTGCGCCGCCGCGAGGCGCGCGCCGCGGCGGCCGTGCTCGGTGCCGCACCTCCGGATTTCTGGGAGTACCCGGATCAGGGGCTCGCCGGCCTGCTGCGCGAGCAGCCGAGCCCGCTCGTCGCGCGCATCGATGTCAGCCTCGAGCGATTGCGCCCCGCGGTGGTCTACCACCCCGCCGACGACGAGGTACACCCCGACCACCACGCGCTCGCAGCGGCGGTCGCGGCCGCGCTCGAGCGCCAGGCCGCCGGCCGCCGTCCGCTCGCGCTGGCCTACGAGGTCTGGGTGCCGGTGCACGCAACCCGGGTGATCGACGTGACCGCCGTGTGGCCCGTCAAGCAGCGCGCGCTCGAGCAGTACTCGAGCCAGCTCGCCTACTCCGACTACCTCCACGCGGTACGCGGCTTGAACGCCGCGCGCTCGATCTACCTGCCGGGGGCGCGCTACGTCGAGGCGTTCGCGGGGGGATAGGCCTCGGGGAGCCCAGCCAGGCCGCGTACCGCGGGGGCACGAGGTGCTGGTGGACGTCGCTTCGCTGCTGCGGCATCGCCGGGGTCCCTCGGGGTGACGACCTGCTTCGATGTGCCGAGCCTGACCAAGGCGCCCTGCCCGACGACCGCGTCAAGCCCGATGAGGCCACGACCGGGGAGCATCCCGGCCCCGGAGAGCGCCAGGATCCTGCGAGCGAAACGGCCGACGGCCCGGCTGCGATGCTCGAGGGCGGAGCACGAGCGACAGCGAGGGCCCTCCGGCGCCGGCAGCCCTGGCAGCTCCGCTCCTCGCCTTGGCAGCCTGTCCGAGTGACGCACGGGCTCCCCAGCGTCCGGGATCCGCGAGCGCCGCTTTTCGCGGCTCGCCGGAGGTGGTACCGCAGCCACTCCGCGCTCATCGGAGGAGTCCGCCGTGGAGATCACCGACCTGCAGCGACATTGGCACGAGTTCGGGCGCCGCGACCCATTGTGGGCGATCCTCTCGACTCCCGAGCGAAAGAACGGGCGATGGAGCGTCGCGGAGTTCTTCGCGACGGGCCGGCGCGAGATCGCCGAGGCGCTCCGCTACGTCGATTCCCTGGGCATGCCCCTCACACGCCGCCGGGCGTTGGATTTCGGATGTGGGGTCGGGCGTCTCACGCAGGCGCTCTGCGGGCACTTCGACCGAGTGGTCGGCGTGGACATCGCCCCCTCGTATGGTGAGGCGCGCCAGAAAGCTCAACCGGCACCGCTTCCGCTGCAAGTACCTCTTGAACGACCGCCCCGACCTCTCGCTGCTCGCAAGCGACAGCTTCGACTTCGTCTATTCGGTGATCGTCCTGCAGCACATGGAGCCGCGATACGCCGAGCGGTACATCCCCGAGCTGATCCGCGTGCTCGGCAAGGGCGGCGTGCTGCTCTTTCAGGTCCCAAGCGAGCCGTTGGACACGGGCGGAGGCCGCTGCCTTGCTGGCTCCGCGGAGCCGGCAGCGGCGGCTTCCGAGCAGGCCGTCTCGGCGTCGAGCGACACCGATGCCACGATGCCCGATCGGCAGCGACACGACGGCGGTGCCGGGGGCAAGGCGCTGGCGATGCTTCGCGGCGGCTTGCGAGCTGCCTGGAAGCGCGCGGGGGGGGGCATCGCCGAGGTGGCGGAGCCGCAGATGGAGATGCACGGCATCGCCCGAGAGCGGGTGGAGGGGCTGGTGGTGCAGGCGGGAGGCAGGATCCTCGACGTGCGACCGGACACCTGGCCTGGGCCGGGGTGGCTGAGCTTCATCTACACCGTCACCAAGTAGAAGAAGCGGGCGCCTGCGGCCCTCGTTCCCTATCCCGGCCGCACACGGAGCCTTCGGAGCCCGCATGCAGCGTCCTCGGCGCTCGACCTTCTTCGACCTCCAGGCGCGGCATCGCCGCTCCGCGGCGCTGGCCGGCGCGGCCTGCTTCGTGGTCGTGGCCACGGGCGGGATGGCGACCTCGGCTCTGCTCGTCTTCCACCTCGGCCTGGTCCTGTTCACGCTCGCCTTCCTGCCCGCGGTGGCACTTCTCGCCGCCGGCTTCGCGCTCCACACGATCGGCGCCGGCGACGGCGTCACCGAGCCGCTGTGGCACGCCGCCCGCGCGCTGCTCGGCGCATTCGGCCGCGTGGTCGATGTCTTCCCCTTCGACGACCCGCGCCTGCTGCTACCCGCGGCGATCACCCTGCCCTCGCTCGCCTGGCTCGCCGTCTCCCGCGTGTGGCGGCTGGTCGGAAGCGGCGAGACCCTGCTCCACCTGGGCGCGCGCGAGCCGCGCGGCGGCGACCCCGAGGAGCGCCAGCTCGCCAACGTGGTCGCCGAGATGGCGGTCGCCGCAGGCGCGCCGCCACCGCGCGTTCTGCTGGTCGACGCAGGGGGGGCAAACGCGGCCGCGGTGGGCACCTCGCCCGGCGACGCGCACGTCGTCGTCACGCGCCCGCTGCTCGAGCGGCTCGACCGCGCCCAGACCCAGGCGGTCCTCGGGCACCTGATCGCGTCGGTCTGCGACGGCGACCTGCGCCTGGGCGCGACCATCCAGGCGGCCTTCTACGTCCTCGAGCTGCTGACGGCCGTGGCACTCGCGCCCTTTGCACGCCAGGCACGCTCCGCGACCCTGCGCTGGGCTGCGTTCTTCGCCGTCGCACCGGCGCTCGAGCCCGCGGAGCGCGCCGAGCGCGCAAGGGCGCTGGTCCACGCGCTCGAGCAGCACCGCTCGGCGCTCCGCGCGCAGCGCGACTCCGACGGCGGCGCCGCAGACCCGATGCCACGGCGCGAGTACCTGGGGCCGGTGGGCGCCGTCCTGGTGCGCCTCTGCCCGCCGCTCCTGGCGCTCGTCCTGCTCGCCGTCGCGGCAAGCGACCTGCTCGCCCTGGCCGCAAGCTTCCCGATCGCGCTGCTCTGGCGCAGCCGCCGCTACCTCGCAGACGCGACCTCGATCGAGCTCGCGCGCAACCCCGAGGCGCTGGCCGGCGCGCTCGAGCGCATGGCCGCGGATGCGCAGATGCCGCCGGGCGGCGAGCGCGAGGCGCACCTCGTCGTCGTCGCGCGCTCCGCCTCGGCGCCCGGCGGCCTCGCAGCCCGCCACCAGATCGCGCTCGGCCTGCATCCACCGCTCGCGCGGAGGCTGCGGCGGCTGCGGCCGTAGAGCCGAGCGCAGCAACCACCATGACCTGAGCGATCCCATCGCCTGCGCGCCCGGGGCGATTTCTCTTGCGTTTTGACAGCCCCCCGCGCCTCGTGCTTAGTGGCGCGGGCCGCAGGAGGGACGGGATGCATCGCGCGATCCGGGATGCCCGGTCGGGGATGCGGGCGTGAGCGCGGATCCCGCGCTCCACCCGGTGGCGAATCTCTTTGCCCCGGTTTCGGCCCCGGCCGAGACGATCCGCGAGCTCGCCTGGCTGGTCCTGGGCGTGAGCGCCGGCATCCTGCTGGTCGTCGCCGCGGTGCTGCTCTACTGCATCGTGCGCTTTCGCCAGCGGCCGGGCGACGACCGCGAGCCGCCGCAGGTCTATGGCTCGAACCAGATCGAGCTCGCCTGGACGCTCGCACCGGCGCTCGTCGTGCTGGTGCTGTTTCTCGCCACCGCGCGGACGGTGGGCGAGCTCGAGCTGCGCGAGCCGCCGCCCGGGGCCGTGCAGGCGACCATCGTCGGCCACCAGTGGTGGTGGGAGATCCGCTACCCCGAGCTGGGAATCGTCACCGCCAACGAGCTGCACGTCCCCCTGAGCTCGGCCGCGGAGCGGCGGCCGACTTTCCTGCGGCTGCAGTCGGCCGACGTCATTCACAGCTTCTGGGTCCCGCAGCTCGCCGGCAAGACCGACGCCATCCCCAACCGCAGCAACGCGATGTGGGTCGAGCCCAGATCCACCGGCACCTTCTTGGGCCAGTGCGCCGAGTACTGCGGGACGCAGCACGCGCACATGCTGCTTCGCGTGGTGGTGCAGACGCCCGAGGAGTTCGCGGCGTGGGTGGCCGCTCAGCGGGCACCCGAGGTCCGGGACGCCTCGGTCCAGGCCGGCCGCGACCTCTTCCAGTCGACCGCCTGCATCAGCTGTCACACGCTGGGCGGGACGGTCGCGCGCGGCACCTTCGGGCCCGACCTGACCCACCTGATGAGCCGGTCGACGATCGGCGCGGGGGCGGCGCCGAACACGCCCGCGAGCCTGCGTGCGTGGCTTGTCGACCCGCACGCGCTCAAGCCGGGCGTGCTCATGCCGGCCATGCAGCTCTCGGCTGCGGAGATCGACGCGCTCACCGCCTACCTGGCGACGCTGCGCTGAGCGAGGAGCGGATGACGATCGCGGACCAGGACATCACCCGACCACGGCCCGAGGACGAGCGGCTGCCCGCCCTCGCGCGGGTGCACGAGTGGCTCGTCACCGTCGACCACAAGCGCCTGGGCCTGATGTACGTCGGCTCGGGGCTGGTCTTCTTCTTGATCGCCGGCCTCATGGCCGCGGTCATGCGCGCGCAGCTCGCCTTCCCGCAGGGCCACGTCGTCGGGCCGAGCACCTTCAATCGCCTGATGACCATGCACGGCACGACGATGGTCTTCTTCGTCGGCATGCCGATCTTCTTCGGCCTGGCCAACTACCTGGTGCCGCTCATGATCGGCGCGCGCGACCTGGCCTTCCCTCGGCTCAACGCCTTCGGCTTCTGGATGTTCCTGTTCGGCGGCCTGCTGCTCTACTTCAGCTTCCTGGGCGGCGAGGGCGTCTACGGCGCCGGCTCGGCGCCCGACGTCGGCTGGTTCGCCTACTCGCCGCTCACCGCCAAGGCGTTCTCGCGCGGCAACAGCACGGACTACTGGACGCTCGGAATCCTGATCTCCGGCATCGGCAGCACGGCGACCGCCGTGAACCTGGTCGCGACGATCCTCGGCCTGCGCTGCCCGGGGATGACGCTGGAGAAGCTGCCGCTGTTCGTCTGGATCATGCTGGTCGATGCCTTCCTCGTCCTGGTCGTGCTCACGCCACTGGCCGCGGCCCAGGTCATGCTGCTCCTCGACCGCTACCTGGGGGCGCACTTCTTCGACACGCAGGCGGGCGGGTCGGCCGTTCTCTGGCAGCACTTCTTCTGGTTCTTCGGCCACCCCGAGGTCTACGTCCTGATCCTGCCGGCCTTCGCCATCGCCTCCGAGGTGATCCCGGTGTTCTCGCGCAAGCCGCTCTTCGGCTATCCGGCGATGGTCGCGGCGACCGTCGGCATCGGCTTCGTGAGCCTGGGCGTGTGGGCGCACCACATGTTCACGGTGGGCCTCGGCCCCGCGGCGAACACCTTCTTCGCCGCCGCCACGATGCTCATCGCCGTGCCCACGGGAATCAAGATCTTCAATTGGCTCGGCACGATGTGGGGCGGTCGCATCCGCTTCCGTGTGCCCATGCTGTGGTGCACGGCGTTCCTGCTCGAGTTCGTGGTCGCCGGGCTGACCGGTGTGATGCTCGCGGTCGTGCCCTTCGACTGGCAGCTCAGCGACTCCTACTTCGTGGTCGCCCACTTCCACTTCGTGCTGATCGGCGGTCTGCTGTTCAACGTCTTCGCCGCGATCTACTACTGGTTCCCCAAGGCCACGGGCAGGATGCTCTCCGAGCGGCTGGGCCGGCTGCACTTCTGGATCTTCGTCGCCGGCTTCAACTTGACCTTCGTGACGATGCACTTCCCCGGCCTGCTCGGCATGCCACGGCGCATCTACACCTACGACCCGGGGCGCGGCTGGGACACGGCGAACCTGATCATGTCGCTCGGCGTGATCGTCCAGGCCGTGGGGCTGTCGATCTTCCTGTGGAACGTGGTCGCGTCGCTGCGCGACGGCGAGCCGGCGGGCGACGACCCGTGGGATGCCTGGACACTCGAGTGGTCGACGACCTCACCGCCGCCGGAGTACGACTTCGACGCCGTCCCTGTGGTGCACAGCCGCCGGCCGCTCTGGGATCTGAAGCACCCCGCCGACCCGGACTGGAGGTACGAGTGAGCCGCGCGGACCAGGAGCACGGCCGATGATCGCGAGCCCTGCGAGCCGGCCCGCCAGCCTCGAGCCGCCCGCGGCCGCCGTGCCCAGCCTGCCGCCCAGAGGGCGGGTGGGCATGGCGTGCCTGATCCTGACCGAGACCTCCTTCTTCATGGTCTTCCTGGTCGCCTACCTGTTCTACGTCGGCAAGAGCCTCTCCGGGCCCTACCCGGCTGAGGTGCTCGAGATGCCGCTGCTCGGCACCGCCTGCCTGCTGTCGAGCAGCTTGACGATCGTGCTCGCGCTGCGTGCGCTGCGCGCCGGGCGCGACCGGGCATTCGCCATCTGGTGGCTCGGCACCATCCTGCTCGGCGCCGAGTTCCTCGCCGGCACCGGCGTGGAGTGGCGCGGCCTGATCTACGGCCACGGCCTGACCATCACGACCAACCTCTTCGGCACGACCTTCTACTCGCTGGTCGGCCTGCACGCGCTGCACGTGACCATCGGCCTGCTGGCACTGCTCGTCGTGCTGGTGCTCGCGCTGCGCGGCCAAGTGCGCCGCGAGCACGCCGAGCGCACCGAGGTCCTGTCCTGGTACTGGCACTTCGTCGATGCGGTGTGGGTCGCGGTGTTCACCGTGGTCTACGTGGTGGGACGATGAGCGGCCCCGGCGCACGCACGCCCGCCGCGACGACGCTGCCGGACGATGCCGCGCCGAGCGGCCGGGGCACGAGCGTGGCGGCCACCGGCGGCCAAGGATCGAGCGGCGTGGCCACCGCAGACCCGTCGACCATCGAGCTGCCGGCGCCGACCGCCTGGCCGCTGGTCGTCGCATTCGGGGTGAGCTTCGGCTTCGCCGGCCTGGTGACCAGCCCGATCGTATCGCTGGTCGGCGTCGTCGCGTTCCTCACCGGCGTGGCCGGCTGGTTTCGCGAGGTGCTGCCGCGCGAGCACCTGGTCGCCGTACCGTTGCGCCCGCCTGCCGAGCGCGCCCGACCCGTGACCGCGGTGCCGCACCGCGTGGAGCACCTGACCGCCGGAGCCGAGCGCCACCGCATGCGCGTGCCGATCGAGATCCACCCGTACTCGTCCGGCCTGCGCGGCGGAATGATCGGCGCCATCGTCATGGCGCTGCTCGCCGGCTTCTTCGGCCTGATCTCGCACGACAGCGTCTGGTACCCGATCAACCTGCTCGCCGCGGCCGCCCTGCCGTCCATGGCGACGGCCGCTCCGCGCGAGCTCCTGCGATTCGACGCCACCGCGCTGGTCGCCGCCAGCCTGATCCACCTCTCCGCGTCGGCGCTCGTCGGCCTGCTCTACGGGATGATCCTGCCGATGATCCCACGCCATCCCGCGCTCGTGGGCGGCTTCCTGGCACCGCTGCTCTGGTCGGGCCTCTTGTGGGCGACGCTGGGCGTGATCGACCCGACCCTGGCCAAGCGCATCGACTGGCTCTGGTTCATCGCCTCGCAGATCGGCTTCGGCCTGGCCGCGGGCAACGTCGTCGCACGGACCGAGAAGATCGCGACCCTGCAGAGCCTGCCGTTTGCCACGCGGGCTGGCATCGAGGCCCAGGAGGAGAGCGCCGGGGAGGATTCCGGCCGATGAGATCCGGACTCGCTGCGGCGATCGTCACGCTGGCGCTGCTCGCCGGCGCGGGGTGCGACTCGCTCCCCGGCAAGCCGGACCCGGCCGACCGGCCGCTGCGCCCCGAGCAGGTGATGGACTTCGCCGCCCTCTGGGGGACGAGCTGCTCCGGCTGCCACGGTGCCGACGGACGCCTGGGCGCGGGCCCGCCGCTCAACGATCCCTTCTACCAGGCGCTGGTGAGCGACGACGTCCTGCGCCGCACGACCGCGCAGGGCGTGCCCGGAACGCCGATGCCGGGCTTCGCGCGCAGCGCGGGTGGCGCGTTGACCGACGCGCAAATCGACGCCCTGGTGCGCGGCATGCGCGAGGGCTGGAGCCGCCCCGGCGAGCTCTCGGGCCTGGCGAGCGCCTCTCCTCCCCCGTACGACGACGC
>CAZGUU010000005.1:0-38466 GCA_964529315.1 uncultured Enterobacteriaceae bacterium
GACCCTTCGCTGCTGGACCCGCATTCGCCGTCGCGGCGGACCACAGGCACCCTGGTCCTGTCCGGGCATTCCTGCTCACGCTCGGAGAGCGGCGCCGAGGGGCGTCGCGCTCTTCGCCAGCCGAGGAGTAGCTGCCCGGCGCCTCGTCAGACTGGATCGGAGGACAGCAAGTAGTCGAGGTCGGCGCGTGACAGCGCGCGCCCGGCGCTGCCGTCGCCCAGCAGGTCGCGGACCAGCGATGCCTTGCGCTCCTGCAGCTCGGCGATCTTCTCCTCGATGGTCGAGCGGGCGAGCAGGCGGTAGGCGATGACCGTGCGGTCCTGGCCGATGCGGTGGCTGCGGTCGATCGCCTGGGCCTCGACCGCGGGGTTCCACCAGGGATCGAAGACCACCACGTAGCTCGCCGCCGTGAGGTTGAGCCCGGTGCCGCCGGCCTTGAGCGAGAGGAGGAAGACGGCCGGGCGCGGGTCCGTGGCGAACGCCTCCACCACCGCCGCGCGCGCCACGGTCTCGCCGGTCAACGTGTGGTGCGCAATGCCGCGTGCGCTGAGCTCGCGCGCCAGGAGCTTCAGACAGGCGACGAACTGCGAGAACAGGAGCACCTTGTGCCCCTCGGCGAGCAGCGGCTCGAGCAGCTCGAGGAGTGCCTCGAACTTTCCCGAGCCGAGCTCCGGCTTGCCGCCGGCGAGCGCCGGGTGGCAGCAGATCTGGCGCAGGCGGGTGAGCGCGGCCAAGATCGTGATGCGGTTGCGCTTGAGGCCGTCCGGCTGCTCGCCGAGGCGCTCGACGAGCTGGCGGCTGCGCGCCAGCTCGGCCAGGTAGAGGCGGCGCTGGCCCGTGGTCAGCTCGCAGTCGCGACGCTCCTCGATGCGCTCTGGAAGATCCCGCGCGACGTCGCGCTTGAGCCGGCGCAGCAGGACGGGCCGCAGGCGGGCGGCGAGCAGCCGGCGCCGGTGCTCCGGGAGGTCGGGGCGGTCGAAGCAGGCGGTGAACTGGGCGCGCGAGCCGAGGTAGCCGGGGCACACGAAGCTCGCGATGCTCCACAGGTCGAGCGGCCGGTTCTCGAGCGGCGTGCCGGTGAGCGCCAGGCGGTGGCGGGCGCGCAGGCCGGAGGCCGCGCGAGTCACCGCGGCGTCCGGGTTCTTGATGCTCTGCGCCTCGTCGAGGATCGCCGCGCGAAGCTCGGTCTCGTGCCAGGCTTGGACGTCGCGTCGCAGCAGGGCGTAGTTCGTGATCACCAGGTCGTGCCGGGCGACCTCGGCGCGCAGCGCGTGTCGGGCGCTGCCGCGCTCGAGCACCAGGACGCGCATCTTCGGCGCGAAGCGCGCGGCCTCGCGCTGCCAGTTGTGCAGGACCGAGGCCGGGCAGACGACCAGGCTCGGCCCGCCCTGCGGATCCACGGTGCGCAGGTGCTCGAGCCAGGCCAGGGTCTGCACCGTCTTGCCCAGGCCCATGTCGTCGGCGAGGATCGCGCCGGTCCCGAGCTCGGCGGTGAAGGCCAGGAAGTCGAGACCGGCGCGCTGGTAGGAGCGCAGCTTCGCCTTCAGCGAGCGTGGCGGCCGGACCGCGGGCAGGCCACGGAAGGCGGCGATTCGCTGGCGCAGGGCGCGCACCGCCTGCAGAGTCTCCGGATCGGCTCCGAGCCGCTCGAGGGCGGCCAGGCTCTCCGCGGGTGCGCCCGCGAGCTGCCACAGCGTCAAGCGCTGCTCGCCCGCTCCGGCTTCGAGGCCGAGCTCGGCCAGGGCCTGCTCGGCCTCCTCGGAGCGCCCGTCGGTGTCGTCGCGGCGGACCCAGCCAGAGCGTAGCTTGACGAAGCGCGTGGTCGCCCAGCGCAGCGCCGCGATGTCCTCCTCGGAGAGCGCGGCACCCTCGGCCTGCCACTCGGCCGAGACCGAGAGGAAGTCCACGCCGCTGCCGAGGATGCGGATCTTGGGGAAGGTGCGGCCTCGCGGGCCGAGCAGGCGTCGGGCGCGCTCGTTGCCGAGGAACGTGACCCCGGTGGGCCGCTGCAGCCATGCAGCGAAGAACGCATCGATGCGCCGCGGCGTGAGCCGCAGCCACCAACCGACGCCGCGGTCCGGCCACGTGGGCTCGCTCCCACCCGGGCCGCGTCGGCTTCCCGGAGAGGCGCCTGTGGCCAGCAGCCATTCGACGGCCGGGGCGACGCAGTCGGGATCGGGCGCCTCCTGCCAGATCTCGGCGGCGGGCAGGGCGGGGGTGAGCCCTTCGGGCTGTGCCGGGGTGTCCACATCGCTCGCGGCTGGGCCGACCGCGGCCGCATCGGCCCGTTTGTACGCGCCGTCGCCGTGTTCGCTGGCGGGGTCGGCGCCGGCCCCGGCGATCGGCGCGAAGGCGGCTTCGGCACTCGCGGCGAGGAGCGGCTCGGGCGCCGCCCGTGGCGGCCGGGCCGCGGTCGGGCCGCGGCCGAGCCACTCCTGGGTCGGCCCGTACTCGAGCTCTGGCGAAGCGCTCTCGTCTCCCAGCGCCGTCTGCCGGCTCCCGGTCGTGGCGTGTGCCAGGACGCGGATCTGCAGCCAATCGTCGTCGCGCAGGTCGAGCGTCACCTCCGGCACAGCCGTGATCCAGCGGGTGTGCGCGGCGAGCGTCGTGCGCAGGTGTGGCCAGCGCGTGCTCAGGGCCGACAGGAGCGGCACCCGGTCGGCCTCGCCGAGCGGCAGGCATCCGGCGCTGGTGAAGCGCTCGCGCAGGGCGGCCGGGGGCTCGGAGGCGACTACCGCGATCCGCCCCTCCGCGACGATCAGGCTGCAGCTCGTCCCACGCCACGCATCGCCTGCGGGCACGTACACGGCGTCGTCCCACGCCACGCTGCGACCGTCGGGCCACAGGAAGCGCAGCGCGAGGACCGTTCGGCCCTCGCGCACGGCGCAGTCGGGTGCGAGCTGCACGGAGGCGCCATCGAGGGCGACCAGGCTGCCCGCGGTCACGCCGCCCCGCCGCGCGAGCTCGGGGTCGAGCTCCTCGCCCCACGCCACCAGAGACGAGCCAGCCGTCTGGTCGAGCAGCAGGCGCAGGGCCGCGGCCTGGAGGCGGAAGCCCGCCTGGCCGAGGTCCGCGACGAGCGCGGGGTGGTCGGTGACGAGCGTGAGCAGGGCGGTCTCTGCGGGAGTGAGGATCGCGGGGTCGGAGCGCAGCTCGGAGCGCAGGTGGCGCAGCTGGCTCGAGGTGCGCGGCGCGTCGGCCGATCGCGGCGAGGTGAGGCGCACCTCGAGCACGAGGTCGGCGGTGCCGTCGCGCCAGGCACGCAGGTCGAGGACCGCGCGAAGCGATCGGCGTGCCGCCGGACGAGCCTGCGTCGCCCAGTCGACCAGGCTGCGTCGCAACGCCTCTCGCTCCCGCGCGGCGAGGCGCTCGATCAGGTCGGGGCGCTGGCGGTAGGGCTCGAGCGCCTCCGGCAGGTGCGCTGCCCCGTAGCGCAGCATCGCCTGCGTGAGCTGCCAGGCGCGGATCTCGGGATCGGCCTCGGAGAGGTCGATTGCGTCGAGGACGGCACCTTCTTGGACGGAGGGGACCTGGGCCGCAGCGAGCAGCGTGGCCGTGGCGGTATGAAGCTCCCACGTGCTGCTGGTCGTCAGGAACCGGCGCAACGCAGTCCGGCAGGCTTCTTGCGCCGCCGCGAGGCGTGCGGCGGGGTCCTTGCCGCTGCCTGTCGGCGGCAACGGCCCGAAGCTCTGGCCGTCGCGCGGGGATCGCGTGGCACGCCCGAGCTCGGGCAGGAGCGATGCGCCGGCGCTGCGAGCGTGCGGCGGCGAGGCGCTCGAGCCGTGCGATTCGGCCACGTCCCAGTCTTCCGGCTCGGGTGAGGCGATGCTTCCCGAGCCGAGGAGCACTGCGGCGACGGCGAAGGCGTGCTTGCAGTCCAGGCCGACGGGGCAGGTGCAGTCGGGAAACCACTCCTCGTGCTCTTGCCCCGAGATCTCGACGCGCTCGCGCTCCCAGGTGACGGTGTAGATCTGGCTTCCCTGAACGGTCGCGACGATCGCGTCGCTGCCGACCCGAATCGATCGCACCCGGCCGCCGCGCGCGTAGCCCAGGCCGCGATCGCGGGTGCGGCGCGAGAACTCGGGGAGGGCGCGCATCAGGGCGCGTCGCGTCTCGGGGGCCAGCGCCCGAACGGATCCAGCGGTCGACATCGGGCTGACAAGTTGGCCCGTGGCCGATGCGTGCGCAAGTCGCCCGCACGAGCTGCGGCGACCCTGGCGCCCGCGGCCCCAGCGCCGCACGCCGCACGCCGCGGGCGCATGCTACAACCTGCGCGCGCCCACCCCGGGGACGAGCCGCGGGCGGATTCTGGGCGAGACCTGGGAGGATCACATGGCGGAGAAGCTGGACATCACCTCGAAGAACTGCACCGTCGAGCGCGACGGGCACGTGCTGATCGTCACCCTGAACCGGCCCGAGGCGAAGAACGCGCTGAGCCCCTCCATGCTGGTCGGGATGTATCGCGCCTGGCGCCTGCTCGACGCGGACGACGACCTCTACTGCGCGGTGCTGACCGGCCAGGGGGATACCTTCTGCGCCGGCATGGACTTGAAGGTCGGCACGTCCGGGGGCGAGGACGCCGAGGAGATCCAGCGGCTCATGAAGGAGATCCCCAACCTGCACTGGCAGGCGCTGCTGCGCGAGGGGCGGCCGAGCAAGCCGATCATCCTGGCGGTCGAGGGCTACGCCCTGGCCGGCGGCACGGAGATCCTGCAGGGAACCGAGATCCGCGTCGGTGCCGAGGACGCGGTGTTCGGCGTGACCGAGGTGTGCCGCGGGCTCTACCCGCTGGGCGCGTCGGCGATTCGCTTGCGCCGCCAGATCCCCTACTGCCTGGCTGCCGAGATCCTGCTGCTCGGCCGGCGCATCAGCGCCCAGGAGGCCCTGGAATGGGGCCTGATCAACCGCGTGGTTCCCAAGGGCAGGGCGCTCGAGGAGGCGATGAAGATCGCGCACGAGCTGTGCGAGAACGCGCCGATCTCGATCCGCGCGATCACCCGCACGCTGCGCGAGCTCGACGAGGCCGTACCCGAGGCGCAGGCGCTGGCCAAGCAGGACGAGATCGGTTGGGCCGTCTTCGCCAGCGAGGATGCGAAGGAAGGCATGCGGGCCTTCAAGGAGAAGCGCAAGGCGGTCTACAAGAACCGCTGATGCAGCGCGGCCGGGCGCCGGCAGGCGCCTGGCCGCTCGCCGCTCGCGTGCGCCGGGGGGCAGCCTCCTGCGGCGCGGTGCGCCGTTCGCCTCCGGGTGGCGCTCAGGCGAGTGGCGCTGGCGCGATGGAGATCTGCCGGGCCGCGCCTGCGAGCGACGACGGCGCCAGGCGAGCCCCGGCGCTGGGGATCAGCTCCTCGTAGACGGCGAGGGTTTCCGCGGCGGTGCGCGCCCAGGTGAAGCTGCGCGCGCGAGCGGTTGCGCGCTCAGGCTCGAGGGCGAGCGCGGCGTCGATCGCGCGGGCGATGTCGTCCGGGTCGTCGGGCTCGAGGTAGGCGATGTCGCCGGCGAGGTAGTCGGCGATCGCTCCCCAGCTCGAGGCTGCGACGCGCGTCCCGTAGAGCGCGGCCTCGAGCGAGACCAGCCCGGGCAGCTCGTACCAGCTCGGCAGGCAGTGGACTGCCGCCTCGCGGAAGGCGGCGGCTAGCATCTCCGAGGGCAGACGGCTCAGGATCAACGTGGGCCCGCGGCGTGGAAAGCCCCGACAGAGGGCGGCGTACGACGAGTCCGGCGCAAAGCCGCCGCCCAGCAACACGACCGGGCGGGGGTCGTCGCGCAGTGCCTCGAGCAGCATGAGCTGGTTCTTGCGCGGCTCGAGGCGCGCCACGCACAGGACGAAGTCGCGCACGCCGTAGCTGCGCGAGAACAGGTCCGGATCGGTTGCCGCGACGCTGCCGTGCTGATCGGCGCCGAAGGGCACCACCCGCACGTCGTTGGCCATGGGGTATTCTTCCAGCAGCCGGCGGCGCTCGGATTCGCCGCAGGCGAAGACCACCCGTGCGGCCGACGCCGTGAAGCGGTTGTCCGGTGCGGAGAAGGGCTCGAGGGCGCGTACCGCGGCCAGGGCCTCGCGAAGCGCAGAGCGGTCCACGCGGGCGACGATCGGCCCGCGCCCGTCGCCGAGCGCGCTCTTGAAGCAGAGCTCGGCTCCCACGGCGAGATTCAGGAAGCGCGGCCAGTCCTCGGCGAGCGCGGTGACCGTCACCGGCACGCCCTGGCGCTCGGCCGCCGCTGTGAGCTCTCGGGTGAGGTCGGGGTTGGCGAAGTTGATCGTGTGGACCAGGTCGACGCCGGCGGGTACGCCGGGCTCGCCGCTGAAGCTCACGTCGACGCCGCGCGCCTCGAGCGCGCGCATCAGGCTCTGCACGACCACCGTGTCCCCGCCGCGGCTCTGGAAGAGGTTGGGCCGAGCCTGGAAGAGCACGCGCATCGTGCCGCGCGCCGCCCGGCGCGGCGGGGGAGCCCAGCGAGCGCGGAAGCGCTCCCGGCTCTTGCGGTTGCGGGCGAAGGCCGAGGCGAAGTCCGGGCTCGAGGCGCGCTCGAGGTGGAACACCACGCTCGACGCCGCGTAGCGCACGCGCCGGCCGGCCTCGCGCACGCGCAGGCACAGGTCGACGTCCTCGAAGTACATCCAGTAGCCCTCGTCGAAGCCGCCGAGCTCGAGGAAGAGGCGGCGCGGCAGGAGCAGGCAGGCACCGGTCACGGCCTCGCAGTCGCGGTCGGAGAGCACGGCGAGTGCGTCGCCGGGCAGGCCCTGGTGCTCGTGAAACGGCTCGAGTTCGGCCGTGAAGCCGATGCCGGCGTGCTGGATGGTGCCGTTGCCGTAGAGCAGTCGGGCACCCACTGCGCCCACGTTCGGGTCGGCCTCGGCTGGCGCCATCAGGGCTTCGAGCCAGCCGGGCTGCGGTACCGTGTCGTTGTTCAAGAAGACCAGGTAATCGCCGGTGGCACGGCGTGCGCCGGCGTTGCAGGCGCCGGCAAAGCCCAGATTCTCCGCGTTGCGCACGACGGTCAGCGCGGCGCCGAATTGCGCCAGCAGATCGGCCGTGCCGTCGGTCGAGGCGTTGTCGACCACGATGACCTCGAAGCGGCCGCTGGTCGCGGCGGCGATGGCCTCGAGGCACTGCAGCGTCAGCTCGACGCCGTTGTAGACGGGAATGATGATCGACGCCGTCGGGCGGCGACCGAGGCGCGGCCCGCTCGAGGCGCTCATGGCTCGTGCCGGTGAGGGGTCACGGAGCTCATACCTCCGTGGCGACCAGCAGCAAGCGATGTGCCATCGCGTTCGCTTGCCCGCTGGGCCGGCGGGCAAAGGGCGGCGGGCATGACGCGCAGCCGCTGGGAAGACATAGAGCCGCCTTGCGCCATGAAGACGGACGGCATCGCGCTACGCAGTCAGGTTCTTGACCGGCGGCGGGAGCGTCTCGGGGAGCTCACCGACGGCGGTGGGGGTGCCTCGCTGGGCCGCGCCTCCGACCCGAGATGCGTGGTGCGCAGCGTGCGCGGCCAAGGGCTGCCGCGCGCGAGCTCTGCCGCCAGAGGCGCGAGGTCCCCCTCGGCCGCTTGCCCGAGGGGGACCTCGCCACCGTCTTGCGGCAGCGCCCGTGCGAGGGTCGCGTCTATTTCTTTGCCACGAGCTCCTTGGCCATCTTCTCGTGATCCGCGGCCATCGCGGCGTACATCTGCGCCTGCTCCTGGAACAGCTTGATCAGCGTCTGGCAGTGGTGGCGCGCCTCCTCGCCGGCCTTGCCGGGCGCCTTGGCGTAGGATTTCAGCATCGCCTCGTGCTGCTTGATCTTCTCCTGCTGCTTGGCGACCTCCCCCTTGAAGAACGCGGCGAGCGCTTCGTGGTCGGCCGCCGTCTTGGCCTCCTCGATGTACTGGCCGACGGTGTCGATGGTCACCGGATTCACCACTGCCCACGCGCGGCCTACCCCAGCCGAAAGCGTGAGCGCCGCGCCCGCCAGCAGAACCATCCGCCACCGGCTGCGCGGTGAGCTCGCCATCCGCCCGATCGCACTGCTCGTCATGATCGCCTCCCTCTCCCTGCCTGGTCTTGCCGCGCGAGCGATCGCGTGCCCCTTGGGCAAGCATGGCTCGCCGCGGCGGCCCTGCGCTCCCACAGGAGCGCCGTTCGCAGTCGATGCGCCACGTATCGGCAGGTCGCCTCCTCGAGTCAAGAATCGACGCCAGCGGGCCCGCGCAGGCCGGTCGCGGAGAGCCGGTCCGGCAGCCGCCGTGCGGGGCAGGTGGCATCGCCGTCGCCCTGTGCGCCGAGCCCGGCCGGGTTGGTGAAGCGGTTGTAAGCCTGCTGTCGGCGCTCGAGGATCCTTGCCCGCTCGGCCGGCGTCACCGTCGGGTGGTTGGCCGGCAGGTGGGCGCGCAGCTCGGCTAGCGGGACGACTCTGGTGCGCGGCGTCGGTGGCAGGTCGTTTGCCGGAGGGCTCTGCCAGCGCATGAAGATCGTGCCCTGTGGCCGGCCGCCGACGTCGAGCCAGTTCGGCACGCCGGGGTCGGAGTGCGCGAGCACGTAACGGTAGACACCGTCGTCGTCGAGGTGTGCCTGTGCGCCGTTGAGCGAGGTCTGGCGGCTGGCGTAGTCCGGAGCCTCGAGCCAGAGGTTGCCGAGCTGGATGTTGCGGTAGCGCGCCCGGGTGCTCGGGCTCTCGACGATCAGCGCCTGGTCGGCGGCGATCTCGTAGCGTGCCGGGCTGTAGTAGATGCTGGGGAATCCCGCGCCTGGCATCCCGAAGGCCTCGGGATCGGGCCGGACGAATGCGTTCTGCGGCCAGCGCTTGCGCAGGTCCTGGAACAGCGGCACCACCGCGCGGAACAGCGCGGCCAGGCCCGAGGCGCCCTCCTCGAAGGTCTCTGGGCTCAGCACCGGCACCGGTGTCGAGCCGGTGTCGCCCAGCACCTCGACCTGGAAGGACGGCTCGAGCTCCTCGTCCCAATCCTCGAAGACGTTGCGCACGATGAGCCGCTGCGAGAGCGCGTCGGTGCGCAGCCAGTTGCCCGGCTGCGGCTCGGGGCCGAGCAGGATCTCGAAGCGGCCGTCCGAATCGACCTCGAGCTCGTCGGAGGTGAGCGTCGAGCCGCCGCCCAGGGCGCCGCGGTTGAAGACCTGCAGCGTGATGAAGTGGACCGTCGCCCGGTTGCCGGAGACCCGGTAGGTGTGCCGGTCGTCGATCGGCCCGATGGCGAGGTAGACGTTGTCGGGGTTGGGGAAGCCCAGGCTACAGACCTTCGACGGGCAACGCGTGATCCCCGGATGGGCGGTGTCGTGATCGTCGGTGTAGCTGGCGAGGTTCATCTCCACCATGCGCAGCAGGAAGCGCAGGCCCTCGGCGCGGTCCGTGCCGTCGGCGGCGGTGGCGCCGAGCACCGTCTGACGGCCGCTGTCGAGGGCGTCGAGCACGGCCTGGAAGCCCGCCTCGCTGCTCTGCGCGTGAGCCGTGCGTCGGGATGGCCCCAGGCCGAGCGCGATCCCGGCGAGGACGACCAGCACGGCCACCCCGGGCCGCGCAGAGATGCTCGCTCTGCTCATGATGACTGCTGCCTCCCGTCTACGATGGGCCGGTGGACCGCCCGGCGCGTTGTAGCCCACCGGCGGGGCTCGATCACCTCGGTGGCGAGGTCGCAGAGCAGGGTGAGCGCCCCCTCTTCGCGATTCTCGCCCAGGCTCGGGAGTCGATCTGCGAGCTCATCGGCAAGGTCGAGTGGAAGGTCGACCCCGCCCGGGCGACGGCGAGAGCGCGCCCGCCGCACATCGTGGACATATTCTCCGCGATTGCTCTTCCCGGTGGATTGATACGCACGTTGCATGTGAGATTCGAGCGTTCTATACGTACTCCGTGGCGGCCATTCACGACTCGCCGTGGCTCATCCTGATCCACAAGCTGCCGCCGAAGCCGCCGTATCTGCGTGTGAAGGCCTGGCGGCGCCTGCAAGCGCTGGGGGCCGTCGCGATCAAGAACTCGGTCTACGTGCTTCCGAACACCGAGCAGGCGCGTGAGGACTTGGAGTGGACCCTCCGGAGCATCGAGCAGGACGGGGGCGAGGGATCTCTGTGCGAGGCCCGGCTGGTCGACGGGCTCGGCGACGAGGAGGTCCGAGCCCTCTTTCGGAGCGCGCGCGAGGCCGATTACCGAGCCCTCGTGGGCGAGGTCCGGGCGCTCGCTCACGAGACCTTGCCGGCGCGCCGCAAGCTTCCCCTCGCTCCGGAGGAGCGCGCGAGGGGCGACGCTGGGCTGGCCCGCCTTCGCAAGCGCCTCGCCGAGGTGATCGAGATCGACTTCTTCGGCGCGACGGGCCGCGAGGCGGCCGAAGGCCTCCTCCAGGGTCTCGAGGAGCGCCTTGGGACCGTGGACGGCCGGCCGAGCGACGGTCTACGCCGATGGTCGCGTGCCGACGTCCAGAGACGGGTCTGGGTCACGCGGACCGGCGTCCACGTCGACCGAATCGCGTCGAGCTGGCTCATCCGCGGTTTCATCGATACGGCGGCTCGGCTCAAGTTCGTCCCGAGCCGAGGATACGAGCCGCAGCCCGGCGAGCTCCGCTTCGACATGTTCGACGCCGAGTTCACCCACCGGGGTGATCTCTGCACCTTCGAGGTGCTCCTCGCGGACTTCGGCCTCGACGATCCTGCCCTCGTCCCGATCGCGGAGATCGTGCACGACATCGATCTCAAGGAGACGAAGTTCTCGCGACCCGAGCGGCCCGGCATCGACCATCTGATCGCGGGCATCGCCATGGCCGTGCGTGAGGACGAGGAGCGCTGCCGGCGTGGAGGCGAGACGCTCGCGGCCCTCTACGAATACTACCGCCGCAAGCGCTCCCGAACCCCATGGAAATCCGCATGACTACGCAGGCACAAGCCGTCCCTCCCGTGCGCGATCCGGTCGAGCCGTACTCGCTCGCCGATCTTCTTCGCTACTTCGTGCGACTCGGCACCTTCGGGTTCGGCGGGCCGATCGCTCTCGTCGGGTACATGCAGCACGACCTCGTCGAGTCGCGGCGCTGGTTCACGAAGCAGGATTACGCCGAGGGCCTCGCCCTCGCGCAGCTTGCGCCCGGCCCGCTTGCGGCCCAGCTCGCGATGTACCTCGGGTGGCTCAAGGCTCGCACGCTCGGCGCGACCCTGGTCTCCGTGGCCTTCATCCTGCCGTCCTTCGCCATGGTGCTCGTGCTCTCATGGGTCTATCTGCGCTTCGGCGGACTTCCGTGGATGCAGGGAGCCTTCTACGGCATCGGCGCGGCGGTGATCGCCATCATCGCGCGCAGCGCCTGGAAGCTGATGCGCTCGACACTCGAGAAGGAGCGGCTCGGCTGGGGGATCTTCCTCGCGAGTGCGCTCGTGACGGCGTGGACCGAGTCGGAGATCGTGTGGCTCTTCGTCGCTGGTGGTGTGCTCGCGCTCGTGGCGCGACAGCTGCGCCCTCGAGCGGCCGGCATGGCGGCGTTTCTGCCGTGGCCGCTCCTTCTGGCCGGGCTCCACGGACCCGCATCCGCGGACGTGCTCTGGCGCGTCGGGCTCTACTTCGCCGAGGCAGGCGCCTTCGTCTTCGGAAGCGGGCTTGCGATCGTGCCCTTTCTGCACGCTGGGGTCGTGAACGAGTTCGGATGGCTGAGCGAGCGGCAGTTCCTCGATGCCGTCGCTGTGGCCATGATCACGCCGGGTCCGGTCGTCATCACGGTCGCCTTCATCGGCTATCTCGTGGCTGGGCCGGTCGGCGCGACCGTCGCGGCGTTCGGCGTCTTTCTTCCCTGCTACCTGTTCGTGGTCATCCCGGCGACTTACTTCCGCCGCTCGATCGCGAGCTCGAACGTGAGGGCCTTCGTCGACGGCGTGACCGCGGCGGCGACCGGCGCCATCGCCGGCGCCGCCTTCGTGCTCGGCCGGCGCGCGATCTTCGATTTGCCGACCGCGATGATCGCCCTGGGGACGCTCGCGATCCTCGTCTACGCACGCAGGATCCCGGAGCCCCTCGTGATCGTCCTTGCGGGCCTGCTCGGTCTTGCCCTGTGGACCCTGCGGCAAGCGACAGGAGCCGCATCATGAAGCGGAGTCAGCGGGTGCTCCAGGCCCTTCTTCTTCTCGTCGGTGTCCTCTCATGCCCAGCGAGAGGCGAGGTGGTTCAGATCGATTTCGAGGGCACGCCGGTTGGCTCCGAGCCTCCCGGCTTCTCGACAGCGCTCACTGACGGTGGACCTCCCGGGATCTGGATCGTAGAACAAGATCCCGGTTCTCTGGGCGGCCCGCGTGTCCTCCTACAGAAGAGCACGGATGCCACGAGCGGACGTTTTCCACTCTGCATCTACGACGGCGTCACGGCGCGCGATGTCGCGGTGAGCGTCGGCTTCAAGCCGATCTCGGGCGAAGAGGACCAGGCGGCGGGGATCGTCTGGCGCTATCGAGACACGAACAACTACTACGTCGTGCGCGCCAATGCGCTCGAGGACAACGTCGTCCTCTACAAGGTCGAGGCGGGGAAGCGAACCGATCTCAAGCCCGTCGGAGCGGGTTGGTTCGCCTACGGCCAGAAGGCCTCGGTTCCGAGCGGGAGGTGGAGCACGCTTCGCATGGAGGCGCGCGGCAAGCGCTTCTCCGTCTCGCTCGACGGCCGGCATCTCTTCGACGTCGAGGATGAGACCTTCTCGGAACCTGGGAAGGTGGGTCTCTGGACGAAGGCCGACAGCGTCACCGCGTTCGATCGGCTCGCGATCGAACCGCTCGACCGTCCCACGGGGCCATGAGGCGACCAGCGGTGTTTCCGCTCGTTTCTCTCCTCGTGGCGTCGAGCGCCTACGGGTACCGGCCGTTCGACTCGACCGACGCGTCGGTCGTCGATCCCGGAATCCTGGAGCTCGAGGTGGAGCCGGTCGGGTACCTACGCGAGGGCGGCGCCGACCAGCTCGTCGTCCCGGCGGCCGTGGCGAACCTCGGCCTCGTCCCGGGCTGGGAGGTCGTTGCGCAGGGGCGAGGGATCGTTGCCCTCGATTCACCGCCGCCACGCGATTCCGAGCTGTCACTCACGGACACGGGCGTCTTTCTCAAGGGCGTCCTCAGGTCTGGGACGCTGCAGGGCAAGCCGGGCCCCAGCGTGGCAACCGAGCTCGGCGTGCTCCTCCCGACCGCGGGCGATGAGCCGGGACTCGGCGGAACGGTGATCGGCATCGTGTCGCAGCGATGGCGGCGAGCGAGCGCTCACTTCAACGTCGCGCAGATCCTGACGCGAGACGGTCGCTTCGAGCTGTTCGTCGGCGGCATCCTCGAGGGTCCGCACGAGTGGCTGGTTCGACCGGTGGCGGAGGTCTTCGTCGAGGAGGAGTTCGGCGGATCTCGCACGGTGTCGGGGCTCGTGGGAGGGATCTGGCGCGTGAGCGATGACCTCTCGCTCGACCTCGCCGTTCGTCGTGCCGGCGAGAGCGGCGATCCGATCCTGGAGGTGCGAGTCGGCTTGACCTACTCGTTCCCTGGTGGAGCGAGCGACTCGGGCATACCGGCGCAGTCATGAGCGGGAAGTGGACGCCCGTTGGCTTCCCCAATCGAGCGCGGTCCGACATCCGGCTCGGGCTCGGACTGCTCCTGCTCGTCGTTGCGTGCACGGAGCACGCGCCGCCCGAGGTCGTCGTCTACACTTCCGTCGACCAGGTGTTCTCCGAGCCGGTGTTCCGAGAGTTCGAGCGCGAGAGCGGCGTGCGCGTGCGCGCGGTGTTCGACACCGAGGAGACCAAGAGCACGGGAGTCGTGAACCGTCTGATCGCGGAGGCGAGGAGCTCTCAGGCGGACGTCTTCTGGTCGGGCGATCCGGTGCGACCGTTTCTTCTCCTCAAGCGAGGCCTGGTCACCCCCTACTTCTCGCCCGAGGCCGCGGCGATCCCGAGCCCGTTCCGCTCGGCCGACGGCGCCTGGACGGGAAGCGGTGCGCGGGCGCGCGTCCTCCTCGTGAATCGGACGAGACTCGGCGATCGCGCCGAGCCGCGCTCGATCCGCGATCTCGTCGACCCGCGCTGGCGAGGTGAGGTCACGATGGCGAACCCTCTCTTCGGCACCACGACGATGCACGCGGCCGCCCTCTTCTCGAGCTGGGGAGAGGACCCGGCAAGGCGCTTCTTCGCGGCACTGCGCGAGAACGAGGTCGAGATCGCGAGCTCGAACGGCGAGGTGAAACGCCTCGTCGTGGCCGGAGAGGTCACCTTCGGCCTCACCGATACCGACGATGCGCACCAGGCGGTCGAGTCTGGGGCGGATGTCTCGGTAGTCTACCCGGATCAGGATGGCCTGGGCACGCTCATCATGCCGACTGCCGTGGTCCTCCTGAACGGGGCGCCTCATCCCGGAGAGGGCCGGCGGCTCGTCGACTTTCTGCTGTCGAGCCGGACGGAGCGCGCGACGGCCGAACGAGCGGCGTACATGCCGCTTCGCTCGGATGTCACGCCGCCGGCGGGCGTGCGCCGGGTCTCGGACCTACGCCCCATGGAGGTCGACTACGCCGTTCTCGGGGACGTCATGGAGCGGGTGCAGCCCTGGCTGCGGAGCTGGGCTGGCCTCTGACATTCGCATCGGAGGGAAGAAGCGTGCGGTCGAAGATCGCCGTCGTATTGCTCGTCGCGCTCGGGGTCTCGTGAGCGTACGCTGGCGAGCCGGATGCGGACCTGATCGGAGATCTCACTGGCCGTACTCCGGAGCTTCAGGCGGGTGTCGTCGAGATCGGCGTGCCACGGAGCGACTTGAAAGTCGAGAAGGAGAGCCGCCCATGAGTCCCCCGATCGACGGCGACCGTCGAGGAAGACGCCGGCGCTTCAACTGGGCGCTGGTGGGCATCCTCAGCACGGCCTCGGCCGCGATGCCCGCGCCGGCGGTGACGGCCCTCGCGTCCGTGCCTGCGTCCGAGCCGACCTGCGCCTACGTCACGAGCTGGGGCGGTGAGGACGTCTGCGGGGTGCAGGTTCCGGATGGACGAGTCCTCGGGTGCGTGCGCACCGGGAAGAAGCCTCATGGGGTCGCGCTGTCGTCGGATGGCTCGCGCCTGTACGTGTCGAACGAGGGGTCGGATACCTCGACGGTGGTGGATGCCGCCAGCCTACGGGTCATCACGGAGATCCCCGTTGGCCACGTGCCCAACCAGGTGGCGCTCTCGCCGTCCGGGGATCGGCTCTGGGTCACGAACAACGCCGACTCGACCGTGACGATCATCGACACGGCGACGAACGCCGTTGTTCGCACGCTGCCGGTCGGGCGGTCCCCGCACATTATCGTCACGAATCCCGCGCGCAACGTCGCGGTGATCACCTCGGAGGGTGACGGAGCGCTCGACGTCTTCGATCTCTCCACGCTCGAGCGCCTGCTCCATGTTCCGGTCTACGGCTTCCCGCGTGTCCTCGCGATGAAGCGCAGTGGAGAGGCCACCTTCTCGACCATCCGCTGGCTCAACGGCGCTCTGCTGGTCGATCTCGAGGGCCGCGGACCGAGCGACCGGGTTGCCCTCGGCGAGCCGCTCTTCGCGCCGGAGGGCAAGGACGCGCACGGCATCACGCTCACGCCGGACGATCGTATCCTTCTCCTCACGACTCAGATGACGGATCAGTTGACGTTCGTCGATGCGAGGACGCTCGACGTCCTCGACCAGATTCACGTCGGCAAGAATCCCAACTGGGTCGACGTGACGCCGGATGGGCGCACGGCCGCGGTCAGCACGACCGACGATGATTCCGTATCCATCGTCGACATCTCGAGCCGGAAGGTGATCTCCACGGCTCGCGTGGGACGGCAGCCGAAGCGCCTGGTCGTCGGCCGTTGCGCCGCAGCCCCGCGAGGTGGCGAGTGACAAGATGCTGCTTCGCTCGGATGTCGCGCCGCCCAAGGACGCGCGTGGGATCTCGTACCGGAGCGCCTTGGAGATCGACTACGCGGCTCTCGGCAAGGTCACGGAAGGGGTGCAGCCTTGGCCGGTGAGTGGGGCTGGGCTCGAGCCTTCGCCTGTTACATGGCATCGACACGCAGGGTAAGTCGCTCCTGGGCGTCTCTGGGCTCGCGAGGAGAGCAGGTCGGCATCCTCCTTGCGGGTCTTGCCCTCGGGGTGACGACGCTCGCACCGCTTGCGGCCCTAGTGTTCGAGGTCCGATACACGTTCCCGCCCGAGCACGGCTACCACGACTCACTCCGCCTGTTCGGGTTCCTCTCGACAGCCGGCCATCTGCTGCTCAGGAGCGCGATCTTGTCCGCAGCCGTGGCGCTCGGCACGCTTCTCCTTGGAGTCCCAATCGCTCTCTTGCTCGCCAAGTCCGACCTTGCTGGCCGGCGCCCGCTGCTCCTGGTTCACTTGTTTCCGCTGTTCCTCCCTCCGTTCTTTCTCGCTCTGGGCTGGTTCGATCTTCTCGTCGCGGGCGGCGGCGGGGGCTTCGAGTTCGCGCGGCGCGTCCTCTTCGGCCCAGTGGGCTTCGTGCTGGTGCTGGTGCTCGCGTTCACGCCGATCGTGACCGCCGTGACGGCCCTGGCCCTCGGCGGCATCGATTCTTCCATCGAGGAGGCGGCTCGAATCGTCGCCCGTCCGGGTCGCGTCGCGACGCGCATCCTGGTCCCGCTCGCGAGGCCGGCGATCGCGCTCGGTGCGCTGGTGGTGTTCTCGCTCGCTGTCTCCGAGCTCGGCACGAGCATGTTCCTCCGGGTCGAGACCTACCCGAGCGCGCTCTTCGCGCGGCTCGGCGGGATCGACTACGCGCCTGGCGAGGCGGTGCAGCTCGCGGCTCCGCTCTTGGGCCTTGCGCTCGGCCTCCTCGGTGTCGAGCGGGCGATGGCGTCACGCGTATCCGTGCCATCGCTCGGGTTGGATCTCGCCAGCCGGCCGACGCTCTCGCTCGGACGCTGGCGGGCGACGCTGAGCCTGCTCGTCTGGCTCGCTACGGGGACCTCGCTCCTGCCGCTCCTCGGGCTCGCTCTCGTCGCCGCGCGAGGCGCACCGTCCGAGCTCGGCGGCTGGCTCGGGGGCAGTCTCGGGAACAGCCTCCGCTCAGCCCTTGTAGCTTCGACCTTGGTGCTCGCACTCGCCTTGGTTCTCGGCCATGCCCTTGCCCGGTTTCGCTGGCATGCGCGCGTTCTCGACGGCCTTTGCGTGCTCGGCTTCGTGACCCCGGGCGCGCTTCTCGGCGTCGGTCTCATTGCACTGTGGAACCGAGCGGAGACGGGCTTTGTCTATTCAAGCGCGATCATCATCGTGCTCGGCTACGCGGCACGCTACGCCGCGATCGGTGTACGGAGCTTGGCGATCTCGGTCGCGCAGTCGCCGAGCGAGCTCGAGGAGGCGGCGGCGGTGTCGGGGGCTCGTTTCTGGCGCCGACTGCGACGTATCGTGATCCCGCTCAACGCGCGTGGCGTTCTCGCGGCCTGGCTCCTCGTGGTCGTCTTCTGTCTCCGTGACACGGAGACCGCGGTCCTGTTCTATCCACCCGGTGGGGAACCCCTTGCGGTTCGGATCCTGACGCTCGAAGCGAACGGGCCGCCCGAGGTCGTGGCCGGGCTCGCGCTCGTCCATATCAGCGTCACGACCGTCGTGCTGCTCGCCGCTGCGACGCTCGTGCGGCTTCTCCCCGGAAGACGATGATGGAAAGCGCGATCGCACTCGTGGACGTCTGCGCCGCGCGCGGTGGGGTCGAGGTGCTTCGCGGGGTGACGTTCTCGGTCGGAACGGGAGAGGTGGTTGCTCTCGTCGGGCGCTCAGGGTGCGGGAAGAGCACGATCCTGCGGGTGATTCTCGGCCTGCTGGCCCCCAGCCGCGGCCGCGTCGAGCTGGCCGGCAGGCCAGCGAGCGAGGGCTCGCGCGTTCTCGTTCCGTGCGAGGCCCGCAACCTCGGCATGGTCTTCCAGGATCTCGCCCTGTGGCCGCACATGACGGTCCGCGAGAACCTCGCCTTCGCGATCGAAGGCCGAACGGCGCGTGAGGAGCGAGAGAGGCGGATCGACGAGATGCTCCGCCGCGTGTCGCTCCTGGAGCACAAGGAGCGGCGACCGGGCGAGCTTTCGGGGGGCGAGCGGCAGCGGGTCGCGATCGCCCGAGCGCTGATCCTCGAGCCCACCGCGGTCCTGCTCGATGAGCCGCTGGCGAATCTCGACGTTCTTCTCCGGCGTCAATTGCTCACGTTCTTCAAGGAGCTCCTTCGCGAGCGCGGCATGTCGGCCCTCTACGTGACGCACGATCCGCGTGAGGTCACGGCGGTCGCCGATCGACTCGTGATCACGGATGGTGGCGAAGTTGTCGGGGAAGGCACGATCGACGAGCTGCGCTCTCGTCCGCAGGGAGAGCTCGTTTCCGCTCTGCTGAATACGACGTCTTGAACGAGATGGGTCACCGGGCTCGGGGTGGGCGCAAGCTTCCAGAGCCCCTCGTGATCATCCTCACGGGCCTGCTCGGTCACGCCCTGTGGATCCCGCAGTGCGTCTTCGTGCGCTGGGTCGCAGGGTCGAAGACCGATTGACAATCGGTTTTTGGGCTCGTAGGGTTTCGCCGGCGTGAAGAAGGACCCGGCACGAACGCTCGGGGAGCTGGAGCGTGCGCTGATGGCGCGTCTCTGGGATGCCGGTCGCGCCGACGTCAAGCAGCTCTTCGATGCGATCGGGAAGCCCAGGCGCATCACGCTGAACACGGTGCAGTCGACCGTGGAGCGTCTCTACCGCAAGGGCCTCCTGTCGCGAGAGAAGAGCGGCCACGCGTATGTCTACGAGCCCAGGGTCTCACGCGAGGAGTACGGCGCACTGCTGATGCACGGGGTCGTCCGCGATCTGCTCGGCGGAGACCTCGAGCCGGTGCTCGCTGCGTTCGTCGATCTCACGGCGCGCGTCGGCCACGGCGAGCTCGAGCGCCTCGAGCAGCTCGTGAGCGAGCGTCGCGAGCGAGGTCGTGAAAGGTGACTGCCGCGCTGGCGCAGCTCGTCCTTCTGTCGATGGTCTGCTTCGCGGCTCTCGGCGCGGCGCTGACTGCTGCGGTCTATCCCCGAGTGCGCACCCTTCTGGCGAAGCGTACGCCAGCGGCGCGCGCGCACTGGACGTCGGTGTGGCTCGCGCTGCCCGTCATCCTCGCCCTCGCGCTCACGGCGGCCTGCATCCTGCCGTCGATCGGACCCGTCGTCGCCAGCGAGATGCCCGATCACTGCCTCAGCCATCCGGACGATCACCTGCACCTCTGCCTCGTGCATCCTCCGCGCGGGGCCGGCGGTCCGGTCGGCTGGGTCGTGCTGGCCGCGGTCGGACTCCTCTGGACGAGGGCGTCCGTACGCGTCGTGTGGCGTCTGGTGACCGCGCGGCGCACCCTGACGGCCATCCTCGACGATGCAGGCCAGGAGCGGCAGCTCGATGTCACCTGGCTGCGCTGCGCGGTGCCGGTCGCGTCGAGCGTCGGACTACTCCGCCCGCGGATCGTGATCTCGGACTCGCTGAGGGTGGCCCTCCGCCCGCGTCTGCTCGCTGCCGTGATCGCCCACGAGCGCGCGCACGTGCGCCGGCGCGACGTGGCCCGTCGCGCGGTTGCGACGCTGCTCGCGCTGCTCCACCTGCCGCCTCTGCGCAAGCTCCTGCTCGAAGATCTCGTCACGGCGACCGAGCTCGCCGCGGACGCTGCCGCGGCAGCGGAGCTCGGCGAAACCCTGTGCGTGGCGGATGCGATCCTCGCGGTGGAGAGGCTTGCTGGGGAGGTCCGTCCGAGCACTCTCGCGATCGCATTCGGCGAGACGAGCGTGAGCGCGCGCATCGAGGCATTGCTCGCGCCACCCGCGAGCGAGCGTCGGTGCCATCGAGTGCTCGCCGCCGTCGCGGGTGTCTCGATCGGTGCGCTGCTCGCACCGGCGCTCCATCACGGAATCGAGACCATCCTTTCCCGGCTCGTGGGGTGATCGCCATGCTTGGTCGTGGTGGCAGACATGGGCTTTGCCGGCGCCGAGCACCGAGCGCCGATCGGTGTTTAGTCGCGGCCATCGTCGCGTTTTTTCTCGGAGCGGCTCGAGGTGCAGCCGGGACGACGCCGCTGACGGAGGACGAAGCTCTGCGCATCGGATTGCCCGACGGCGCCGTGACCGAAATCGTCGAGGGCAGCGTCCAGCAGGCCGAGGCCGAGCGCGAGCGCGTTCGCCGTTGGCCGAACCCGGTGCTGTCGTACCAGCGTGAAGAGACCGCGACCGGGGCGGGCACGACCGAGCAGTACGGCTGGGTCTCGCAGACGTTCGACGTCGCGGGTCGTCGCAGCGCCCGTGGCCATGGGGCGGATCGTCGCGTGCGGGCAGCCGAGGCCGACGGGCACTGGCTCCGCCTGCTGCGACGCGCGGAGATCCGCCAGCGCTTCTACGCCACACTCCTCGAGCAGCGCCGCGTGGCGGCGCTCGAGCAATGGGTCGAGCAGGGCGGTCGGGTGGCCGCAATCGTCACCAAGCGCAAGCAGGCTGGTGAGGCGTCGGGATACGATGCGATGCGCATCGAACGGGAGCAGGCGATTTCGCGTGCGCGCCTCGCGACGGAGCAGGCGACGCTGACCCGCGAGCGCCAAGCGCTGGCCGGGCTGCTCGGATCTGCCGGTGGCTGGTCGGTGTCTGGAGAGCTGCTCCCCGAGGAGCCGATCCCGGCGCTCGAAGCCTTGCTCGAGCGCATCGACGAGCGGCCGGACGTGCGCGCGCTCGGCGAGGCGGCGCAGGCCGCCGAGATCGACGGCCGGGCAGCCGCGCGCTGGTGGCTGCCCGACGTGACCGTCGGGGTCGGCATCAAGAGCGTCGAGGACACGAACGACCGCTTCAGCGGGCTGTTTCTCAGCGCGTCGATCCCGCTGCCCGTCCTCGATCAGGAGCAGGCGGCACGGCTCGAGGCGGTGGGCCGCGAGCGCGGGGCGCGGGGCCACCGAGCGTTGGCCACCTCGGTCGCGCGTGCGGAGCTGATCGGTCTGCGCGAGGAGGCGAGCCGGCTCCATGCGACGGCGGTCGAGTTCCGGCGCGGGGCGCTGTCGGACACGCATGCGCTCATCAGCAGTGCCGAGCGCGCGTACGAGGCCGGGGAAATGGATCTGGTCGCACTGCTCGACGCGCATCGCAGCGCGCTCGAGGCGGAGCTGCAGGCGCTCGATCTCGAGGGCGGCGCGCGGCGCGCACGCATCGATCTCGACCGGGTCGCAGGAGACCTGCCGTGAACGCGAAGACCTGGATGGCTCTGGCGCTGCTGGCGGCAGCGTCGTGCCGTGCGAGCGTGCCGGAGGAGACCGTGCACCGCGCCGGTGAGAGCGTCACGCACTTCACCGAGCGCACCGAGCTCTTCGTCGAGTTCCCAGCGCTGGTGCGCGGCCTCGAGTCGCCGTTCGCGGCACATGTGACCAGGCTCGACGACTTCAAGCCGCTCCCTGCCGGGCGCGTCGCCGTCACGCTGTCGGGTGGCGGCGCACCGGAAGAGCGTTTCGAGGCGACGGCGCCGACCGTGCCGGGGATCTTTCGCCCGGTCGCGACGCCGGCGCACGCGGGTGACCGGGACCTCGCCATCACGATCGAGGGTGAGGGATTCAGCGATCGCCACGATCTCGGCCAGGTGGTCGTGTACGGCGACGTCTCGGATCCCGGTGCGACGGAGTCCGGCGCACCTGAGGCGCGGCGACCCACCACGACCTTTCTCAAGGAGCAGCAGTGGCGTCTCCCGTTCGCGACGGCAGAGGTCGGAGAAAGGGCGATCCGCGCGTCGCTGCGCGCACATGGCGTTCTGCGCCCACGCTCGGACGGGGAGGCGCGCATCGCGGCTCCGGCCACGGGGCGTGTCGTCACGCCGGCCGCCGAGGCGCCGCGGCTCGGCATGGCGGTCGCGCCGGACGCCGTGCTCGCGGTTCTGGCGCCGCGGCTCTCCGAAGCGACCGACCCCGAGGAGCTGGCGCGCGCCGTCGAGCGCGCACGCCGCGACCTCGACCTCGCACGCAAGGAGCGTGCGCGCCTCGAGTCACTGCTCGGCGGCAATGCGGTGTCCGAGCGACGCGTGATCGAGGCCAGGCACGCAGAGAGCGACGCCGCGGCCGATCTCGCAGCGGCGGAGCACCGGCAGCGCCAGTACCAGGGGATTCATCGCGCGAGCGGCGAGGCGCCGGGGGGACGCGTCGCCGTGCGCTCGCCGATCGCGGGCACGCTGGTCGACGTCCGCGTCGCACCGGGGGAGCTCGTCGAGGAGGGGCGTGCGCTGTTCGAGGTCGTGGATCTCGAGCGCCTGTGGCTCGAGGTGCGCATCCCGGAGGCCGATCTCGCGCGCGTGGCAGTGGCCCGCGGGGCCTGGTTCACGGTGGACGGATTCGCGAGCCCGTTCGAGGTCGCCTCGGGCAGCCTGGTGGCGCGCAGCGGTGTGGTCGATCCGACGAGCCGCACTGCGCCGCTCGTCTTCGCGGTGCCGAACCCCGATGAGAAGCTGGCCGTCGGTATGTTCGCCGACGTCGCCGTCCTGACCGACGACGAGCGCCGCGCGCTCGCGATTCCGATCTCGGCGGTGGTCGAGGAAGGTGGCGAGAGCGTCGCTTACGTCGAGGTCGAAGGCGAGAGCTTCGAGCGGCGCAGCCTCCGCCTCGGCGTGCGCGATGGCGACTTCGTCGAGGTGCTCGAAGGTCTGGCCGCCGGCGAGCGGGTCGTCAGCAAGGGCGCGTATTGGATCCGACTCGCGTCTGCGTCGGGCGCCGCGCCGGCGCATGGACACGCGCACTGAGGCATCGCCGGTGATCGATCGGGTCATCGAAGCGTCGATCCGTCACCGGCTGCTCGTCCTCGCAGCGGCCTCCCTCCTGCTCGTGTGGGGCGCCTACACGGCGCTGCGGATGCCCGTGGACGTGTTTCCGGATCTCACGGCGCCGTCGGTCACGGTGATCGCGGAAGCGCACGGCATGGCGCCCGAGGAGGTCGAGGCGCTGGTGACCTTTCCGATCGAGACCGCGCTCAACGGCGCGCCGGGCGTTCGCCGCCTGCGCTCCGCGACGGCGGTCGGCATCGCGGTCGTCTGGGTGGAGTTCGAATGGGGCACCGACATCTATCAAGCCCGGCAGGTGGTGGCCGAGAAGCTGCAGCTCGCACAGGGCTCGCTTCCCCCGGAGCTCGAGCGGCCGGTGCTCGCGCCCATCTCGTCGATCATGGGCGAAATCATGTTCATCGCCCTCACCTCGGAGAAGCATTCGCCGCTCGATCTGAAGACGACCGCGGATTGGGTCGTGCGACGGCGCCTGCTGGCGGTCCCCGGAGTGTCACAGGTCGTCCCGATCGGCGGCGACACCAAGCAGTACCAAGTCCTCGTCCGCCCCGAACGTCTCGCGTCGTACCGCATCGGTGTCAACCAGCTGGTCGACGCCCTCCGGGTCGCAAGCTCGAACACGTCGGCCGGCTTCTACCAGGACGGTGGGCAGGAGTACCTGATCCACGGCATCGGCCGGGTGTTCTCGGCAAAGGACATCGAGGACACCCTCGTCGCCGAGCGGGGCGGCGTACCGGTGCTGGTGCGCAACGTCGCGACGGTGACGATCGGGGCCGCGCTCAAGCGAGGCGAGGGCTCGCACGATGGCAGGCCGGGCGTGGTGCTCGGCATTCAGAAGCAGCCCGGCACGAATACGCTCGAGCTGACGGCGCGGCTCGATGAGGCGCTCGATCGACTGCAGGAGAGCCTGCCCGCGGGCATGACGATCCATCGGCGCATCTTCCGGCAAGCCGACTTCATCGACGTGTCGATCCGCAATGTGACGGCGGCACTTCGCGACGGCGCGCTGCTCGTGGTCGCGATCGTGTTCGTCTTCCTCGCGAGCTGGCGTGCGACGCTGATCACGGTGGTTGCGATGCCGCTGTCGCTGCTGAGCGCAGTGCTCTTCCTGAAGGCGCTCGGCGCGACCGTCAACACCATGACCCTGGGTGGCATGGCCATCGCGGTCGGCGCGCTCGTCGACGATGCGATCATCGATGTCGAGAACGTTCTGCGCCGGCTCCGCGAGAACTCGCGACGGGCGACGGCTTCACGTCGGCCAGCGCTGCGGGTCGTCTTCGAGGCGAGCCGCGAGATCCGCTCGTCGATCGTGTTCGCGACACTCATCATCCTGCTGGTGTTCGTGCCGCTTTTCTTCCTCGCCGGGATCGAGGGCAGGCTGCTGCGTCCGCTCGGCTTCGCGTACATGGTGTCGCTCGGGACGTCGTTGGTCGTCGCGCTCACCGTGACGCCCGCCATGTGCGCGCTGCTGCTGGCCTCGGAGCGCGGCTTCGGGCACGACGAGCCGCGGCTCGTGGTCTGGCTGAAGGCGCGTTACGCGGAGTTGCTCGAGCGGATGCTCGCACGCTGGCGGCCAGTCGTCGCGGCCGCAGTGGCGATGCTGATCGCGGCGGTCGGCGCGCTCTCGACCGCGGGTACGGCGTTCCTGCCCGACTTCAACGAGGGCACCCTCACGCTGAGCGTCGTGACCCTGCCGGGCACGTCGCTCGAGGAGTCGAATCGTCTCGGCGCGCTGGCCGAGGCGATCCTGCTCGAGCAGCCCGAGGTGGTGGCCACCGCGCGCCGCACGGGGCGCGCCGAGCTCGACGAGCACGCCCAGGACGTGAGCGCGTCGGAGATCGACGTCGGTCTGCAGATGGCGGGCCGCTCGAAGACCGAGTTCCTCGATGCGCTTCGCCGCGCGCTCGCGCTCGTGCCGGGGGCCAACATCACCATCGGACAGCCGATCTCGCACCGCATCGACCACATGCTGTCCGGCACGCGCGCGAGCGTGGCCGTCAAGATCTTCGGGGAGAACCTGTACGAGCTGCGCCGCCTCGCCGAGCAGGTGCGCGCGATCATGCAGGGCGTGCCCGGGGTGGTCGACCTGTCCACCGAGCAGCAGAGCGACATCCCGTTCCTGAACGTGCGCTTCGACCGCAACGCTCTGGCGCGCCACGGCCTGTCGGTGCGTGAGGTCGCCGAGGCGGTGGAGGCGGCATTCGGTGGGCAGGAGGTGTCGCGGGTGCGCGAGGGGGATGCCGCCTTCGATCTCGTCGTCCGCTATCCGGTGAGCGCACGCAAGGACCTCGAGACCATCCGCGAGCTGCGCATCGCGACGCCGCGCGGGGCTGAGATCCCGCTGCACGCTCTCGCGGACGTCCGCAAGGACCAGAGCCCGAACAGCATCTCGCGCGAGAACGTGCAGAGGAAGATCGTCGTCATGTGCAACGTCGGGGGGCGCGATCTCGGCGGCGTGGTGGAGGACATCCGGGCGCGCGTCGAGCGGGACGTCGTACTCCCGGCCGGCTACCACGTCGAGTACGGCGGCCAGTTCGAGAGCGCAGCCGAGGCGTCGCGGACGCTTCTCGTGCTGGGAGCGCTGGTCACGGTCGGTATCGTCGTGCTGCTGGTGATCGCGCTGCGTGCGCCGCGCGACGCTCTGCTCGTCGTGGTGAACCTGCCGCTCGCGCTGATCGGCGGCGTCGTGGGCGTCTTTCTCTCCGGCGGCGTCCTTTCGGTCGCGTCGCTGATCGGCTTCATCGCCCTGTTCGGAATTGCGACGCGCAACGGCCTGATGCTGATCTCGCACGTCCGCCACCTCGTCGAAGAGGAGGGAGAGACGGACATCGAGCGCGCCGTTCGGAGAGGCGCACTCGAGCGCCTGATCCCGATCCTGATGACCGCGCTCGCGGCCGGGCTCGCGCTGATCCCGCTCGCGCTCGAAGCCGGCAAGCCGGGCAGCGAGATCCAGGCACCCATGGCGATCGTGATCCTCTGTGGGCTGCTGTCGTCGACGGCGCTCAACATGCTCGTCGTGCCGGCGCTGTACCTGCGCTTCGGCAGGCCGCGAGCTCGGGGCGGCGAGCCGTGACCGACGCATGGATGCAGGTGTCCTTTCGGTGAGCGTGCATGATCTCTCGGGGCCGTTCGTGCGGCCCCGCGCGCCTTGCGGCTGTCGCCGCGGGGTGCGATGAAGCGCCGTCTTGCGACGACGGCCTGCCACCGGAGGAACCCTGCGAGCCGTCGGCGAGCCGAGCGGGCTCACGCCCGCGGCCAAGGGTGTCTACGCGCTAGGCGAGCTCACCCTCAACACCGCGCTCGCGTCGATGTCGCTGATCTACGCCTCGTACTTTCTCACCCAGGTGGCGGGGCTGCGCCCCGCGCTGGCCGGGCTCGTGCCGCTGGTCGGGCGGGTGCTCGACGCATTCACCGACCCGCTCATGGGCCGCATCTCGGATCGCACGCGCTGGCGCGCCGGGCGCCGGCGGCCCTACCTGCTGATCGGCGCGCTCCCCTTCGGTGCCGGCTTCGCCATGATGTGGCTCGATCCGGGAGTCGCGTCGCAGGCGGCGCGCTTTGCGTACTACGCCGCCGCCTACTGCCTGCTGACCACGGCGATGACCGTCCTGGCCATCCCCTACCTCGCCCTGGTGGCCGAGATGGCGCTGGGCTACGACGAGCGGACCTCGCTCTCAACCTACCGCAATCTGGGCGGCGTGCTCGGCATCCTCGCGGCGGTCGCCGTACGGCCGCTCGCCGAGGCGCTCGGCGGTGGGGCGCAGGGCGCCCGCCGAGCGGTGGGACCTCCGCCGAAACCGGGGCCGCTCGACGAAGGGCGGCCACCGCCGCCGAGCTCCCGTGCCGAACTCGCGTTGACAGCGACGGGCCGCGTCGGCTAGCCGCCTGTCACCCGCGAGAGGGAGATCCATGTCCAGCGTGAGCTACGACGTCGAGGCGCTCCTCGAGGAGGCGCGCACCGCAACGGGGCTGTCGAGCTTCGGCGACGACGATTTTCGTGAGCCGCTCGGCGTGCTCTGCGAAACCTACGACCGCAACCCCTTCGACGAGCGGGGCCGCAAGCGCAACCGCCGGCGCGTGCTGCGCCTGCTCGAGACGCGGCTGCGCGTCGAGGATGCGCTTCACCGCCACCCGGAGATCCGCTCTCGCGAGATTCGCGAGCCCATGGTGCTCACGGGCATACCGCGGTCGGGCACCTCGGCGCTGTTCAACCTGCTCGGCGCCGATCCCGCCGCCCGGCCGCTGCTGCTGTGGGAGACGCAGTTCCCCGACCCGGCCGAGGGGCTCGAGCCGGGCGCGCCCGACCCGCGCCACCTCGCGATGCAGGCCTTCTACGAGAAGGCGCGGCAGTCGAACCCGGACTTCACCAAGATCCACTTCGCCAGCGCCGACACCCCCGAGGAGTGCGTGCTGCTGCAGGCGCTGAGCTTCAACGGCGCGCACCACGGCCTCGAGGTGATGCTCGAGCCGTACGGCTCGTGGTTCCGCCGCCAGGACCTGCGGCCCATGTACCGCTACTACGAGGTCCTGCTGCAGCTGCTCGACTGGCAGCGCCCCGGGGAGCGATGGCTGCTCAAGTCCCCGGCGCACCTCTGGGCTCTCGACGCGCTGATCGATGTGTTTCCCGACGTGGCGATCGTCTGGAACCACCGTGACCCGGTGCCGTGCACGGCCTCAATCTGCAGCCTCACGTATGCCGTGACGCAGGGATCGCTCGACGTGCCCAAGGAGAGGCTCGGCCCCGTCGTGATGGACTACTACGCGAGCTCCCTCGAGCGAGCCCTCCTGGTGCGCGACCGCTGCGATCCGCGGCGCTTCATCGACGTCGCGTACGACGAGGTCGTCGAGGACCCGCTCGCCGTGGTGCGACGCATCTACGCTCGCTTCGGGCTGCGCATGGGCGAGGCGGCGCGGACGGCGATCGAGGCCCACGCCGCGGCGCACCGCAAGGGCGAGCACGGCACGCACGACTACGCGCTCGAGACGTTCGGCCTGAGCGCAGATCGCGTGCGCGAGCGCTTCCGCGCGTACACCGAGCGCTTTGCCGTGGGCGCGCGTTAGCGCTCGCGCACGAGACCAGGACGCAGGCCGTTCGCGCCCCGACAGGAGCACCGAGATGAGCGACGACCCGACGCGAAAGCTGGACACGGCCGAGGCGTGGACGGAGTTCTGCGACCTGCTGAAGAAGGCGGGATCGACGCTGCTGCGCGACGGCCTGGCGCGCTCGACCTTCGACCGCGCCGAGGGGCACCGCTACCTCCTGCGGCTGCTGCGCGCAGGCTCCCAGGCCTTCGGCGAGGCGACCGGCCCCCGCTACCCGGTGTTCCGCGCGATGCCCGAGCTGGTGAAGATGGGGCTCGACAACCCCGACAACTACTACCTGGGCGCATCGGTGAGCGGCCGCTACCGCTACCGCATCCGCGGCCGGCGGGGCAGCATCCACTACATGAGCTTCGCCGCGCAGAACCAGAACTTCGCCGCCAAGGACAGGATCACCGGCGGCGCCGGCCACCTGAACGACGCCGAGATCGAGTACGGGCCGGGCGGCGAGTTCGAGATCGTCGCCAGCCAGGAGGAGCAGCGCGGCAACTGGCTGCGCCTGGCTCCGGACACGAGCCAGATCCTGCTCCGCCAGACGTTCCTCCACCGGCAGAGGGAGACGCCGGTGCAGGTCTCGATCGAGTGCCTCGACGCCGGCGGCCCGCCGCCGCCGCTCGATCCGGCGCGCGTCCCCGGGCAGCTCATGGGCGCGGCGATGTACGCCATCGGCTGCGCGGCCTGGTTCGCCGACTGGGTGAGCGAGATGCGCGAGAAGGCGCCGGTCAACGCGTTTCACCTGCCCACGGAGGCGCACCACCGCCTGGTGGGCGGGGATCCCAACATCCGCATGTGGCTCGGCCTCTGGGAGCTCGCGCAGGACGAGGCGCTGGTGATCGAGGCGGTGCCGCCGCGCTGCCACTACTGGAACTTCCAGCTCGCCAACGTCTGGGCGGAGTCGCTCGACTACGAGTTCCGGCGCGTGCACATCAACAGCGGCCAGGCCGAGCTCCGCGCCGACGGATCGTTCGAGCTCGTGGTCGCACATCGCGATCCGGGGCATCCCAACTGGATCGACACGGCCGGCCACGACCACGGCACGATGTGCGTGCGCTGGGCGCGCGCCGACTCGCACCCCGAGCCCAGGTGCCGCGTGGTGAAGGCGTCCGAGCTGGGCGAGCCCCGGGTGGCGGGGCCGAGGTCGGATACGCGACGCTGATCGACGCGTCGGGAGCGGCCGTGGGAGCGCGCCTCGAGGGACGGTGTGCGCGTCGGCTCGAGCGGGGCCGGGCGAGCCCGGCCGTCCCAGGGCGCACGCGCTGCGCGGCGGGGCGCTCGGCGATGCCGCGCAGCGCGTTAGGCCTGGCTTCGTCCGCGGACCGCGCGATGGAGCCCCGCGGGCTCACCCGGAGCGGCTGCTCGTCGGGCAGGGCGCCACGTGCACCGGGATGCCGTTCAGCACGGCATTTCCCGAGAGAGGGTCGATCTCGGCTGGGTCGGTCAAGTCGTTGATGCTGGCGCCGGCGTGCGCCGTGGCGACCCGCAGCTGCAGGCCGGCGCCGCGGTGCCCGTAGCCGTGCGGCAGCGAGACGACCCCGCGCATCATCTCGGCGGTGAGCCGCACCGGGACCTCGACCGCCCCGACGCGGCTCGACACCTGCACCACGGTGTCGGCTTCGATTCCCCGCGCCGCCGCGTCGGCGGGGTGCATGAGGAGCACGCACCGGGAGGGGCCGGTGACCAGGCGCGGCAGGTTGTGCGACCAGCTGTTCACCGTTCGGGCCTCGCGCCTGCCGACCAGCACCAGGCCCAGTGGGCGCGAGGCCGATCCGCGGCGCAGGCGCTCCAAGTCCGCGACGATCTCGTGCGGTGCCAGATCGATCCTCTTGCGCCCGCCGGGACGCGCCGGAAGGCGATCCGGCATACAGGGCTCGAGCGGGCCGAGGTCGATGCCGTGCGCCGCGCGGCGCAGGCGCGCAAGGCTCAGGCCCTCTCGCCACGGGCGGAGTCCGCTGCCGTACGGACCCGCGCGAAGCGCGAGATCGAGGGCGACCCGTGCCGTCCGCTCGCTTCCCAGCGCGAGCAGCGCTCCGAGCCCGGCGGCGCGCAGGCGGCCCAGGCCGCCGCGCGCCCGGTACAGCCGGTGGGCGAGCGTGAGCAGGATCGCTCCGTCGCTGCGCGCGTCGGGCGGGGCATCGAAGGCCGCTGGCGACCAGTGGGCGGCGTTGCGCGCCGCGAAGAGGTGGAAGGCGACGTCGAAGTGCTCGCGCTCGAGAGGCCCGACGGGCGGGAGGATCAGGTGGGCGTGCCGGGTGGTCTCGTTGAGGTAGCAGTCGATCGCCACCATGAAGTCGAGCCGGCCGAGCATCGCGCTCAGCCGGTGGCCCGCAGGAGAGGAGAGCACGGGATTGCCCGCCAGGCTGACGAGCGCGCGAATCTGCCCGTCGCCCGGCGTCTCGATCTCCTCGGCGAGCGTCGCGGTCGGTAGCTCGCCCATGAACTCCGGCGTGCCGCGCACCCGGGAGCGCCAGCGCCCGCGCTCGGTCCTCGGCTGCAGGGCGATCACGTCGACCGGCGGCCTGGGGAACATGGCCCCGCCGGGGCGATCGAGGTTGCCGCTGGCGATGTTGAGCACCTCGACGAGCCAGCTGCTCACGGTGCCGAAGGGGACCGTGTTCACGCCCATCCGGCCGTAGCAGACGGCGCGCGGCGCATCCGAGAACTCGCGCGCCATGGTGCGGATCGCGTCCGGCGCGATGCCGACCCGCTCCGCCACCACCTCGGGGGCGAGGTCGGCCACCGCCCGCCGGACGTCCTCCAGGCCGTCGGCGAACCCGGCCAGCGCTCCCAGCCGGATGCGCCCCTCGGCGAACAGGACGTGAAGTAGGGCGGCGAGAAGCCAGGGATCGGTGCCCGGCCGGATGAAGTGGTGCTCGTCGGCGAGCCTGGCCGTCTCGGTCCGCCGCGGGTCGACGACGACCAGCTTGCCGCCGCGACCGCGGATGCGCCGCAGGCGGGCGGGCAGGTCCGGCGCCGTGAGCAGGCTGCCGTTGGACACCACGGGGTTCGCCCCGAGGACCAGCAGGTGATCGGTGCGGTCCACGTCCGGAACCGAGACGAGCAGCCCGCTGCCGTAGATCCAGTGGCTCGCGAGCTGTCGCGGAAGCTGGTCGAGCGAGTTGGCGCTGAAGCGCTTGCTGGTCCCGAGCGCAGCGACCAGCGTGTCCTTGAACAGGAGTGCGCCCAGGTCGTGGACCACGGGCTCGCCCCAGTAGATCGCTACCGCGTCGTTGCCGTGCGCCCGCTGCAGGGTGCTCAGACGCTCGGCGGCGAACGAGAGCGCTGTCTTCCAGTCGACGCTCTCCCACCCTCGGGCGGTGCGCCGGATCGGCTGCCGCAGGCGGTCGGGGTCCTCGTGGAGGTCTTGCAGGGCGGCGGCCTTGGCGCACACGTAGCCTCGGCTCGACGGGTCGAGGGGATCGCCGGCGATCGCCGCGATGCGCGCGCCGGCGATGCGCACATCGATGCCGCAGCACGCCTCGCACAGCGTGCAGGTGCGGTGCACGACGCGGGTCGCGGAGCCGGCTGATCGGCCGCTGTCTCGGGCTGGTCCGTCCACGGAGGCCATTGGTGGCCGACGGCGCGGGGGAGCGCAATCGCGGGCGCGGCGGCGGCGATCTCGAGAGGCTCGAGCAGGCCCGCGCGAAAGTCCTCGACTTCCGCGTGACACCGTGATCCTCTGCCTGCGTGGTGCCGCCGCGTAGCGGCGCCCCGCGGGAGGAGGCCCAGGTGTCGTCACCCTCGATCGCCGCCGCGCACACCGCGGCTTCGCACAAGGCTGTGGGCCCCCGCGCGGGCCGCTGGCTCGGAGTCGCCGCGGCCGCCCTGCTCGCCGCGTGCTCGGATGGCTCGCCGGCGGGCGGCGATGGCGCCCGAGCTCTGTTCAGCCCCGAGGGCAACAACCTCTGGGCATACGAGCTCACGCCGCCGTTTGCGTCGCAGAAGGTGAACGCGGCGAACGAGACCTTCGATGGATCCCCGGGCAATCCCGACGGCTGGGACATCAATGGCCAAATCTGCACTTTTCGTAGCGGCGGCAAGCACTACCTGATCACCGGCGAGGATACCCATCAGCCGAATCCTCCCACCTACCAGGGCGGCCCAGACAACTTCGGCTGTGGCGTTCTCTCCGATGGGCGCGTCGTGACCACCGACATCGGCAACGAGGTCTCCGGACCGGCCAACGGACAGCTCATCGTCTGGTTCCCACCGTTCGATCGCCAGGACGTCTCGTATTGCAAGATCGATCTGCAGGTCGCCACGGGGCAGCAGATCTACGTCGGCCCGGACGACTCTCTCTATCTGGCCTCCCCGCGGCCGGCAGCGGAGGCCGACGCCACGGCCGCGGGCATCTTTCGCTACACCGGACCGTTCCCCAGCTCCGCCGACGCCGCCGGGGGCTGCGGCCGCACCGATGCGCTGGGCTCGCCGCTCGCCGACTCCTACCGCAAGGAGCGCTTGATCGGTGCGCCCGACCACGGCGTGAGCACGCCGTCGGGCGTCGTCGGAGCCCCCAGCGGCCACCTCTACGTGGCCAGCGTGATCACCGGCGTGATCAACGAGTACGATGCGGACGGACGCTTCGTGCGGACCGTCCTCGAGCCGCCCGATGGCGAGAGGCTCGGCGAGACGCCCTTCTCGACGGGCACGCCTCTCGGCCTGGCGCTGGGCGACGACGGCACGCTGTACTACGCCGACATCGGCATCGTGATCAGCGGTGCGGAGGTAGGCCCGGGGCCCAAGACCGGCTCCGTGCGGCGTATCACCTTCGGCAGCGACGGCGAGCCGAACCCACCCGAGACGATGGCGGCGGGCCTGCAGTTCCCGGACTGCCTGGGCCTCTGGTCGATGCGGCGCTAGCCGGCTCGCTCGACGCCGAGCCGGTCGAGCCGCTCCTCGTGCGCCGGTAGACGCGTCGCGAAATCGTCCCACGAGCGCCGCTCCTTGGCCGACCACCCGGTCTCGGCCACGGCGAGCAGCTTGGGGAAGGTGTGGCGGTCGACCCCGGCCTCGCTGCGCCCCGGCGCGAAGCCGGTCCACATGTTGCCCTGCACGCCGAGTACGTGACGCGCCTGCTCGGGCGTCGCGCCGTCGGGCACCGGCTCGAATTCGTAGGTCTTGCGCGGCGCGACGAAGAGGTAGTCGAAGTAGAGCGAGGTGAAGGGCGTCTGGACGACGTCGCGGTCGAAGAGGCCCGCCGGCGGCTCTTGCAGGAAGTCGCGCCAGTGCATCACGGCGGCGGCATCCGAGAGGCGGGTGCTCTGGTCGCCGTGGTTGGAGGCCTCGAGGATCTCGTCCCAGCCGATCAGCACGCGGCCGCGCGCTTCCAGGAAGCGCTCGATGCGCCGCGTGAAGTGCGCGTGCAGGTGCTCCATGTCCTGCAAGCCGAGATCGCGCACCAGGGCCTGGCACTCCCAGCTCGACTCCCACTCGGCCTTGGGCGCCTCGTCGCCGCCGATGTGCACCCAGCGGCTGGGAAAGAGGTCGAGCACCTCGTCGAGCACCGCCTCGAGGACCTCGTAGACCCGCTCGCGGCCGGCGCAGAGGATCTCCTCGTGGATCACCGGGCCGCTCTCGTAGGGTACGATGGGGAACTCCGCCGAGGTGCGCACCTGCTCGGGCGAGCTCGTGCAGGCGAGCTCGGGCATGGCGTGCAGCATCGCCAGGCTGTGCCCGGGCATGTCGATCTCGGGGACGATCTCGATGTGGCGGCCGCGCGCGTAAGCGACCAGATCGCGCAGCTCCTGCTTGGTGTAGTAGCCGCCGCGCTCGTTCGGTGCGCGCTCGGCATCCCAGCGCGAGCCCAGCTCGTGGAGCTGCGGGAAGGCGTCGCTCTCGATGCGCCAGCCCTGGTCGTCGGTGAGATGGAGGTGCAGGACGCTCATCTTGTAGAGCGCCATCAGGTCGACCGTGCGGCGCACGAACTCGATGGGAAAGAAGGTACGGCTCACGTCGAGCATGTAGCCGCGCCAGGCAAAGCGCGGCCGGTCCTCGATGCGCACTGCGGGGATCCGCCAGTCGACCCCGGCTTCGGGGAGGGCGCTCTCGATGGCGCTGGGCAGCAGCTGGCGCAGCGTCTGCACGCCGTGCAGCAGGCCTGCGGCCGACGTCGCGCGGATCTCCACGCGCTGGCCGGCGGCGCGCAGCGCGTAGCCCTCGGCGCCGAGCTCCGGGTCCGCGCCCGCGGTGGCGAGCAGGATCGAGCTGGCACGCGCGGCTGCATCGCCGGCGTTCGCCGAGCTCGCGATTTCGGGCAGGGCCAGCCTCTGGCGGCGCAGCAGATCCTGAAGAAGGTTTGCCGCCTCGCGCGCGGCGGCATCGTCCGGCTCGACGAGCAGCATGGTCTGCGCGTCGAGGGCGACGCTGGTGCCGGCCGCGTCGCGCCAGACGCGCTCGGGCCGCGGCACCACATCGACTTCTCCGGCGATCCAGGTCGGCTCCACTTCCACCCCCTCCCGATCGCCGCAGCCCGCGAGCACTCCCAGCGCGCCGAGGCCGAGAGCGAGGGCGATCCCGGCCACGGTCGGGCGAGCGCCCCGGCCGCAAGCCGCGCGGGCGCCTCGCGGCTGGTCGGCCCGCGGCGCGCCGGCGCGGGGAGGGCGTCGATCCCCGAGCCGGCACGTCGCAGGTGGTCGCTGTGGGCCGCCGTGTCTCAGAGGCCGAGCATCGCGCGCTCCTCGCCGAGGAGCGCGGTGAAGGACGGCCGCGAGAGCGTCGCGCTCGCGTAGCGCGCGAGCTTGGGCCAGCGTGCCCCGTCCACATCGAAGCCGGCGTGGCGCAGGTTGACGATCTGCGTGCACACGCCGATGTCGGCGATCGACAGCTGCCCGCCGACCAGCGCGTCGGCCGTGCCGAGCTCGCCCTCGAGGTAGTCGAAGATGCGCGGCAGGTCCTCGGCGACCGCCTTGGCGACGACGGCCTCGTCGGTCTTCTGGCTCATGAAGCGCGGTCCGACGATCTTCTGGAAGAAGATCTTCGGCCCCATGACCTCGGCCATCCCGGTGTCGCCGTACTCCTCGAACCACAGCGCCCGGGCCTGGTCGTAGGGCTCGGCCGGGTAGAGCGCCGGCTGGGGGTGGGTGCGCTCGAGGTAGGCGCAGATCACCGAGGAGTCGGCGAGCGTGCGCTCGCCGTCACGTAGCGCGGGGATCTTGCCCAGCGGGCTGATCTTCTTGAACTCGGCGCTGACGTTCATCGGCAGCACCGGCTCGAGCTGGTAGGGGACGCTCTTCTCCGCGAGCAGGACGCGCACCTTGCGCACGAACGGGGACGGACCGACTCCGTAGACGGTGAGCATGCGAGCTGACCTCCTTGTTTGCCTGGGGACGACTTCCCATATGGCCGACGCGCGGCCGATGCCAGCCCGGGGGGCACCCGGGGATAAAGTTCTCTCGCCGCGGCTCCGATGGCAGACTGCAAGCGGCGGATCGAGCCCGCCGACGAGCGCGAAAGGGGAGGCAGCGACATGTCTACATCACGCGATCGCACGGGAAGGCTCTCGATACGGGCGCTGGTCGTGGCCCTGGTGGTGGCCGGGGCGATGTCGCTCGCCGTGGTCGGCGGGGTGGGCGCGCAGGGCGATGCCGGCGGGCGCGGGCAAGCGGGCCTCAATCCGGCGACCGGCGAGCCCTACGGGGCGGCGGCCGGGTGCTGCTGCTTCCCCAAGCTCCACCCAACGGCCGAGGACCGCTTCGACTGCAAGTCGGACATGACCGAGTTCGACTGCAAGGCCGAGTGCGCCGAACTCAAGGACGGACGGCTGCCCTCGGGCTGCAAGTGGACCAAGGGCGCCTGCCCGAAGTGACGCGGGCCCGGAGCTCACGCGGCGGCGGTCGGCCGACGCTGCCGTACGGGTAGGGAAGCGACGGGGTTCGGGCGGGTAGACCTCGATTCGCCACCGAGCCGGTCGGGCTGGCCCCGGCCCTGAACCGACCGAGCTGCATCCGGTGCCGGGCAGCGCCGGCTTCAGACCGTCTCGCCGGGCATGTTGCGGTAGAGCTCATCGACGTCGAGCTCGCAGCCGATCGACGACACCGGTACCCGGCTGCCGCTGCCGTAGGTCCGGCACGACCAGTCGTCTGCGTCCTCCGCGCTCCGCTGCCAGAGCTCGATGCTCGGATCACGGTGAGACACCAGGACGACATCGCGGAGCGCCGGGATGCGGCGGTAGTGGTCCAGCTTCTCGCCGCGGTCGTACTCCTCCGTCGAGTCGCTCAGCACCTCGACGAGCACGATCGGGTTCAGGACGGTGTTGGGGTCCTCCGGGTCGGCTTCCAGCGGCCCGCAGACCGCCGAGACGTCGGGATAGGTGGCCAGCCCCGTGGCTGCGGTGCGGATCCGCAGGTCGGGGTCGAAGACCTCGCAAGGCCGGCCCCGAAGCTGTGCTCCGAGCGCGATGATCACCCGGCTGGTCAGCGCCGCGTGGCGGGGGGCCCCCCGCCATTGCGTCCATCGCACCCTCGAAGAACTCGTGGCGGACGTTGCTGTACTCCTCGAGCCGGAGGTACTCGGCGAAGGACACGCGGCGTGGCGCCGGGGTGCTCATGCGCACAGCATGCCACTCGGGCGACCGCTCTGACAATCCTCGAGTCCTCTGATCCCGATCCTGGCGGGGAGCGGCTCACCTTCCAGCCGACCCCGGTCGAGTCGTCGTACGCGCCGGGGGGCAGGATCGCATCGACGGCCGCGCCGCCGTCGGCGTCATGCACCTCGAGGCGAAGCCCGTCCGCCTCCGGGTCGATGGGCGGGTCGAACGGGTGCGGGAGACAAGCGGAAAATCCTGCCGCTGCGGTGGTGGTGGTGGTGCGGGCGATCGGCCGGGCCGGGCGATTGACAAGCCGACCCGATTGCCCGATGACGGCGCGCTTTCCGAGCGAGAGTTCCAACCGAGGAGGGAACCCGATGACGCGCCGCGCCCCGAGCCCTCTGGTTCCGATCCTGCTGGCGGCAGCCGCGCTGGCCGGCATCTCGCGCGATGCGGCGGCGGTCAAGCTCGACGCCGAAGGGAACATCGACGTCAACGTGCGCGCCTACGTGAACGCGCGCATCGGCACGACGGCCAAGCAGTCGACGCGTCCGGGCAACCAGTCGCCGGAGTGTCTGGCCCACCCCGACCCGTACGTCTGCAGCTCCGGGGTGACGTTCCCCTACTCCGGGGCCGGCCACCTGATGCAGAACCGCTACTTCCTCCAGGTGAAGTGGAACCACGATCTGCTCCACCTCTTCCGCGACGTCCTGCCGGCGAGCGTGAGCGAGCTCCAATACAATCTCACCTACCGTGGCGAGTACGAGGGCATCTACGACTTCGGCCCCGACGAGTACAGCCACGGCCTCGAGGCCCTGCAGGAGATCCAGGAGGCCCTGCGCCAGGGCGGACACACGACCGAGACGGCTGGCGCCAAGAGCTACGCCGTGCGCCACCGCCTGCGCCAGATCGCGAGCAATCGCAACCGCCTCTTCCAGGCCTTCGTCGACTGGGAGCAGGGGCCGGTGTTCCTGCGCATCGGCCGCCAGATCATCGCCTGGGGCGAGACCGACGCCTTCCGCCTGCTCGACAACATCAACCCGATCGACTCGAGCTTCGGAGGCTTCTTCATCGACCTCGACGAGCGGCGCGTGCCGCTCGACATGCTGCGGACGAGCTACAACTTCGGCTCGATCGGACCGCTGGATCAGGCGTTTCTCGAGGGCTACGTGGCTCTGGACCGCACCGTCGCCTTCGTGCCGGGGGCACCGGCCGGATCTCCGTGGGCCTTGCCCGGCGGGCCGCCCACCGGGGCGCAGATCGTGCTGCTGGAAGCCCCGAGCCTGACGGTGCACGACCTGCGCGGCGGCGCGCGCTTCGTCTTCAACGCGAGCGACTTCACCTTCACGCTGGCGAGCTATCAGACGATGCTCGACATTCCGGCCGTGCACCTGCGCGAGCCCACCCCCGACGACCCCGGCTACGTGCGGAGCATCACCCTGCTCGCGGCCGAGACGTTTGCGCCGCTGGTCTGGGTGAACGGGCTCTCCCTCACCACGGCCCTGCCATCGCTCAGGAGCGTGCTGCGTGCCGAGGTCGCCTGGATGAAGAACGAGGCGCTGTTCCGCGGCCCGACCGAGAGTGCCTTTCCCGGCAAGGGGATCACCCAGGAGCTCCTCTCCGACTTCTTCGAGCCGGTGTACGCGGGAACCTTCGATACGGTCACGCGCAAGGACACCTTCAACGTGGCGCTCGGCTGGGACGCGAGCGTGTACGCCCCCTTCCTGAATCCCAGGCAGACCGTATTCTTGACCACGCAGGTCTTCTACCGCCACATCTTCGACCGCGACCGGCTGCAGGCGTTTCCGGTGGCCGAGCCGAACAACGGAATGCGCGTCGTGCCGCAGGTGGGCAACTCGATCCTGCAGACCTTCGCCGTCTCCACCAGCTACATCGTCAAGCTGCCGCTCACCGACGTGAACCTCCATGCGTCGCCCGGGCTCAGCATGTTCTACGATTGGCAGGGCAGCATCCTCTTCCAGCCCGGCCTGCGCTTCTCGCGCGACCCCTGGCGGCTGGTGGTCGACTACACGGCGATCAACAGCGGCGTCTTCCGTCCGCCGCTGGGCTTCGTGCGTGACCGCGGCAACGTGCGCCTTCAGGTCGAGTACGTGCTGTGAGG